>NZ_CATKQM010000024.1:0-354615 GCF_949768225.1 Pseudomonas sp. IT-P44 | reverse complement strand
GCGTGCGGTCACGAATATTGGTTTTATTTACAAATGGATGTGAGCATTCGTTGCAGCATCGCGTCGCAGGCATTGAGTTGTTCGAGGCTGACGAACTCATCCGGTTTATGGCCCTGATCCATGCTCCCGGGGCCACAGACAACGGTGGGGATTCCTGCGGCGTCAAACAGGCCGCCCTCGGTGCCAAAGGCCACTGTTCCAAATTCCCTGGAACCGGAAAATGCAGCGATCAACTCAGCCGCTTCGCTGTGTGCATCCGTCGCCAATCCGGGATACGCCGACAACTCGCTGAAGCGAATCTCGCTCTGTTCACTGACCGCACGCATTCGCGGCAGCACTTGCTGCTCGGCGTAGGTTTTCAGTTCCTGGGCGACTTCACTCGGATCATGCGAGGGCAGGGCGCGTATTTCGAAGTCGAAGCGGCAATCGGCCGGAACGATGTTCAAGGCTTTTCCACCGGAAATCACACCGGTTTGTACGGTGGAAAATGGCGGATCGAAACGCGCATCGTGATGCTCGGACGCTTTCAGTCGGTTACCGATTCGTCCCAGTTCGCCGATCAATTCGGCGGCGTACTCAATGGCATTGACCCCAAGCGGCGCATACGCCGAATGGCACGCTTCACCGTGAATATCACAGCGCATCGCCAGTTTTCCCTTGTGCCCGAGCACCGGTTTCAGCTCAGTCGGTTCTCCAATGATGCAGAGCATCGGTTTGACCGGGCGTAGTTCCAGTTCCGCCAGTAAGGAACGTACACCGAGGCAGCCGACCTCTTCATCGTACGAAAGCGCGATGTGCACCGGCAGTCTCAGCGAAGCGTTTACCAAGGACGGAACGAGGGCAAGCACGCAAGCAATGTAGCCCTTCATGTCCGCCGTACCGCGACCGTACAACTTGCCATCGCACTCGGTCAGTTCGAACGGCGCAACGGTCCACGGCAGGCCATCGACGGGCACCACGTCGGTATGTCCCGACAGCACGATGCCCGGCTTGTCCGCCGGGCCGATCGTGGCAAACAGATTGGCCTTGCTGCGCTGCTCGTTGTAGATCAGTTCACAAGGCACATCGAGACTCGCGAGATAGTCGCGGACAAACTCGATGAGCAGCAGGTTCGATTCGCGGCTCGTGGTGTCGAACGCCACCAGGGTTTGCAGCACGTCGCGGCTGCTGCTCATCGGTCGTCTCCGGCGACGCCGTAGCCGGGGGATTTGTCCGGGGCGAGGGCGCGGTCGATGTAGTCCTGGACTTGTGGGCGGTAGGCGTCCCAGAGTTTTTCCAACCCACCGATGGGGTCTTCATCTGCCCAGTCGACCCGCAGGTTGATGATCGGCCAGGTCAGTTCGCCGACCACCACCATCGCTGCCGAATGCACCGGCCCGGCTTCGCCACCCGCGGCGATGGCGGCTTTCATCGCGGCGAGCAAGCGGTCGGCGAGTTGACCTTCGCCGTGTTCGAAGGCCTCGACCATCGCCTCGATCACGCCCCGGTCCGCAAGCATGTTGCCGGCGGCCACACATTGTTCGCCGGACACGGCGTTGTGGTTGCCCAGGGTTTGCGCGCCGCTGAAGTGGGCGGTCTGGCCGAGGTGGTCGATGGCGGTGATCTGCCGGTATTGGCTGTAGCCGTTGCGCGTGAGGACCTTGTCCAGCGCATCGAAGGGGGCGAGGCCTTGCTCCATCAGGGCGAGGACGTCCGGGCCGAGGGAGGGCAGGGTGATGTTTTGCGTGGAGACGGCGCCGACACCCGGCAGCAGCCACGGGCAGCGGGCGCCGACGGCGATGCTGGAAGAACTGATGGCGATGCCGAACTGACCGGTTTCGGGGCAACGGGCGGCGATGGAGAAGGTCATGGGGTTTGCTCCTTGGCAAATGAGGTGTCTGGGCGGGCCTCTTCGCGAGCAAGCTTCGCTCCTACAGGAAATTCGGATCACCTGTAGGAGCGAAGCTTGCACGCGAAGGCCGCGACTCGGTCTACTCGGGAATCACCGCAATCACATCAATCTCCATCAACCACTGCGGTTGCCCCAACGCCGATACCACCAACCCGGTCGAAATCGGAAACACACCTTTCAACCACTTCCCGACTTCCTGATACACCGGCTCGCGATACCGCGGATCGATCAGGTAAGTCGTGGTTTTGACGATGTGACTGAGGTCGCTGCCAGCCTCTTCCAGCAACTGCTTGACGTTGCGCATGGCTTGCTCGGTTTGTGCACGCGGGTCGCCAAGGCCCACCAGACGGCCTTCGAAATCAGTCCCGACCTGGCCACGGACATAAACCGTGTTACCGGCGCGGACCGCCTGGCACAGGTCATTGTCCAGGCTCTGGTTCGGGTAGGTTTCCTTGGTGTTGAACATGCGAATACGGGTATGGGTTGGCGTGGACATGTGAAGCTCCTGGAAAATGGCTTAAGCGCTGACAGTTTTTTTAGGGGCGAGCGAAACAACTTCCGCCTCGCGTTGCGCCGCATCGTGGTAGTCGAGGTACGAACGCTGAATGGCGATGTGATCCGCCACGTACTTGGCGTCATGCCAAACGCCCCAGATGAACGAAGAGCCGCGACGGGACTGCCAAGGCAAACCGAGGAAGTACACCCCCGGTTCGCTCGACACACCGCGTTGATGCTGTGGTTTGCCTTTATCGTCGAAGGCATCAACCTTCAGCCAGCTGTAGTCCGTGGCAAAACCGGTGGCCCAGATGATTGAGGTCACGCCGGCCTTGGCCAGGTCCAGCTCAAGAATCGGATGGGTCACGCACTCCGGATCGGGGAAAGTGATGCGCGCTTCCGGTTCTTGCGGCAGGTCCAGGCCATTGCGTTCGATGTAGGCGTCGGCGGCGTTGAGCAGCGCCAGATAATTCTCGTCGCCACGCGCCAGGTTCTCGGCCAGGTTCGGCTGGAAGGTCGCCACGCCGCCGTTGAACGCCTGGGTCAGGCCGACCAGCGTAATGCCGCGATGAGCGAGGCCGCGGAAGTCCACCGTACGGCCGCCATGTGCGCCGCTGACCGCGATGGTCACGTGTTCGCGACCGGGCTTCATCGCCGCTTGATCCCACTCGCCAAGCACCCCCAGCCACCAGCAGAAATCACGGTTGCGATAGGCGCGAGGCGGGCGGTCGTGGGCGCCGACCGAGAGGTAAACCTGCTTGCCGGCCCGCTGCAATTCATCGGCGATCTGCACGCCGGACGAGCCCGCGCCAACCACCAGCACTGCGCCTTCAGGCAGTTGCTGCGGGTTGCGATAATCGGCGGAGTGGATTTGCAGGAAAGGCTGATCCTGCGGCGCAATCGGCGGAATCACCGGCCGCTGGAAAGGCCCGGTGGCGGCGACCACACGGTTGGCCTCGATCACGCCTTCAGAAGTTTCGATGGTGAAACCCGGACGGCCAACGTTGCGTTCAACTTTCAGCACGTCCACGCCGGTGCGGATCGGCGCGTTGAATTTCTTCGCGTAGGCTTCGAAGTAATCGGCCACGCGTTCTTTCGGTGCAAACTCGTCGGGGCTGAGGTCGTCAAAATCAAGGCCCGGAAAACGGTCGTGCCACGCCGGACCATTCGCCACCAGCGAATCCCAGCGCCCGGTGCGCCAGCGTTCGGCGATACGATTGCGCTCCAGCACCAGGTGCGGCACGCCGAGTTTGCTCAGGTGTTCACTCATGGCCACGCCAGCCTGACCGGCACCAACAATCAGCGTATCTGTTTTTATTTTTTCAGTGGTCATCTCTATACCCTTCGAGTTGGATTTAGGTCGCGAACGGCCTGCCATTTCTTGGGCTCAAGACTAGGGATGACCCTGTTATCGGTAAAATATTATTAAGCTGGCATTTGAGTATAAATAACTGATGCAGAGCGTTTGACTCAGCGCCTGTTGAACCCTCACACTGAAATATGGTTGTATGGTGCAACTATTTTTCAGGGGAGGCCTGAAGTGACCACTCATCCCGCTCTGGTTGAAGAAATCCGCTCTGCGTCACGCACAATGGTGCGTGAGTTGGGCTTCATGCGCGCCACGCTGGCGGCAACCGACTACTCACCTTCAGCCGTACACGCGCTGCTGGAAATCGAAGCACACCTGGCGCTGACCGCCGCTCAACTCGTGCAATTGCTCGATCTGGACAAGTCCAGTGTCAGCCGCATGGTGGCCAAGCTCATCAAGGCCGGCGAGCTGGTGGAAAGTGCCGACAGCGATGGTCGCGTCAAGCGCCTGCAATTGACGAAGCAGGGCCGGCGCACGGTGGCTGCGATCCATGCTTATGGGCGAACGCAGGTCCAAACGGCGCTGGAACACTTGAATCCATCACAACAACAAGCGGTCGCCCAAGGGCTGGCGGCGTATGCCCACGCCCTGAATGCACACCGTACCGGCGAAGGAAAAGCGCCGGGCAACCCGGTCGAGATCAGCGTCGGTTACCGTCCCGGTGTCGTTGGGCGCGTGACTGAAATGCATGCCATTTTCTACGCCAGGCACTCAGGGTTCGGGCAGTTTTTCGAGAGCAAAGTCGCCAGCGGCATCGCTGAGTTCGTGGGGCGTCTGAACCAGCCCTGCAACAACCTCTGGGTGGCGACAGTGAATGATCGCATCGTCGGCTCGATTGCCATCGACGGGCAGGATCTGGGTAACAACCAGGCCCACCTGCGCTGGTTCATCCTTGATGACGGTTGCCGTGGTGGCGGGGTCGGCCGTCAGTTGTTGCGCGAGGCCGTGGAGTTCTGCGACCGGTTCGGCTTCGAGGCGATCGAGCTGGCAACGTTCAAGGGCCTGGACGCCGCGCGTCGGCTTTATGAAGCTGAAGGTTTTGAGCTGACCCACGAACAACAAGGCAGTCAGTGGGGCAGCGTGGTGACTGAACAGCAATTCACCCGCCGCAGGGGAGGCGCAAGTCACCCGGTGAAGCTGTAAACTCCCCACACTTTTTACTTCCTCGAACAAGAGAACCCCATGGCGAACCAAGACATCACCTTCACCCCTGATCCCGACGCGGATTCCATCTCCTCCGACGTGGCCGGCTTCAACGGCATCCTGGTCTCCACGCAGATCCCGACCCGCGCCGACGGCAGCCTGGAACTGGGCGACATCACCCTGCAGAGCGAATGCACGTTGCAGGCATTGAAGGTTGCGCTGGAGCGCGCCGGCAGTTCCATGGACCGCGTCATGCACCTGACCATCTACCTCACCGACATGGCCGACCGCGCCGCGTTCAACGAGGTGTACAAGCGCTTCTTCGCCAAACCGTGGCCGGTGCGTGCGGCTGTTGGCGTGGCCTCGCTGGCAGTTGAAGGCATGCGTGTGGAAGTGACCGCGATGGCAGCCAAGGGCTGAGCAAAATGGTAGGAGCAGCCGGTCGACGCTCGATTGCTCGCGATGAACTCAGGCGCAACGCGTTTACTCAGAAAGCGCGCGTTATCGTTGGCCTCCATCGCGAGCAGGCTCGCTCCTACAGGGAAAGTGTTGGGCATTCTCATCACATTTATGTGATTTTGGTATTAGTGCTATCCGATTAGTACTGTTTATCAATCAATAGTCTGAGGGTAAGTTGCTTCTCTGCGTTTCTCGCCGAGAGCACCCCATGACCCATCCCGTTATTCTCTATCGTGTTTCAGCCCTGGCAAAGGCGGGCACCCTGTGTTTTGCCCTGTGCACCTCTGCGGTCGCCGAAGCGGACGAGCGCAGTCCGCTGGTCATCAAGGAGCAGGGCAGCGTGATTGCCGGCGGGAGGGTTGAGACTCAGCCGGGCATCTTTGACCCCTACAAGCCTGCCCTGACTGATGGCCAAAGCTACCATGGCGACCATGTGTATGCGTTCTACCAGGTCCCGGTTGACGCTCGCCCGTTGCCGATTGTCATGTGGCATGGCGCGGGGCAGTCTGCGAAATCCTGGGAAACGACGGCTGACGGACGCGAAGGGTTTCAGAACATCTTCTTGCGTCGCGGCTTCTCCACCTGGTTGATCGACCAGCCGCGCCGTGGCGATGCCGGACGCAGTCTGGTTGAAACGACGATCAAACCGGTGGCGGACGAGCAGATGTGGTTCAACCAGTTCCGCATTGGCCTGTGGCCCGACACTTTCGAGGGCAGCCAATTCCCTCGGGGTCCGCAGGCGCTGGAGCAGTTCTTCCGTTCGATGACGCCCAACACCGGCCCTTATGACATTGAGGTCGTATCCGATGGCGTATCCGCGCTGCTGGAAAAGACGGGGCCGGCCATTCTGTTTACCCACTCGCAAGGTGGCGGGCCCGGTTGGCTGACGGCGATCAAGAGCCGCCATGTGCGGGCTATCGTCGCATTTGAACCGGGCAGCAGCTTCGTGTTTCCCGAGGGGGAAGGTCCCGCGCCGATCCCCAGCGCATTCGACACAGTCTCGGCACAGATCGTCTCGAAGGAACAGTTCGAAGCGCTGACCCGTATCCCCATCCTCATCTTCTACGGCGACAACATCCCCGACAAACCGGTTCGTTTGCCTGCTCAGGACAGCTGGCGTGCCCGTCTGGAGATGGCGCGCCTGTGGCGTGATGCGGTGAATCGCCATGGCGGTGACGTAAAGCTCATTCATTTGCCGGAGATCGGGATCAAGGGCAATAGCCACTTCCCGTTTTCTGACTTGAACAACATCGAGATCGCGGACCTGGTTTCGACCTTCCTCGCAGAAAAAAATCTTGATTGATTACGCGCACGGCCATGGCTGCCGTGCACCTTGGAAACAGGAATTGGCAGGAATATTCATATGACGCGAACCACGATAAAGGCCACATTCCTGGCCGCCATGATCGGGATGTCCGGAGCCGAAGTCGAGGCAGGGGACTACAAGCAGAACCCATTCACATTGACCTACGGTGGCGCGCTGACGAAGAACGAGCCCGGAAAGGTCAACATCCATCCGGTCACCTACAAACTCAATGGCCTGGACATTGCCGCCAACGTTTACACCCCCGCGAACTATGACTCGGCGAAGAAGTACCCGGTTGTTGTCGTGGCACACCCCAATGGCGGGGTGAAGGAACAAGTCGCAGGCCTGTATGCCCAGCGCCTGGCAGATCAGGGCTACATCACGATCACTGCGGATGCGGCGTATCAGGGAGGCAGTGGCGGTCAGCCGCGCAACGTCGACAAACCGGCGAACCGCGTCGAAGACATCCATGGCATGGCGGATTTTATCGCTGGCTATCCGGGCGCCGACGGCTCGCGTTTGGGCTTGCTCGGTATCTGCGGCGGTGGCGGCTATTCATTGAAGGCGGCACAAACCGACAAGCGCTTCCAGTCCATCGCAACGGTGAGCATGTTCAATTCCGGACGGGTACGGCGCAATGGCTACAGGGATTCGCAGCTGTCCACCGTTCAGGAGCGTTTACGGCAGGCTTCGGCTGCCCGTGCCCAGGAAGCGGCAGGCGGAGAAATTCTCTACACCGGCGATGCCAAACTCACCGACGAGCAGATCGCCAAGCTGCCATTTGATTTGTATCGGCAGGGTTTTGAGTACTACGGCAAGACTCATGCTCACCCCAACTCGACCTTCAGATACACCCTGAGTAGCCTGCTGGACCTGATGAGCTTCGATGCGACGGATCAGATCGAACTGATCGACAAGCCGTTGCTGATGATCGCGGGCAGCAAGGCGGACAGCCTGTATATGTCGGAGCAAGCCTTTGCCAAGGCCACCGGTACACAGGACAAGAAGCTGTTCACCATCGATGGCGCAACTCATATCGAAACCTATTGGGTGCCTGAGTATGTGGACATCGCCATTGCGCAGTTGAACGCGTTTTACGCCAGAGCGCTCTGACTTGAGGGATCGGTCATTATGAAAAACACTCTTTTGGGTATCGCAGTTTGCGTCGCAGCGCCCTTCGCCAGCGCTGCGGGTGCTGAAAATGCCGGTGAGTCCCGGTCCGTTCAGCAGATCAGTCGCGCAGGCTCCCAATCTTCCACAGCGGGACCGGCGGATTACTTTACCGGGCAAGTGCGCGTCGACCCCTTGTTCCCCGTCACGAATGAAATCAATGCGTCCAGCGCCTACGTGACCTTCGAGCCGGGGGCGCGTTCGGCCTGGCACACCCATCCCGCAGGCCAGCGATTGGTGGTGGTTTCCGGCGTGGGTTTGACTCAGGAGTGGGGCAAGCCTGTGCAGGAAATCCTCCCCGGCGACGTGATCGTCTGCCCGCCGGGCGTCAAGCATTGGCACGGCGCCGCACCGTCAAGTCCCATGACCCATCTGGCGGTGACCGGTGCTGTGAATGGCAAGAGTGTGGATTGGCTGGAGAAAGTCACCGACGATCAATACCGCGCCCACGAGCCCGTGACGCCGACATCAATGTCCACCGAAAATCTCGCTTCCGAGGTGCTGTCCGCGAGGCAGCAAGCCATCCCGCTGATTGCTGCCCATATGGCCAGCAGCAACATGCCGGGGCTGAATACTGCATTGAATCAGGGGCTGGACGCGGGCCTGACCGTCAGCGAGGCGAAGGAAATATTGGTGCAGCTCTACGCCTACACCGGTTTTCCACGCAGTCTCAACGCACTTGGAGAGCTGATGAGGGTTGTGGAGGCGCGCAAGAAAAACGGCGTCCAGGACGATCCGGGGCGCGAGCCCGGTCGTATCATTCCCACCGGAGGTGAACTGCTGGCGGTGGGCAAGGCCAATCAGACCCGCATTGCCGGCGCGCCTGTTCAGGGCCCGCTGTTCGACTTTGCACCTGTCATCAACCAGTATCTGCAGGCGCATTTGTTCGGCGATATTTTCGAGCGCGATAACCTGGACTGGCAAAGTCGTGAGTTGGCCACGGTCGCAGCGTTGGCCGCCACCCCCGGTGTGGAGTCACAGCTGCGTTCGCACATGGCCGCCAGCCTGCGGGTCGGCCTGAGCGTTTCGCAATTGCGCCAATTGGTCCGGCTGCTGGCGGAGCAAGGCCATGCCGATGCGGCCAAACGTGCCGACGAGGCGCTGAATGCTGCCCAGGCAAATCAGCCCAAATAGCGCAGGGCTTCGCGCAGCAGTGCGAAGGCGGGCGAGCTCTGGCGTCGGCTCGGGTAGTAGAGGTGGTACCCCGAGAACGGCTCGCACCAGTCCGCGAGCACGCGAATCAACCGGCCTTGCGCAATATGCTCCTGTACCAGGTCTTCGGGCATATAGGCCAGCCCCAACCCCTGAAGGGCGGCCTCCATGCGCATGGCGATGTTGTTGAACACCATTTGGCCTTCGACGCGTACGTTCAGTTCTTGCCCATCCTTCTCGAACTCCCAGAGAAAGAGGCCGCCGTAGGTGGGCATGCGCAGCGTAATGCAGTTGTGCTGCATGAGGTCGCTTGGGAGGGTCGGCTGCGAATATCGAGCGAAATACGCAGGGGAGCCGACAACCGCCATGCGCATGTCGGGACCGATGCGCATGGCGATCATGTCTTTGGCGACCTGCTCACCCAGCCGAACACCAGCGTCGAAGCCTTCCGCCACAATGTCAGTCAGGCCGTAGTCGACGATGATTTCGATATTGAGATCGGGATTGTCGGGCAGCAGCTTCGCGAGTACCGGTTGCAGGACCGTAATCGCGGAATGCTCGCCGGCCGTAATACGCAGCTTGCCTGCGGGCTTGTCGCGGAATTCGCTGAGCAATGCCAGCTCGATGTCGATCTCTTCGAACCTTGGGGCGATCACTTTCAGCAGATGTTCGCCCGCTTCCGTGGGGGATACGCTGCGCGTGGTTCGAGACAGTAATCTGACGCCCAGTCGCTCCTCCAGTTGGCGCATGGCCCGGCTCAATGCGGGCTGTGACATGCCCAGCCTGGCAGCGGCGCGGGTGAAACTGCGCTCCTGCGCCACGGCCGAGAAGATCGCGAGTTGGTCGTAGCTTTCAACGGTCATTTGTACGTCCCTGGGTCACGTTTCCAAAGAGGAACGAGGAGCTTACCTTGAGGCCTGCGAAAGCGCTTTGCAGGATGTCGAAAAGACCGCGTCACGTCAGGTTGTTCAGCAACCATTCGATAAAACTGCGCGCCAACGGATTGTTCTCACTGTCACGGTGCGTCAGCAACGCCCAGTTCGGCCCGCGAATGGTTTCCTCCACCAACGGTTGCAGCAGTCCGTTGTCACGCGCCTGCCGACTCAGCAACTGGCTGACCAGCGCAATCCCTAACCCCGCGCACGCCGCGTCCAGCAGCAATCCGGGGTCGGAAAAATTCAACCCCTGATCCTTCTGCCCCACATCGATGCCGGCCTCGACGTCCCAATGGCTCCAGTCCATTTCCCGCTCGCCGTGCAGGGTGGTGCGCTGTTCGATGGGCACGGCCAATACATCGGGATGACACGCCGGATAGAGGCGATCGGCGTGCAGCACTTTGAAGCTGCATTCGGCCTGGGAGCTGATGTCATCGCGCACCGCGAGGTCGATGGTCTGGGTGGCCATGTCCGGGACTTCATCGGTGCTGAAAATCCACAGATCAACCTCCGGATGCTGCCGGCGAAAATCCCCAAGACGTGGCAGCAGCCAATGACGAGCGAACGTCGGCGTGGTGTTGAGCACCAGTTGATTGGGTTTCTGGTATTGCCCGAGACGACGAATGCCGACCGACAATTGCTGCAACAACGCTTGCGTGGTGCTGAGCAAATCGTGGCCGGCATCGGTCAGGCTGACGCTGCGTCCACTGCGGAAAAACAGTGGCTGTTCAAGGTACGCCTCAAGCGTTCGAATCTGTTGGCTGATCGCCGATTGGGTCAGGTGCAGCTCGTCGGCGGCCTTGTGAAAACTGCCCAGGCGGGCAGCAGCCTCAAAGCCGCGAAGGGTGCTGAGCGGGGGCCAGTGCTTGAGCATATTGATAAGTTCCTCTAATCACTTTTCTGCAAAATCCATCGTTTGTTAGCCCGTTTTTACAGCCGTAGCATGCATGCCAAGACCGCAAAGGTCATTTTCATTGAACACAATGACTTAACTCAAGGGCGATTGTCATGCAGCAGAACGAACTTCAGAACAGCGGCTGGTTGATGCCGGCAGAATGGGTAAAGCACGCAGCGACCTGGATGGTCTGGCCACACAATCAGGCACTCTGGGAGTCGGGTTGGCGCGTCACCCTCGCACAAGTGCAAAAGGATTTCGCCGGGGTAGCCAACGCCATCGCTCGTTTCGAACCGGTGAAAATGGTCGTTGATCCGTCTGCTGTCGCGAGTGCCAAGGCGCTTTGTGGTCCGAACATCGAACTGATCGAGTTGGCGGTGAACGACAGTTGGTGTCGCGACTCCGGCCCAAGCTTCGTTTGCCACCCGCAACAAGGGTTGGCCGGTGTGAGTTGGCGCTTCAACGCGTGGGGCGGCAAGTCGGCGCACGATCTGGATGAAGGCCTGGCGCGCCGCGCACTCAATCACTTGGGCTTGCCGTGCTTCGGCACACCGCTGAGTAACGAAGGCGGGGCGATCCATGTCGATGGCGAGGGTACGCTGATCACCACCGAGTCGGTGTTGCTCAATCCCAATCGCAACCCCGGGATGACCAAGACTGAAATGGAGGAGATTTTCACGCGTCTGCTGGGCGTGAAGAAAACCATCTGGCTGCCGGGCGATCCGGACTACGTGACCGGCGACATGACTGACGGCCATGTCGATGGTGTCTGCGCATTCGCACGCCCCGGCGTGTTGCTGGTGGACGCGACACACGACAAGCAGTCGGTGTATGCCGAAGTGGCTCGCGAGAATCGCCGCGCGCTGGAACTGGCCACCGATGCCCAAGGCCGGAAGTTCGAGCTGATCGAACTCTATGAAGCCACTGACGCAGTGGACACTGAAGCTGAAGTGTTCTGCGCCTCGTACACCAATTTCTACATCGCCAACGACGCGATCATCATGCCGACCTACGGCATCGATGCCGACCACGCAGCGGCCGAAGTGTTGGCTCAGGCATTCCCTGGGCGTGAAGTGGTGCCGGTGCGGATCAATCATCTGGCCCATGGCGGCGGCGGGGTGCATTGCATCACCCAGCAACAGCCTGCCTGGCCAGTGAAGGGTTGATGCCATGACTCTATTGACGATTGCTACCACCCAAATGCCCTGCACCTGGGATTTGCCGCGCAACCTCGACCTTGCCGAGCAGTTGGTTCGCGAGGCCGCGGCGAAGGGCGCTCAGGTCATCCTGTTGCAGGAACTGTTTGCCACGCCGTATTTCTGCATCGAGCAAAGCCACAAACACTTGGCACTGGCCGAAGAATATCAATACAGCCGTGTACTCAAACGCTTTGCCGCCTTGGCCAAGGAGTTGGGCGTGGTGCTGCCGCTGAGCTGGTTCGAGAAGGCCGGCAACGCGTATTTCAATTCTCTGAGCGTGGCCGATGCCGACGGGCGCTTGTTGGGCGTGTATCGCAAGACCCACATCCCCAACGCCATCGGTTATCAGGAGAAGGAATACTTCAGCCCCGGCGATACCGGTTTCCGGGTCTGGGACACGGCGTTCGGGCGCCTTGGCGTGGGGATCTGCTGGGATCAGTGGTTCCCCGAGACCGCCCGTTGCCTGGCGTTGATGGGCGCTGAAGTCTTGCTGTTTCCCACCGCCATCGGTTCTGAACCTGGCTGCGCCGAGCTGGATTCCCGTGACCACTGGCAGATGACCATGCGTGGCCATGCGGCCGCGAACATCCTGCCGGTGGTGGCCGCCAATCGCGTCGGCCGAGAAGCGGCGACCACCGATCCGACCTTGCAAATGGGCTTCTATGGCTCGTCGTTCATCTGCAATCACAAAGGCAAAATGCTCGCCGAGGCCGACCGTGACAGCACCGGCGTGCTGGTGCACAGCCTGGACTTGAGCGCCATGCGCGAAGAGCGCCTGAGCTGGGGCATCTACCGCGACCGTCGCCCTGAGATGTACGGGGCGTTGTTGAGTCAGGACGGTCGTCACCTTCATGCACGCTGGAACACTCAAGGAGTTTGATATGGGCATTGCGCACACGTTGTTGCTCGGCACCTTGGGGTTGGCACTGGCCTCGTCGTCGCTGCACGCCGAAGAGAAAACCCTCAGGCTGTACAACTGGGCCGATTATTTCGCCGAGGACACGCTGGCGAAATTCACCGCCGAAACCGGGATCAAAGTGATCTATGACGTCATGGATGGCAGCGAAACGCTGGAAGCCAAGATGCTCGCCGGTGGCAGCGGTTATGACCTGATCTTCCCTGGCGACACGGTGGCCGAACGCTTGATGCGCGCCGGCAGCCTGCTGCCGCTGGACCGCAGTAAACTCACCGCGCTGGACGACATCGAGCCCGGTTTGCAGAAACTGCGCAGGCAGTATGAAACCTCGAGTCAGGCCACCGTGCCTTACACGTGGGGCACCATCGGCCTGACCTACAATGATGAGCAGATCAAACAGCGCTTGCCCGATGCGCCGGTCAACAGCCTCGATATCTTGTTCAAGCCGGAACTGGCCGGCAAATTTGCCGACTGCGGTATTTCGATGATCGACTCACCGGACGAAGTGCTCGCCGTGGTGCTCAATTACCTCGGTCGGGAACCGCGCAGCGCCAGGCCCGAAGACCTCGCGGCGGCGAGTGAATTGCTGATGAAACTGCGGCCACACATTCGCAAGTTCCAGTCGCAGCCGGTGACCGATCTGGTTAATGGCAATCTGTGCGTGTCGCTCGGTTACAGCGGCGACATGACCCAGGCGCAACGGACGTCCGACAGCGCCGGCAAAAGCACCCGATTCGAGTACCGCATCCCCCGTGAAGGCACCACCGTGTGGATGGACACCATGGCGATTCCGGTCGATGCGAAACATCCGGAGTACGCTTATGCGTTCATCAACTTCGTCATGCAACCACAGAACATGGCCGACATCAGTAACTTCACCGGCTACCCGACCTCCAACGCCAAGGCGCGGCCGAGCGTCGATGCGACAATGCGCAACAACCCGGACATCTATCTTGATGAAGCCACCTATGCGCGGCTGATTCCGGGCAAGGACATCCCACAATCCGATATGCGCGCGCGGATGCGCACCTGGACCAAGTTCAAGACGGCCACCGCAAAATGAGTTCACTTTCCAAGGATCAATACATGTCGACGCGTCGCGAGTTCATCAAGCAGGTTTCGGTCGTGGCGGGGATGGGGGCGGTTGCCTCCATCGGATTTGGCCTGACGCCTTTGTCCGCGCACGCAGCCACCCAAGTCGGTTGGCGCATGCCGGATGAGGGCGATCGCCACGAGCAAGCCTTCATTGCTTTTGGTGCACAAGAGGCGATCTGGGAGGATTTCACCGCCGACGTGCAAGCGGCCATTGGCCTGATTGCGCACACCATCGCCCGCCATGAACCGGTTACCGTTTTCTGTCGCGAGCACGAGCGGAGCCTGGCCGAAGAGCATTGCGGCAAGAGCAACATCACCTACGTCGTCACCGAACTCGACGACATCTGGATGCGCGACATCGGCGCCAACTTCGTCATTGATGACAAGGGCGTACTTGGCGCCGTGGATTTCAATTTCAACGGCTGGGGCAACAAACAGCAGCACGCCGAAGATGCGCAACTGGCAGCACAGGTGGCCGACGCCACGGATGCGCGTTACCTGCGCAGCGAACTGGTGGGCGAGGGCGGCGGTATCGAAGTGGATGGTCACGGCACCGGGATCATGACCGAGAGCAGCTGGATCAATAAAAATCGCAACCCTGACTGGAGCAAGGCCGAGGTCGAGGAAGAACTGAAAGCCCGCTTGGGCCTGCGCAAAATCATTTGGCTGCCGGGCATCAAGGGCAAGGACATCACCGATGCGCATGTCGATTTCTACGCGCGTTTCGTCAAGCCCGGCGTGGTAATCGCCAACCTCGACAACGACCCCGAGTCATACGATTACAAGGTCACGCGGGCTCATCTGGAAATTCTGAAAAATGCCACGGATGCCGATGGCCGCAAGCTGCAAGTCCATACTGTGTCGCCGCCGCTCAATCCACGAAAGAGCAGGTTCAACCGCAACAACCCGGACTTTGCAGCCGGCTATATCAACTACTTCGTGATCAACGACGCGGTGATTGCGCCGGAGTTTGGTGACAAGGCGGCAGATGCAAAAGCCTTTGATCTGTTGTCCGGGCTCTATCCGGATCGAGAGGTGGTGCAGCTGAACATCGACGCAATTTCCGCTGGGGGTGGCGGCATACATTGTGTGACCAGTCATCAGCCGTTGGTTTAGTCTGTGATGCTCCACTGCTTGAGCCTGGTCGGGAGCTTTGTATGAAGGTTGGCGTGATTTCCGATACCCATGGATTGCTTCGCCCTGAGGCCCTTGCGGCTTTGGAGGGGTGTGAGCGGATCATCCACGCGGGCGACATCGGTAGCTCCGAAATCCTTGAGCAGCTGGGGGCAATCGCTCCATTGAATGTCGTGCGCGGGAACAATGATCTTGACGCTCCCTGGGCAAAGGATCTTGCAGATTGCCTGCGTTTCGACCTCAACGGGTGGGAGGCGTTGCTGGTGCATGACATTGCCGATGTCCCGGCCGTGCTTGATGCGACGGTCAAACTGGTGATCACCGGCCATTCGCACAAGCCGTGCATCGAATGGCGCGGTGAAGTGCTTTATCTCAATCCGGGCAGTGCGGGGCGCAGGCGCTTCAAACTGCCGGTGACGCTGGCGTTGCTGGAGGTATTCGAGACTGCTTTAGAACCGCGCCTGGTCTCGTTGCTGGAGTGATGTGCGCGAAGCAAAAAACGGTTCGTTGGGTGCGCTCTACCGAAAATCGGAACTGAAGTTCGAGGAAGAGGGCCTGCTAACCTTTCGATTTGGCAGCAAGCTCAGGACAACAAATTTTCGCCATCCCCCAAACCGACAGTAAGACCATCAGTTGGTCGAAGTTTTTTTTCATGTTGTTCAATTTCCGCCCGCAATGCAGCAGCGCCGCTGCCTTCAAGCGCAATCGGTAGCACCGAGAGCAAATCCGGTCATCCCGGTCCAGGCGCTGTTTCCAGAGTCCTCCGTACCCGTCAAATCACAAATGGCGAAATTTTGATACTACACGTCGGGTTGACGGGAGCGACGAAGCGCTGACGACGATTATTGTTTTCGCACAAAAGCAGGAAACAATAATCATGCTGCCGTCGAACAAAAGAATTGATAGTCACGTTCACTTTTACACGTCGGATGATCTTCGTCGGGTGGCTGGCTCGCTGCCTTACACCTTGCCTGAACCGCATCCGCTGACGACTTATCTGGACAAGCTGATTGATGCCGGAGTGGTTCCGACAGTCATTAACAATGTCCATCTAAGTATCCTGCCGGATTCAGAAAACGTGTTTGCTTCGTTTGATGAACTGAAGAGTCTCCAGGCTGCGAATCCTTCGCGCTATGAGGACGTCAGGTTGGTCGGGACGATCAAGGCCGAACCCGCTTACGCCACCAAAGAACGCCTTTCGCACCCGCAGGTTATCGGCGCGCGAATCGTTCTGCACGATGCCAGGCCTGAAACGGTTTCCGATACGCGCTTCAGTGATGAGCAATGGTCGGCGTTTTATGCGCGTCTGTTACCGCACCAGCACCTGCACATTTATGCGAAAGAGGCCGAGACCAATCTGCGCGTATTGCGCCAGATCCCTGACGATGTGCGCGTCATCATCGATCATCTGGGCAGCTGCCACAGCGAGCGCGGCGCCACGGAGCCGGCTTACCTTGCGCTACTTGCCGAGGCGGGAAGGCGAGGCAACGTGTGGTTCAAGGGGCCGGGCTATCGCACCTCGGTCTCTCCCGTGGAAACCGCACGTTTCGTCACGCAAATAGTCGGCGCCCTCGGCGCCGACAAGATTCTCCTGGAAGCCACCGACGCCCCTCATGTGGGAACCGACAACAACGGTGTGGCGTATTCCGAGCTGTTTGATTTGCCCAGCGCTTTCGATTTCGTCGATGCCGTTGCGCAGCTTGTTTCTACAGAAACCCGAATTCCCGTTGGCCAACTTCTTCGAGGAGCTTCTGGCCAGTTGGTTAGTTGATCTACGCCCACACTCACACTTCGAGATACCCAGCGATGACGAACATCATTACCCAAGAAATCAACTTTGCCGTTCAGTACGGCGATGAAACCCTGAGCCTCAAAGGCACGGTCTTTCAGCCAGAACAAATCGACGCGGCACTTCCACCCGTCATCTTCAACTCCGGCTTCACCGGCGGCGTCACCATGTACGGTCAGCTGTTCGGCCGTGCCCTGGCGGCCCGGGGCTATCGAGTCATGACGTATGACGTGGCGGGTTTCTTTTCCAACAAATACATCCGCAACACGATTAAGGCCGCAGGCATCGAGATCACCGATGTCAGCCTGGAAGACCAGAAGGATGAAGTCCTCGGCGCCGTAGCCTGGGCACGAGACAATTTTGGCGAGATGCCAGTCGTGGCGTCCTGGGCGATGGGCTCGACTGCGAGCCTCGGCGCGGTGGCTGAACTCGCCGCAGCGGGTGGCGAGCAGATCCGGTTTTGGGTGCCGATGAGCTACACCAACATCAGCAAGTTGCAAGCCTTGCGCACCGACAAAGCCGCCGCCGACGCTGCGATCCAGCAATTGGCGGATGACGCGCCGATCCCGCCGTTTGATACCGGGACCGAATCGACTCGTCTGGGTTATTACCCGCTCGATCCTGAAACCCAGGCCTACGTTGATCAGCAACTGGGCGGCTACACCGAAGCGGGCGGCGCCGACCGTTGGCCTGGCTGCACGCATGTGACGGCAAAATCCTACAAGTCCTATGTGGCGTATGACCCGGAGCAGTCCATCGAGGGGGCAAAAGGCTTCCCGCCAGCGCTGATCATCCACGGCGCCGAGAACACCCTGCACATGCCGTCGGAATCCGAGCGTTTGCACCGGCACTACCCGGGTGATGCAGGTGCGGGTGCGCTGATCATCCCGCACATGCAGCATGGCCAGCAGAATCAGGTCGACAGCCCTGTTTTCAAGTCGATGATCCAGAGCATCGACGAGGCGATCCGCGCCCGCAGCTGATCCGCTCGCCACTCTCCTGCGGGACCTTGCAATGAGGTCCCGCAGCGTTCGTCGTTGCGAGGAATCGATCTGGCTGAATGTGTCCCAAGGCCCTAACATAGCGTGTCCAAAGCCACTCCCTCGGGCTGGCCTGAGCCGTGATGTCTGAACGGCTGGACCCACTCATGACAAGGATCTGGCGATGACAAGCCCCATTGAAGCAGCGACGCCAGTGAACGGTTACACAACCAAGCGAATCGGCCTGCTCATACTCCCTCAGTTTTCCATGATGGCATTGGCTGGCGCCAGCGAGCCGCTGCGGGCGGCGAACCGGCTTTCCGGGAAAACGCTGTATGAGTGGACCCTGCTCACGGAGTCCGGCGGGCCGGTCAGTTCCAGCAGTGGTATCGAAATCCAGACCGTGCCGATTGATCAAGCGCCCGAGGTCGATCGCGTTTTTGTCCTGGCGAGCCTGGACATCGAACATCAGAAACCGCCGAAAATGCTGCGCTTTCTACAGCGCGCTGCGTCCCGTGGCGTCACCGTTGGCGCACTGAGTACCGGTACGTTCATTCTTGCCCGTGCCGGGCTGCTGGAAGGGAAGCGGTGCACGCTGCACTGGGAGTCGATCGGTCAGTTTGCCGAAGAGTTTCCCACCATCGAAGTCACCAAAGAACTGTACGTCAACCATGGAAATCGCTGGACCTGCGCCGGGGGAACGGCGGCCATCGACCTCATGCTGGCGCAGATCGCGCTGGACTTCGGTAACCCGCTGGCCGCGAGCATCGCCGAGCAATTCCTGCACGCGCGGATACGGGCGCCGGAAGAACATCAGCGGATGTCGATCCAGTGGCGATTCGGGATTCACGATCGACGGCTCACGGCGGCCATTGCCGCCATGGAGGACAACCTGGAAAACATTGTCGGCATCGAAGAGATCGCCGACCGGTGCAATCTGTCCCATCGTCAGCTGGAGCGCTTGTGGCACCAGCACTTCGGGATGACCCCGAAAAAATTCTATCTGGAGCTCAGGCTCAACGAAGCACGCCGATTGCTGCGTGAAAGCACCCAGCCCATTGCGTCCATTGCCTACAGCTGCGGCTTCGTTTCTGCCTCGCATCTGGGGGCCGCCTACCGTCGCGTGTGGGGATGCACGCCGGGTGAAGAGCGGCGGAAATTTGATGATGCCCATTCCTGATTTCAGCCCTTGGTAAATTGGCGTCAATCCCTCGCCAACCCCCACCGAGCAATCCTCCCCGCAAAACCCAATAGCTAGCTAATGACTTGGCCCGACAGCAGGTGCGCACTGGCGGGCCTGGGTGATTTGGCGATCCTGTATGCTTTCTTCATGACTCGATCCTTCACATCGCACCGCACGCGGTCGGGTCTCGTGACGTCGGTTTTTTGATAGAAATCGTCGAACTCAAAGCGCAGGCTCCGTTCGTGAGCGCGGTAAGGTTCCTTACAAATCCGGCGTCCACTTCCAGATGCTCAGCCGGCAAAAACAACAATGACGTAAAGAAGGCCTATCAACCATGGAAACCTTGAGTTTCATTCTGGAAAACGGCGGGCTGATCAGCCTGCTCCTCGGACAGCACCTGCTCATCGTGGCGGTAGCGGTGGGGCTGGCGATTCTGACCGGCGTGCCTGTCGGGATCGCGATATCCCAGCACCCCAGAACCCGCCGGTGGGTCCTGGCCTTCGCCGCTGTGCTGATGACTATTCCTTCTGCCGCGCTGTTCGGGCTGATGATTCCGGTCTTGTCCCTGATTGGCTATGGGATCGGCGTTGTACCGGCGGTCATTGCGCTGTTTCTGTATTCGCAGTTGCCCATCATCCGCAACACCACCACCGCGATCTCCAATATCGATCCTGCCTTGCGCGAAGCGGCAATCGGGATGGGCATGTCCACCTGGCAACGGCTGCGCAAGGTCGAGCTGCCGATTGCGGTCCCTCTGATCATGGCCGGCGTCAGGATGGCTACGGTCATCAATATCGGGATCGCCGCCATCGCCGCCTACATCGGCGCTGGTGGTCTGGGCAGCCTGATCATTCGCGGCATCGCCCAATCGGATACCCGGCAGCTGCTGGCCGGCGCCATCGTCATCAGCGTCATTGCCATTGCGGCTGACTATGCCCTGTACGCCTTGCAGCGCCTCCTGACGCCGAAAGGCCTGAACAAGAACAAAGTGGCCACTGGCCGAATGAAGGAAGCGACGACGTGATCCAGATCGAAAACCTGAACAAAAAATTTGGCTCAATCACCGCCGTAGAAGATGTCTCGTTCAACGTTGAAGAGGGACAGATCTGCGTACTGCTCGGGCCGTCGGGTTGTGGCAAAACCACGACGCTGAAGATGATCAACCGCCTGATCACGCCCACGTCGGGCACCATCAGAATCGGTGGTCGCGATACGGCCGAACTGGACAGCGTCACGCTCAAGCGATCCATCGGCTACGTGATTCAGCAAGTCGGTCTGTTCCCGAACATGACCGTCGAGGAAAACATTTGCGTCGTCCCCAATCTGTTGGGTTGGGACAAGAACAAAAGCCGCAAGCGAGCGGCGGAATTACTGGAAGTGGTCGCGCTGGATCCGTCGAAATTCCTCAAGCGCTACCCGTGTGAACTCTCGGGTGGCCAACAGCAGCGCGTCGGGGTTGCCCGCGCCTTGGCCGCGGACCCGCCGGTGATGTTGATGGACGAACCGTTTGGTGCGATCGACCCGATCAACCGGGATGTGATCCAGGACGAGTTCATGCGCATCCAGCGCCAGGTCGGGAAGACCGTGCTCTTTGTCAGTCACGACATCGACGAAGCCGTGAAGATGGCGGACTGTGTCGCGCTGTTCCACAACGGCAAGATCGAGCAGTTCGGCAGCTCGGATGACCTGTTGGCCCGGCCCAACAGCGAGTTCGTGGCGAATTTCATGGGCGGCGACCGGATCATGAAGCGCCTGCGTCTGCTGCGGGCGGCGGATGTCGCCAGCAAGATCCCGCCAAGGGAACAGATGCAGATCGTGGGCGGCAACAGCGCCATCTCCACACGCTCGCAACTGGTGGTGAAACCCGGAGATGACCTGCGCCAGGTGCTTTCGCAGCTACTGGGGCGCGGCCAGGACTGGGCGCTGTGCAACGACAGCGACGGGCGCTTTATCGGCTACGTCCATCAGACCGACATCCTGGCAAGGCTTGTCGACAACATTACTCCGGCGGTGCACTGACGATGTCTGACTTGATGATCAGATTTTGGCAAGGGCTTCAGTTTTACTGGGGCGATATCAGCTACCTCACGGTTCAGCATCTGCAGATCGTGGCCATCAGTGGCGCCTTGGCGCTGGCCGTAGCGCTGCCACTCGGCGTCTGGATGAGCCGTCCCGCGAACCAGCGCTACGCCATGGCCAGCATGCAGTTCCTCAATGTCGGGCAGGCGATTCCCAAGCTCGCACTGCTGGCGTTGGCCATGAGCTTCATCGGCGTAGGCAGTGGCGCGGCCATCATCGGCTTGTTTGTCGCGACGTTGTTGCCGGTGGCGGTCAACACCTATGAAGGGTTGCGCGCGGTGCCGCAGCACTTGGTGGAGGCGGCCGAGGCCATGGGCATGACGCCTGCGCAAACCCTGTGGAAAGTCGAAATCCCGAATGCGATGAACGTGATTTTCGCCGGCATCCGCACGGCGCTCGCCATCAACGTCGGTACCGCGCCGCTGGCCTTTCTGGTCGGCGGAGGAGGGCTGGGCGAGTTGATCTTTACTGGCATCGACCTGAACGACTTCGGAATGATGTTGGCCGGGGCCGCGTCAACCGCGCTGTTGGCGATTGCGGTCGACCTGTCGTGCGGTTTGATCCAGAACGTTGCCGTGTCGCGGGGCTTGAGGTTGGCCGGGCGTGAATGAATTAGAAAACCATCGATAAAAACCAATAATACGAGGTGCACCATGATTCATCGAATGCTAGTCAGTCTGATCTGTACGCTGAGTCTTGTTTCAGGTGTCGTGGGCAGTGCTTCTGCCAACAGCACGATAGTGGTCGGCGGCAAGAAGTTCACCGAACAGCAGCTGGTGGCGGAAATGACCACGCAATTGTTGCGCGCCAATGGCTACAACGTCGATAAGCGTCCGGATTTGGGTTCGTCGGTATTACGCGCGGCACAAGAGAACGGTCAGGTCGATGTGTATTGGGAATACACCGGCACTTCGCTGATCACTTACAACAAAGTCATGGACAAGCTGAGTGCCGAGGAAACGTATAAGAAGATCAGCACCCTTGATGCAGAGAAGGGCATCACGTGGTTGAACCCGTCAAAAGCCAACAACACTTACGCATTTGCCATGCGTAAGGACGAGGCCGATAAGGATGGCATCGTCTCGATCAGCGACCTGGCAAAAAACATCGGAGCAGGCAAAGTCTATAAATTCGCCTCCAACGCTGAGTTCTTTTCGCGGCCCGATGGCTTGCAGCCTCTTCAAAAGACCTACGACTTTGAGTTCGAACGCAAGAACGTCGTGCGCATGGACGGTGGGCTGACCTATCAGGCGCTTCGGGATGGCCAGGTGAATGTGGCGTTGGTGCTGTCGACTGACGGGCGGATTCCAGCCTTTGGCTTTGTTGTGCTGAAGGACGATAAAGGCTTTTTCCCAAGCTATGCGCTGACGCCGGTGATTCGTACTGAAGTCTTCAAAGAGAATCCGAAGATCGGCGAATTGCTCAATGCGCTCTCTTCCAAACTGGACGACGAAACCATTGCCGGCCTCAACTCCCGGGTCGACGTAGGCCGTGAGTCGATCGAGAGCGTGTCCAAGGAATTCCTGCAGCACAGCAAGTTGCTCTAATTCATGCATCACACACATTAACTGTAGGAGCCGGCTTGCTGCGGGCCCTACAGGGGACGCGTTCGCCTGGAGAATCATTAATGCAGTCGATTAAAAAGTTCGTGGCATGGTCATTCGTGATGTTTGCGGCAAGTGCTCAGGCCGATGTCGCCATCGACCACATGACGCTCGCCGATATGCGGCAGGCGTTGAACAACGGGACGATCACTTCCGAGCAACTGGTCAGGCATTACCTGGATAACATTCGCGCCAACAATCACCAGGGCCAAAACATCAACGCGCTGGTGACGATCAATGAAACGGCGATCGAACAGGCGCGGAAATGGGATGCCCAACGAGCCAAAAATCCCACTGCTCAATATGCGCCTCTGGCCGGTATTCCCTTTGTCGCGAAGGACAACTTTGATACCCGCGGCATGGTCACCTCTGGTGGTTCTTATGTGTTGCGTTCCTCTCTGCCGAACCAGGATGCATTCACCGTCAAGAAGCTGATCGACGGGCAAGCGATTCTTCTCGGTAAAGCCAACATGTCCGAACTGGCTGCATCCTTTGGCTGGTTTGGCTACAGCTCGTTTGGCGGGCAGACGCTGAATCCCAACAACACCAAGCGCGATGCGTCTGGCTCCAGCAGCGGCTCGGCTGCGGCGGTGGCGGCGAAATTTGCGCCTTTTGCGTTGGGGTCGGATACCAGCGGGTCGATCCGGGCGCCGGCCAGCGTCACCGGTACCGTGGGCTTTCGACCTTCGCTCGGGCTGATCAGTCGCAGCGGCATCATTCCGCTGTCGCTCGCGTTCGATACCGGTGGAGTGATCACCCGCAGTGTGGTGGATCAGGCAATCGTGCTGGATGCGATCAAGGGCCAGGACAACAGCGATTCCGCGACTCTCGACGTGGCTTCAGACCGCATACAGTTTGAGCAAGCACTGGACCGTACCTCACTGAAAGGCAAGACCATCGGGGTCATCACAAACTTCAAAGGCGCAAACCCTGAGGTGGATGCGGTTTTCACGGCCGCTCAGGAAACGCTTGCCAAGCGGGGGGCTCATGTCGTTGCCATTGACCTGCCAAAGGGCTTTGAAACGCTTTGGAGCGATGTGCTGGGGCCGGTGGGAGAGAGCGAATTCAAGCCGCAATTCGAACGCTACCTGGCAACCCTCGGTGCCAACCAACCGCGGACGCTGGAAGGGTTTCTGGGGCTTGCCAGGAAAAATCAGGCCGAAAATGGTCCGCACGGAATGAACCCGGCGCGCCTGGCCGGGCTGGAAGCGCTATCGAAAACCAATAGCACCGATTCGCCGTTGTACATCTCGATCCTCTCCAGAAAGATTCCGCAATTGCGTGCGCAACTGATGGGCATCATGCAGAAGAACAAAGTGGACAGCCTGTTTTTCGCGACCATCAATTGCCCGGCGTCGGTGGTTCATGGCGTGACGGATGACAGTTACGTCTGCAAGGCCGGTGATACCTATGCGTCTTCGTACATTGCCTCCGCGACCGGGTTCCCCGAGATCACGGTTCCTGCGGGCACCATCAAGGGCAATTTGCCGGTGGGTGTTTCGTTCCTGGGCGGCTATGGGGAAGACGCCAAGGTGGTGAGTTTCGGGTACTCGTTTCTTGAGCGGTAGGTTTGCCTGATGCACCGCGTTGCCCGGATCGCCAGCAAGCCGGCTCCTACAGGATTGGGGTGTTCATTGATCGGGTGAACGACGCATACCTTGTAGGAGCTGGCTTGCCAGCGATGGCGGTTTGTCTGGCACACCGGGTTGCCCGGATCGCCAGCAAGCCGGCTCCTACGGGATTGGGGTGTTCATTGATCGGGTGAGCGACGCCTGCCTTGTAGGAGCTGGCTTGCCAGCGATGGCGGTTTGTCTGGCACACCGGGTTGCCCGGATCGCCGGCAAGCCGGCTCCTACAGGATTGGGGTGAGGCTGGGTCTTGTGTGCGCCGCTGCACTGTAGGAGCCGGCTTGCTGGCGATGCAGACGACGCGGTGCATCGGCGGACGTCGTCATATCTGCGCCAGCAACCAGGTACGGAACGCGATCAGCGACGGCAGCCTTTCGTTGCGCGGTGGATAGGTCAGGTAGTAACTGCGCTGGCTGGCGAAGGGTTGGTCCAGGCTGATCAGCTCGCCGTTGGCCAGCTCGTCGGTCACCAGGATGCGCGGCACCAGACCGATACCAATGCCCGCTCTCACGGCCTGGATCAGGTGTGAAGTGAGTTCGAAACTCGGCCCCAGCCGCATCATTCGATGGGGCAGGCCGTGGTGGCTGAACCACTCACCCCAGACGTTGGCGTTGTTCGCGACGTTGAGCAGCGTCTGTCCGCCGATGCGTTCCGGGGTCCAGGCGTCATGGGCCTCGGCCGCTTCTGGAGAAATGATCACCATCAACTCTTCTGTGTGCAGGCGATGGCTGATCAGGCCCGGCGAGTCGGCCGTGCCGACGACGATCGCGGCATCGATGCCACTGGTTTCGAAGTCGATGGCTTCGATCCGGGAGTTGATGTGCACCAGCATGCCGGGATGGGTTTTGTAGAAGTCATGAAGGCGCGGCAACAACCACTTCGAACCGAACGTGGGCAATGTGGCCAGGCGCAAGGTGCCGCTGCCTGACTGATAAGCCAGCGCCTGCAATGTAGCGCTGCGGATGCGCCCGAGCGCGTCGCTCATTTCCCGCTGGTAAAGACGACCGACGTCGGTCAATTGCACCTGCCGACCTTCGCGACGAAACAGCGTCAGGCCCAGTTGCTGCTCCAGCGCCTGGACTTGCCTGCTGACGGCGCTTTGGGTCAGTGACAGCTCCAGCGCGGCGCGGGTATAGCTTTCATGCCGGGCGGCGGCTTCAAAAGCCAACAGCAAGGACATGGACGGGGTGAGATGGCGGTAATTCATTCGTAAAAGTCATCGATAGCGGCAGGATTATCCGTTTGTCCGGCACCAAAACCTACAGGATCATTGGCTTAGCCGACGACCTGAGGCTGACCTATTAATGCTCAGGCGACAAGTATTTTGATTTCCGTGATTAGACCTACAAGAGATTTTCCAGCGATGATCGCCCAGTTGCCTACCGCTGCACCCGCCGCACAGTACCCGGAATTCCTCCAGGCCTTGCGTGCCGCCGGTTTCCGCGGTCAGCTCAGTGCCGACTACGCCACCCGCACCGTGCTGGCGACCGATAACTCGATTTACCAGCGTCTGCCGCAAGCGGCGGTGTTCCCACTGGATGCAGACGACATCGTGCGCATCGCAACATTGATGGCCGAACCGCGCTTTCGCCAGATCAAGCTGACCCCACGTGGCGGCGGCACCGGCACCAACGGCCAGTCGTTGACCGACGGCATCGTGGTTGACCTGTCGCGACACATGAACACCATCCTCGAAATCAACGTCGCCGAACGTTGGGTGCGGGTGCAGGCGGGCGTGGTCAAAGACCAGCTCAATGCCGCGCTCAAACCTCATGGATTGTTTTTCGCCCCAGAGCTGTCGACGTCCAACCGGGCCACCGTTGGCGGCATGATCAACACGGACGCCAGCGGCCAGGGCAGTTGCACCTACGGCAAGACCCGCGATCACGTGCTGGAGCTGCACAGCGTACTGCTCGGCGGTGAGCGCCTGCACAGCCAGCCGCTGTCCGACGCACAGCTGGAAGCTGCATGTGCGCAACCCGGCCGTATCGGCGAGGTGTACCGCACCGCACGGCAGATCCAGGAAACCCAGGCCGAGCTGATCGAGGCGGTGTTCCCCAAACTCAATCGCTGCCTGACCGGTTACGACCTGGCGCACCTGCGCGACGAGCAGGGGCGTTTCAACCTCAATAGCGTGCTGTGCGGTGCGGAAGGTTCGTTGAGTTACCTCGTCGAAGCCAAGCTCAACGTGCTGCCGATTCCCAAGTATTCGGTGCTGGTGAACGTGCGCTACAGCAGCTTCATGGATGCGCTGCGCGATGCCAATGCATTGCTGGCACACAAGCCGCTGTCCATCGAAACCGTGGACTCCAAAGTGTTGCTGCTGGCGATGAAAGACATCGTCTGGCACAGCGTCGCCGAGTATTTCCCGACGGATGCCGAGCGCCCGACGCTGGGTATCAACCTGGTTGAATTCAGCGGCGAAGACCTGTCGGAGGTGAACGCTCGCGTGGCGTCGTTTGTGACGCATTTGCAGGCCGATACGACGATCGAACGGCTGGGCCACACGCTGGCCGAAGGTGCTGAAGCGGTGACCCGTGTCTACACCATGCGTAAGCGCTCCGTCGGGCTATTGGGCAACGTCGAAGGCGAAGTCCGCCCGCAGCCGTTTGTTGAAGACACCGCCGTACCGCCTGAGAAACTGGCCGACTACATCACCGAGTTCCGCGCATTGCTCGACAGCCATGGCCTGGCCTACGGCATGTTCGGTCACGTCGATGCCGGCGTGTTGCATGTGCGTCCGGCGCTGGACATGAAAGACCCGAAGCAGGCCGCGCTGGTCAAGCCGATTTCCGATGCCGTGGCCGAGCTGACCCGGCGTTATGGCGGGCTGTTGTGGGGCGAGCACGGCAAGGGTTTGCGCTCGGAATATGTCCCCGATTTTTTTGGCGAACTGTACCCGGCGCTGCAATCGCTCAAGGGCGCGTTCGACCCGCACAATCAGCTCAACCCCGGCAAGATCTGCACCCCGCCGGATGCAGCCCAAGGCTTGCTCAAGGTTAACGAAGTGACGCTGCGCGGTGATCTGGATCGACAAATCGATGAACGCGTTTGGCAGAGTTTCGGTAGCGCCGTGCACTGCAACGGCAACGGCGCTTGCTACAACTATGACCCCAACGATGCGATGTGCCCCTCGTGGAAAGCCACCCGGGAACGCCAGCATTCGCCGAAGGGCAGGGCGTCATTGATTCGCGAGTGGTTGCGTCTGCAAGGCGCGGCCAATATTGATGTGTTGCAAGCGGCCCGGGGCAAGTTGACGTGGTTGAGCGGGTTGCCGACGCGACTGCGCAACAACCTGGCGCGCTCGCGCGGCGAGGCGGATTTCTCCCATGAGGTGTACGACGCCATGGCAGGCTGCCTGGCCTGTAAATCCTGCGCGGGACAATGCCCGGTCAAGGTCAATGTCCCGGAATTCCGCTCGCGTTTTCTCGAGCTGTATCACGGTCGCTATCAACGCCCGATGCGCGATTATCTGATCGGCTCGCTGGAGTTCACCATTCCCTACATGGCCTACGCGCCGGGCCTGTACAACGCGGTGATGGGTTCGAATTGGGTGAGTCGTTTGCTGGAGCGACACGTCGGCATGCTCGACAGTCCGCTGATCCACCGCTTCGACCTGCAGAACACGTTGACCCGCTGCAAAGTCGCTGTCGCCAGCGTGCCCGCCCTGCGCGAACTGACTGCCGCGCAACGTGAGCGAAGCGTGGTGTTGGTGCAGGACGCCTTCACCCGCTACTTTGAAACGCCGCTGTTGGCGAGCTATATCCAGTTGGCGCATCAGTTGGGCTACCGCGTGTTTCTGGCGCCCTACAGTGCCAACGGCAAGCCTTTGCACGTGCAGGGTTTCCTCGGTGCATTCGCCAAAGCGGCGATCCGCAACGCCAATCAGCTCAAGGCCCTGGCCGACTGTGGCGTGCCGTTGGTTGGCCTGGACCCGGCGATGACGCTGGTCTATCGCCAGGAATATCAGAAAGTGCCGGGCCTCGACGGCTGCCCGAAAGTCTTACTGCCCCAGGAGTGGCTGGTTGATGTGTTGCCTGAAAGGTCCCGTCACGCTGATCAGACGTTCCGTTTGATGGCGCACTGCACCGAGAAGACCAACGTCCCGGCCAGCACCTCGCAATGGGAAACCGTGTTTGCCAGGCTTGGGCTGAAGCTGGTGACCGAGGCAACCGGCTGTTGCGGCATGTCGGGCACCTACGGCCATGAAGCGCGTAACCAGGAGACCTCGCGGACTATCTTCGAGCAGTCATGGGCGGGCAAGCTGGACAAGGCGGGTGAAGCACTGGCGACGGGGTATTCGTGCCGCAGCCAGGTCAAGCGCCTGGCCAGCAAGCAACTGCGTCACCCGCTGGAGGTGGTGTTGGAGCATGTGCTCGTTGAGTGAAGAGTAGGGCGTCAGTCCGGAACGCCTGCCTGCTCTTCTTTCTCTGGAACAGCAGGCCAGGCATTGATCACCGATTGCAGGAACTGCCCGGACAACTCCGGGTTGTCCAACGCCCTGGCAATCAACATCGCCCCGGCTATCGATGACAGGATGCGCAGCGATTCCTGGTATTTCTCCTCGTGACTTTCCCCCTCGACCAGTGCCATCAACGTTTCGATCAAACGCTCGACGCCTTTGGTGAAGGAGTTGCTGACGGTCCCGCCGGCGCGGGCAACATCAGCGCCCAATGCCGGGATAGGGCAGCCCTCGGTCCAGTTATCCAGGTGCCCTTGCGTCAGGTAACCCTTGATGAGCTCGGGAATGGATTTGGCGTCCCGCCAGTCCTGGATATTGGACTCGAACGTGCGGGTGACGGCTTCTGAAGCCAACTGCTCCTTGCCGCCCGGAAACTGTCCGTAAAAGCCGCCATGGGTCAGGCCCACGGAACGGGACAGTTCACCAATGCCGATGCCGTCGATTCCCTTTTCCCGATACAGCCGGGACGCGGCCGTGAGGATCGCCTCTTTGTTCGCGGCGGCCTGGTCTTTCGTGACTTTCATGAGACTGCTCCTGTCGCCAGGTCGGCATCGCTTGGGAAAAGCTGTGCTGAGAGGCTGGTATTGATGATGCGCGTCATATAAAGTCGCTGCAATGGCTTTTCCGGTATCGACTCAAGTCTGGCGGATTCCCCGCCTGTGGCTCAAGTCAAAATCTCTACGTGGACCTGCCCCATGAAACGTAATGATCTGCACAGTATCGATCTGAATCTGCTGGTGGTATTCGACACGCTGATTCAGGAGCGAAACCTCACCCGCACCGCTGAGAAACTGTCGCTGGGCCAGCCCGCCATCAGCGCGGCGCTGGTGCGTTTGCGCAAGTTGTTCAACGACCCTTTGTTCGAGCGCATCGGTCGCCGAATGGTGCCCACTCCACGGGCATTGAGTGCGGCGCAGACGCTGGGGCCGGCGCTGGATTGCGTGTGTTCGGCAATCGCTCACAAGAGGGGTTAACCGGGTCGCCCCTTTTTTTGTCCTTAAACATGACGGCTATCATTAATGATGATAGCCAACTTCACTCCGTTCGATTCGTCGTGACCTCGCGCGAGGCCGAGAATCCGCAAAATCCCAAACCGTCTGGCGGACACACCCCATGGAACAGTCACTCAAACCTTTGCGTTATCCCCTGGCTGCGTTGGCGCTGCTGATGCTTGCCGCGTGTGAACGTACACCCAGTGCCGCACAGGCTCCGGGGGCGCCGCACGTCACCGTCGCCAAAGTGCTCGAGCAGCCCATTACCGAGTGGGATGAAGTCACCGCTCGCCTGGAAGCACCGGAAACCGTCGAGGTTCGTCCACGGGTGTCGGGCCAGATTGAACGCGTGGCCTTTACCGATGGCGCGCTGGTGAAGAAGGGCGACTTGCTGTTCCAGATTGATCCACGGCCGTTCGAACATGAGGTGCATCGCATCGAGGCGCAGCTGCAACAGGCACGCGCCACCTTGGTCCGCACCGGCAACGAAGCGCAGCGCGGCCAACGTCTATTAAGCAGCAACGCGATCTCCGCAGAGCTCGCCGACACCCGCACGACCACGGCGCAAGAAGCCAGGGCCGGTGTCGATGCCATTCAGGCGCAGTTGGATCTGGCGCGTTTGAACCTCAGCTTCACCCGCGTTACCGCGCCGATCACCGGCCGCGTCAGCCGTGCGGAAATCACCGCCGGCAACATCGTGACCGCCGACACCACCGCGCTGACCAGCGTGGTCTCCACGGACAAGGTCTACGCCTATTTCGATGCGGACGAGCGCATGTTCCTCAAGTACAGCCTGCTTTCCCGCCAGGGTCAGCGCGGTCAAGCCACGCCGGTGTACATGGGCCTGTCGAACGAGGAGGGCAACAGCCACCTCGGGCAGATGAACTTCGTCGACAACCAGGTCAATCCGAAAACCGGCACCATCCGTGGTCGCGCGGTGTTCGACAACACGGACGGCCAGTACACCCCCGGCCTGTATGCCCGGTTGAAACTGGTGGGCAGCGCCGCCTATCCCGGCCTGTTGATCAAGGACGAAGCGGTGGGCACCGACCTTGGCAAAAAATTCGTGCTGGTGGTCGATCAGGACAACAAAGCGGTTTATCGCAGCGTCGATCTGGGGCCGAAGCTTGAAGGCTTGCGCATCGTGCGCAGCGGCTTGCAGAAAGACGATCGCATCGTCATCAACGGCCTGCAGCGCGTGCGGCCCGGCGCGGTGATCGACCCGCAGGATGCGCCGATGGCCAGCCCGGAAACCGTCGCCACACTGGCTCGCCAGCGCCAGGCCATCGAAGCCTCCAATCAGCCGGCTGCCGTTAAATCACCTGCCCTGGTGAAAGCGGATTCTGCCGCTGCACCTCGCGGATAAGGAGCACCGACATGAAGTTCTCCCAGTTCTTTATCACGCGGCCGATCTTCGCGGCGGTGCTGTCGCTGCTGATCCTGATCGCCGGCGCGATCTCGCTGTTCCAGTTGCCGATCAGTGAATATCCGGAAGTGGTTCCACCGACCGTCGTCGTTCACGCCAACTACCCGGGCGCCAACCCGAAAGTCATCGGCGAAACCGTGGCAGCCCCTTTGGAGCAAGCCATTACCGGCGTCGAGAACATGCTGTACATGTCCTCGCAATCCACGGCTGATGGCCGGCTTACCCTTACGGTGACCTTCGCGTTGGGCACCGACCTGGACAACGCCCAGGTCCAGGTCCAGAACCGCGTGACCCGTACCGAGCCCAAGCTGCCCGAGGAAGTGACGCGTATCGGTATCACCGTCGACAAGGCGTCCCCCGAGCTGACGTTGCTGGTGCACTTGGTGTCGCCGGACAAACGCTACGACATGCTCTACCTGTCCAACTACGCGATCCTCAACGTCAAGGACGAGCTGTCACGTTTGGAAGGGATCGGCGATGTGAAGATGTTCGGCATTGGCGATTACTCGCTGCGTATCTGGCTCGATCCGGACAAAACCGCCTCGCGCAATCTGACTGCCACTGATGTGGTCACTGCGGTGCGTGAACAGAACCGTCAAGTCGCCGCTGGGCAACTGGGTTCGCCGCCGGCGCCGAATGCCACCAGCTTCCAGATGTCGATCAACTCGCAAGGGCGGTTGGTCAGCGAAGAAGAGTTTGAAAACGTGATCGTGCGCAGTGGTCCGAACGGCGAAATCACGCGCCTGAGGGACATTGCCCGGATCGAACTGGGTTCCAACCAGTACGCCTTGCGCGCCTTGCTCAACAACCAGGAAGCGGTGGCGATGCCGATCTTCCAGCGGCCGGGTTCCAACGCCATCGACGTCTCCGACCAGGTGCGGGCGAAGATGGCCGAGCTGAAGAAAAACTTCCCGGAAGGTATGGATTACGAGATCGTCTACGACCCGACGATTTTCGTCCGCAGTTCGATTGAGGCGGTGGTGCACACGCTGTTTGAAGCACTGATTCTCGTGGTGCTGGTCGTCATCCTGTTCCTGCAAACCTGGCGCGCGTCGATCATTCCATTGGTGGCCGTGCCTGTGTCGCTGATCGGTACGTTTGCCGTGATGCACCTACTCGGATTTTCGCTCAACGCGCTGTCGCTGTTCGGCCTGGTACTCGCCATCGGGATCGTGGTCGACGATGCCATTGTGGTGGTGGAGAACGTCGAACGAAACATTGAATCCGGACTGGAGCCGGTCGAAGCGACCAAGAAAGCCATGGGCGAAGTGACCGGGCCGATCATCGCCACGGCGCTGGTGCTGTGCGCGGTATTCGTGCCAGCCGCATTCATCTCCGGGCTGACAGGGCAGTTCTATAAGCAGTTCGCGTTGACCATCGCGATCTCCACGGTGATCTCGGCGTTCAACTCCCTGACCTTGTCACCGGCGTTGGCAGCGGTGTTGCTCAAGGCTCATGGCGCACCGAAAGACCGGTTCTCCAGAGTGCTGGATCGTTTGCTCGGTGGCTGGCTGTTCAAACCGTTCAACCGTTTCTTCGAAAAGGCCAGTCACGGCTACATGGTTGCCGTGGCCAAAGTCATTCGTGGCAGCAGCGTGGCGTTGTTGGTGTACGCCGGTCTGATCGCCATGACCTGGATGGGTTTCAGCACCACGCCGACCGGCTTCGTGCCGACCCAGGACAAAAAGTACCTGGTGACTTTCGCGCAACTGCCGGATGCCGCGAGTCTCGACCGCACCGAATCGGTGATCCGTCGCATGAGCACCATCGCCATGAACGAGCCGGGTTTCGACAGTGCCGTGGCATTCCCGGGCCTTTCAATCAACGGTTTCACCAACAGCCCGAACGCCGGTATTGCGTTCATCGGCTTGAGTTCGTTTGAAGAGCGTAAAGACCCGAGCCTGTCTGCCAAGGCGATTTCCGCCTCGCTCAATGGCAAGTTCGGCGGCATTCAGGACGCCTACATCGCCGTGTTCCCGCCACCTCCCGTACAAGGCCTGGGCACGATTGGCGGCTTCCGTCTGCAGATCGAAGACCGTGGCAACCTGGGCTACGACGAGTTGTACAAAGAGACGATGAACATCATCGCCAAGAGCCGTAGCACGCCGGAGCTGGCCAACCTGTTCACCAGTTACACCGTCAACGTGCCGCAGGTCGAAGCCGCCATTGACCGGGAAAAAGCCAAGACTCACGGGGTGAAGATCAACGATATTTTCGACACCTTGCAGGTCTACCTGGGCTCGCTGTACGCCAACGACTTCAACCGTTTTGGCCGGACCTATCAGGTCAACGTGCAGGCCGAGCAGCAGTTCCGCCAGGAGCCTGAACAGATCGGTCAGTTGAAGGTGCGCAATGATCGCGGCGAAATGATTCCGCTGGCCACGTTCGTCAAGGTCAGCCCGACGTCAGGCCCTGACCGGGTCTCGCACTACAACGGTTTCCTCACCGCAGAAATCAACGGCAGCGCCGCCCCCGGCTACAGCTCCGGACAGGCACAAGCCGCGATTGAAAAGTTGCTCAAGGAAGAGTTGCCCAACGGCATGACGTACGAGTGGACCGACCTGACCTACCAGCAAATCCTGTCGGGCAACACGGCGCTTCTGGTGTTCCCGCTCTGCGTGCTGTTGGCGTTCCTGGTGCTGGCGGCGCTGTATGAAAGCTGGAGCCTGCCATTGGCGGTGATCCTGATTGTGCCGATGACCCTGCTGTCGGCGATTGCCGGGGTGATCATTTCCAAGGGCGACAACAACATCTTCACCCAGATCGGCCTGATCGTACTGGTCGGCCTGGCCTGCAAGAACGCGATCCTGATCGTCGAGTTCGCCAAGGATAAACAGGACCAGGGCATGTCGCCGCTGGATGCAGTGCTGGACGCTTGCCGCATGCGTCTGCGACCGATTCTGATGACGTCCTTCGCGTTCATCATGGGGGTGATTCCGCTGGTGACGTCCACGGGTGCCGGCTCGGAAATGCGCCGTGCGATGGGTGTCGCGGTGTTCTCCGGAATGCTCGGCGTGACCTTCTTCGGGTTGCTGCTGACGCCCGTGTTCTTCGTGCTGATTCGTCGCTACATCGAGCGCAAAAACGCGCACAAGGTCACCAAGGCACATCAGGCAAACGCGCTCAATCAGGAGGCACATTCATGAACACCTTGAAGCTTTTTTTACCCAGCCTTCTGGTCGTCGCGCTCGGCGCCTGCACGGTAGGTCCCGACTACAAAACGCCTGACACCGCGCCCGCCAACGTCGTGTCTGCCCAAGGCAGTGCCTACGATCAATCGCGATTTGAAACGGTGTGGTGGCAACAGTTTGATGACCCCACGCTCAATCAGTTGGTGAGCAAATCCCTGGAGGGCAACCGCGACTTGCGCGTCGCGTTTGCCCGCTGGAAAGCCGCCCGGGCGATTCGTGATGACGTCAGCAATGACAATTTGCCGGTCGTCACCAGCCGCGTCAGCAGCCAGCATGGCAAGTCGCAAGTGCCTGGCCTGACCGAAAGCCGCGTCAATATCGAACGCTACGACCTGGGCCTCGACATGGCTTGGGAAGTCGATCTGTTCGGCCGGATCCAGCGTCAACTGGAATCCAGCAGCGCCCAGGAAGACGCTGCCGCCGCAGACTTGTATCAGCTTCGCGTGACAATGATCGCCGAGCTGGTGGATGCCTACGGCCAATTGCGCGGCGCGCAGTTGCGGGAAAAAATTGCCCTGGCCAACCTGAAGAATCAGCAGGATTCGCGCAGCGTGACGGTCAGCCTGCGCGATGCCGGCGTGGGCAATGAGCTTGACGTGGTGCGTGCCGACGCACGTTTGGCGGCTGTCGAGGCGACGGTTCCGCAACTGCAAGCGGAACAGGTGCGGCAGAAAAACCGCATCGCCACGCTGTTGGGTGAACGCCCGGATACGTTGAGCGTGTCGTTGAGTCCTGCGCAGTTGCCCGCCATCGCCAAAGCATTGCCGATCGGTGATCCCGCCGAGCTGCTGCGCCGGCGTCCCGATGTGCTCGCCGCTGAGCGCAGGCTGGCGTCCTCCACGGCGGAAATCGGCGTGGCCACCGCCGACCTGTTCCCGAGAGTGAGCTTGAGCGGCTTCCTCGGTTTCACCGCTGGCCGTGGATCGCAGATTGGTTCCAGTGCCGCCAGAGCCTGGGGATTGGGACCGAGTATTACCTGGGCAGCTTTTGACCTGGGCAGTGTGCGAGCGCGCATCCGGGGCGCCGACGCGAATGCCGAAGGCGCCTTGGCCACCTACGAACAGCAAGTGCTGCTGGCGCTGGAAGAGTCGGAAAACGCCTTCAGCGACTACGGCAAACGCCAGCAGCGGCTGCTGTCGTTGATCCGGCAAAGTGAGTCCAGCCGAGCGGCTGCAGACCTGGCGGCGATCCAGTACAAGGAAGGCACGGTGGATTATCTGGTTTTGCTCGATGCGCAGCGTGAACGCCTGAACGCCGAGGATGCGCAGGCGTTGGGTGAGACTGATCAGTACCGGGGCATCGTCGCGATCTATAAGGCGTTGGGAGGAGGGTGGGACAGTGGCGGCAAAAAAGTGGTAACCACGAACTGATACCGGTGTGAGATCTGTCGCCCTACGCTGACGGTGTGGGGCGGCCGGTCGGATAGTTCGGATGCATCACCATCCTTTCACTCCACTCATATCGGGCAACTTGTGCGCAATGCCCTTGTGGCAGTCGATGCAAGTGGCCTCGCCCTTGGCCAATGCGGTGGAGTGCATGGCCGCAGCGCGTTTGCCCTGGCGGGTAAAGTCCATGAACTCAAAGTTGTGGCAGTTGCGACATTCGCGCGAGTCGTTGGCCTTGAGCCTGGCCCATTCATGTTCTGCCAGTTCACGGCGCAAGGTGAGGAATTTGTCGCGGGTGTCGATGGTGCCGAACAGCTTGCCCCAGACTTCCTTCGATGCCTGCATCTTGCGCGCGATCTTGTGCGTCCACTCATGGGGAACGTGGCAGTCCGGGCAACTGGCGCGCACACCGGAACGGTTGGTGTAGTGAATGGTGTCCTGCAACTCGACATAGACGTTGTCGCGCATCTCGTGGCAGGAAATGCAGAACTTCTCGGTGTTGGTCAGCTCCAGCGCCGTGTTGAAACCGCCCCAGAAAATGATCCCGGCGATAAAGCCGCCCAGTGTCAGAAACCCCAGGCTGAAGTAAACGCTGGGTCGACAGAGGATGCCCCAATAATCCTTAAGCAGGGCGAACAGTGCTTTCATGGCGCCTCCTCAAGGTTTTTGCGCAGCGTTGGCATCGTCTTGCAGGATTTTGTCGATGGTTTCAAAGGTGTTGCCCACCAGCGGCAGTACCTCTTTTTGCGGCACGTGGCACTGAGTGCAGAAGTAGCGCCGGGGCGAGACCGCCGCCAGCGCCTGACCGTCGCGGTCCATGTAGTGGGTGATGCTGATCATCGTCGCCTGGGTGCGCGCGCTATTGGCCCGGCTGTGGCACGTCAGGCATTTGTTGCCGTTCTTGTCGATCTGGTAGCCGCGAATGCTGTGGGGAATGGTCGGCGGCTGGTCAGGATAGTTGCGCTCGCGCTTCAGGTCCTTGTTTTCATCGTTGGCAATCGGTGGCGCGGGCATGCTCCGGGTGAGGGTGCCGCCGGGGCGGCGACCGTCGGGGCCGGGCGCATCCAGCGGGTAATCGACCTCGGCGGCAAGCACCACGCCCATTGCGGCAAGCAGGACCAGGGGCAGGATTCGAAAAGTCATGACGGTTCTCCTCAAGCCGCGCTGATCAACTCGATGCGGATGGCGCATTTCTTGTAGTCGGTCTGCTTGGAGATCGGGTCGGTGGCGTCGAGCGTGACCTTGTTGATCAACTTGTTGGCATCGAAAAACGGTACGAACACCAGGCCGCGGGGTGGTTTGTTGCGCCCGCGGGTTTCGATGCGCGCGCGGATTTCACCGCGGCGGCTGATCAGCTTCACTTCGCTGCCACGCCGTGCCTTCAAGGCCTTGGCGTCCTCCGGATGCATGTACACCAGGGCGTCCGGCACCGCTCTGTACAACTCCTCGACTCGCTGGGTCATGCTGCCCGTATGCCAGTGTTCGAGAACCCGGCCGGTGCTTAGCCAGAACGGGTAGTCAGCATCCGGGATTTCGGCCGGTGGCTCGTAGGGCAGGGCGAAGATGATCGCCTTCTTGTCCGGGTAGCCATAGAACTGCACTTCGCTGCCGGCCTCCACGTAAGGATCGAGGCCCTCGCGATAACGCCAGCGGGTCTCCTTGCCGTCGACCACCGGCCAGCGCAGGCCACGTTCGCTGTGGTAAAGGTCGAAGGGTGCCAGGTCATGTCCATGGCCACGACCGAACCGGGCGTACTCTTCGAACAAGCCTTTTTGCGCATAGAAACCAAAGGCCTTGGCTTCGTCGTTCTTGTAGCCGGCCTCGATTTGCTCGACGGGAAACTGGTCGACCTGACCGTTCCTGAATAGAACCTCGAACAGGGTTTTGCCTTTGTATTGCGGCGATTTGGCTAGCAACTCGGCGGGCCAGGTTTCGTCGGTGGTGAAGCGTTTGGAAAACTCCATCAGCTGCCACAAGTCCGATTTGGCGTCTCCCGGTGCGGTGACCAATTGATGCCAGAACTGCGTGCGACGTTCGGCATTGCCAAAGGCGCCTTCCTTTTCCACCCACATGGCGCTGGGCAGGATCAGGTCGGCGGCCTGGGCGGAAACGGTGGGGTAGACGTCCGAGACGATGACGAAGTTTTCCGGGTTGCGCCAGCCTGGCAAGACTTCCTGCATGATGTTCGGCCCGGCGTGCATGTTGTTGCTGGCCTGGGTCCAATACACGTTGAGGATGCCGTCCTTGAGCATGCGGCTCTGTTGCACCGCGTGAAAACCGACTTTCTCCTGGATGGTGCCGGCCGGCAGTTTCCAGATCTGTTCTGCGGTGGCGCGGTGCTTGGGGTTGGTCACTACCATGTCGGCGGGCAAGCGGTGGGAGAAGGTGCCGACCTCCCGCGCAGTGCCACAGGCTGACGGCTGGCCGGTCAACGAGAATGGGCTGTTGCCCGGCTCGCTGATCTTGCCGGTGAGCAGGTGGATGTTATAGATCAGGTTGTTGGCCCACACCCCGCGTGTGTGTTGGTTGAAACCCATGGTCCAGAACGACACGACCTTGCGTTCGGGGTCCGCATAAAGTTCAGCCAGGGCCTTGAGGTGTTCCGGGGCAACACCGGACTCTTTCGCGGTACGTTCCAGGGTGTAGGGTTTGACGAACGCGGCGAACTGTTCGAAGGACATGTCGGTCCAGGTATTGGCCTTGTCGGCATTCTTTGCCTGTTTTTCCCGTGGGTCGTCAGGACGCAAGCCATAGCCGATGTCGTCGGCGCCTTTGGCGAAGCGCGTGTGCTTGCTGATGAAATCCTTATCGACCTTACCGTTTTCAATGATGTGGTTGGCAATGTAATTGAGGATCAGCAGGTCGGATTGCGGCGTGAATACCATGGGAATATCGGCCAGTTCGAAGCTGCGATGTTCGAAGGTCGACAGCACCGCGACTTTCACGTGCGGCTGGCTCAGGCGCCGGTCGGTGACCCGGCTCCATAGAATCGGGTGCATCTCAGCCATGTTCGAGCCCCACAGCACAAAGGCGTCGGTGGCTTCGATGTCGTCGTAGCAGCCCATCGGTTCATCCGCGCCAAAAGTGCGCATGAAACCCATCACCGCCGAGGCCATGCAATGGCGGGCATTGGGGTCGATGTTGTTGCTGCGAAAACCGGCTTTCATCAATTTGTTGGCCGCGTAACCTTCCCAAACCGTCCATTGCCCGGAACCGAACATGCCGATCGATTCCGGGCCTTTGCTCTTCAGGGCTTGCTTGAACTTTTCTTCCATAATGTCGAAGGCCTGGTCCCAGCTGATCGGCTGGAATTCGCCCTGTTTGTCGAACTGGCCGTTGGTCATGCGCAGCAGAGGCTGGGTCAGGCGGTCCACGCCGTACATGATTTTGGAGAGAAAATAGCCCTTCACGCAGTTGAGTCCGCGATTGACCTCGGCCTTGACGTCGCCATGGGTGGCGACCACCCGGTTGTCGCGGGTCGCGACCATCACGCTGCATCCGGTGCCGCAGAAACGGCAGGGCGCATTGTTCCAGTCCAGGGTGACCATGTCCGCCTCGGTAATCAGGTTACTGGCGGACGTGGCAATCGGCAGGCCAGCGGCGGCGGCTGCGATGGCCGCGGCCTGGGCCTTGACGAACTCTCGGCGGGACATGCTCATTCGGTGTCTCCTGTGGGCTCTAGGAGTTCGTGATAGATCAACGCGGCGTTGAGCACACCCGGCAGATTGTTGATTTGCTCGATACGTTGCAGGATCTGATTTTCGTGGCTGGCCTCAAGCACGACCACCAGTTTTCCGGCGGCACTTTCGTGATGTAATTCCAGGCCGTCCAATAGACGCAAGTTGGCTTTGACGGCGTCGAATAGTTCAGGTCGGGCAAGTACCACCAGGCTGGCTATATGCAGAGTTTCGTCCATGCGCTGACTCCAACAGGCTCTGAAAGAGAACTATCAGTTAGGTGGTCCGGGCGGGCCGTAGAGCATTTGGAAAAACCAGATGAGGAAGCCATAGCCGCCCACTATCGCGACCGACAGCAGCGGAAAAAGGCAGACGACAAGAAAGACAAACAGCCGGGCTTCTTTGCGACGCTGCGGTTTTTGTTCTTCAGCCAACGACATGAGAATCTCCTGCCGAAACTTGCGTTGATACTAGATCAGTAGTTAAGGGGAGGACTTCTGCCCTGAGTTTTTCTCGACCAATGGTTAACCTCCGTACACCGGTGCAAGCCACGAGCGGGACAGGTATGGAGATGGATGCAATCTACTTTCGTGACACAACGCAGGCGTATCGGTCCGATCTCCTTGCGCGTAGTGCATGCGGTGACCGGAGTTCCCGAGTAAACGGTCCTCGCAATCTCTTCCCTGTCGATGCGTTCGGCTATCGGTCCAGCAGAGGTGCCAGCAGTGCACACATGCTGCGCCAGTGCGAACCCTCCCAGTAAACCCGTTGGCAGGCGTCGCAGCGCAGAAAGTGCGAATAGAGGGCGCCAACGCGTGGCGGCACCTGCGGCCGGGCCAGTTCCGGGCTGATCTCGTGCAGCGGCAGGTTGCAATGAAGGCACAGGCTGAATGGCCGCGCGCTACGCGCCAGGTCGAGGCGCTCGTACAATTCGCGCAGCTGCAGCGACGGTTTCAGGGCATGCACGTAACAGCCGTGGCTGATGATCCGCCGCTTGAGCAGTTCGCGGTCACGGGTGAGCACGATACGTCCTTGCTGCGCAGCGATCTCAGCGATCTCGCCATCCTCGAAGCCATTGTCGTAGAGGGTGTCGAAGCCGCTCATGCGCAGCAGGTTGGCCAGCCCGCCCAGGTGCGCATCCGCGACGAAGCGCAGCACCCGTAAAGGTTGAGCACGAACCTTTAACAGCGGGCTGATGTCCAGCGTTTCGAACTTGGGATACACCGCCAACCGGTCATCATCGAAGATCACCCGCTCGAAACCCACCGACTCGCCGTTGAGCAACACCAGTTCGACCTCCGTGTGCGGTATCCCGAGCGCCTCGATCATGTGCTTGACCGTCGCCCCTCGCGCGCACTTGCAGGTGAATGACTGCCGCCGCCGTTCGGCCGGCAGGAAATCGTTGAGCTCCTCGTAGAAGCGGAAGGTTGCACTGGCCATGATGAACAGTATGGCAGGGCTGCAGGATGAGCGAGTCTGGCCCGGACATCTTCTGCGGCGGGGCCCCGACTACGATCGTGTTGGAATTGCTCAGGGATAGGTTTGATGTCGATTTGTTCAGGGGGCTTCGAGGCCGCCAGGATAAAAAACAGTGGGCCAAATGTATCGCTGTGTATCCAGACCCGCTGTAAAGATGCTGGCGTACAAATGCCCCTCGATCCGGATACATCCGGGATACACGGTTGCAGTCAAATAGCCTGGCCTTAGCGAGAAAGCAAACGCACCTCGCACCACGGCTTATCGCCCTGGCGGCATGACCCTGAGCGGCCTCACCGCACACAGTATCCGGAGAAATAACCATGTCCCGTCTTTCGAACAAATCCCGTATTGGCCTGATCGCTGTTTCACTGGTCGGCTGCATGAACCTCGCTTCGTCCGCCTTCGCCGCTGACGCACTGCCTCAAGGCTACCAACTCGCCGCGGCGGAAAAGACCAGTGAAGGCAAGTGTGGCGAAGGCAAGTGCGGCGCCAGCGAAACCGGCGCCAAAGTCACCAAGGCCGGTGAAGGCAAATGCGGTGAAGGCAAATGCGGCGACGCTTCCTTCGCCCGTACCGACACCGACCACGACGGCCGCGTTTCCCTGAAAGAATTGCTGACCGTGGCCCCAAAGGGTGCTGAAGAGTTCAAGGCGATGGACACCAACAACGACGGTTTTCTTTCCGAAGGCGAGGTCTACAAATTCCGCACCAACCAGTACACCTCCAACGGCAAGAAAGTGCCAACCGAGCTGTTCACCAAAATGAGCAAAGCGCAGGGCTGATAGTGGGGGCTGCCGACTACGACAACACCGGTGTGGCGAGATAGGGTTTCCTCTATCTCGCCACATCGGTGTTTATTTGTTGCGATCTATAAAGCGCTGGGGGGGGCAGGATCGGCGGGGACTAATTGATGTTTGAGGCGGCAAAAGCGGCAGGCAAAAAAAAGCTGCCAAAAATGGCAGCCATTGAAAGAGCCCGCAACGGGTTGAAGTCAGTATTACTTAAGATAAATGACAGCCTCGTGACAATTCTTCAATCCGTACTGCATTTCATATGCTTCCCATCGGTCAGGACTTCCCTTCGGCGCAATCACTGCTCTAATAACAGCAACCGATGTTCCGTTCACTGTCTTGAAAGAGGGGGCGTTGCTCATGACCGAAAAATCCCGGGTGCTGTTCGTCTGCGCTAAAAATGACATTCGTTCATTGATGGCGGAATCGCTCCTCAAACATATCGACTCCGAACACTTTGAAGCCTTCAGCGCGGGGCTGGTAGCCAGTGAAGTCGACCCGCGAACGCTTGAGTCGCTGGAACATATCGGCGTCGACGCAACCGGCTTGCGCAGCAAATCAATCAGCGAGTTTGAAGGCCAGCAGTTCGACTATGTCATCACGCTGTGTGACAAATCATCGGAAGAGGCGGGCAAGATGCCGATCTCTGACGAAGTGATGACGTGGAATTTTGAGGATCCGGCGAGCAGTGAACGGCATGAACCTTTTCGACATGCTCTCCAGGAAATTCACGACCGCGTCAAAATGTTCGTCACTGTCAAAATGAGGCATTCAAGCGCTCATGCTTGAGATTCAAATCGACCGCTGATTCACCCGCCGGGTCAGTTCCTCCGCCGACTCCTTGCGTTCCGAGTAACGGTCAACCAGGTCCGGGCGCTCGCGCAGCAACAGGGTGAACTTCACCAGCTCCTCCATGACGTCCACCACCCGGTCATAAAGCGCGGACGGTTTCATGCGGTTGTCTTCGTCGAATTCCAGATAAGCCTTCGGCACGGAAGACTGGTTGGGGATGGTGAACATCCGCATCCAGCGCCCCAGCACGCGCAGTTGATTCACCACGTTAAACGACTGAGAGCCACCACTGACTTGCATGACCGCGAGGGTTTTGCCCTGGGTCGGGCGAATGGCGCCTAGCGCGAGCGGCACCCAGTCTATTTGCGCCTTGAACACGGCCGACATCGAGCCGTGACGTTCAGGCGAACACCAGACCTGTCCTTCCGACCATTGCATCAGTTCAAGCAGTTCCTGGACTTTCGGGTGATCGGTCGGTGCATCGTCCGGCAGAGGAAGACCGGATGGATTGAAGATTCGCGTTTCTGCACCGAAATGTTCGAGCAATCGGGCGGCTTCCTCGATCAGCAGACGACTGAATGAGCGCGGTCGAGTCGACCCGTACAACAGCAGGATTCGCGGCTTGTGCGGGATGTCGTCACCGGCAATGGATTGAATCAGGGAGGCGTCTAGATTGGGCAGTTCGTGGGACATGAGGGCTCCGGTTACAGGGTGCTGATGCGATCGAGTTCGCGCTTCAACGCATCCCGGTCAAGTTCGCCGAAGGGCAGGGCGAGGAAGGCCCGGCAGCGTGTTTCGATGCGCGCCAGGGTTGAGTGGAAGGCTGCGGTCACGACCGCTTCGTCGCCCTTCACCTCGGACGGATCTTCCAATCCCCAATGGGCTTTCAGCGCCGGGCCGAAGTAAACCGGGCACGCCTCGCCGGCAGCCTTGTCACAGACGGTGATGACAATGTCCGGTGGGTTGGCTTCGAAGGCGTCGTTGCCTTTACTGCTCAACCCGTCAATCGCGATGCCGGCTTCTTGCAGCGTCACAAGACTGCGCGGCAGAACCTGGCCCTTGGGGAAGCTGCCGGCACTGACTGCCTGAAAACCTTGCGGCGCGAGATGATTGAACATCGCTTCGGAGAGGATGCTGCGGCAGCTATTGGCGGTGCACATGAACAGAACGCGCATGGTGACTTCTCTTGGTACATATGGTTAATCGAATATACGGTTTTCCATATGGGGTGGTCAAATGCTGTCTGACTGTCAATTCATTGCCTGGCATGGGGCGTTGCTGGAATGCGGTCTTTGAGAACGAGGCCGCTGCAGAGTCCGTAGGGCTGACTCATTCGCCCAAATCATTACTACCTTTGCAGGCGGATCGATCAGATCCATCAGTATTCCTTCCTCATTGCCATAACGTGCATTTGATTTAGCGCCCAAACCGACTAATATACGTTCCATATCCATTTCATATAGTGAAGCTGATGGGCATCGTAAAAATTTCTGAAGACATGCATGAGCATCTGCGCGTCGCGAGCGATGCGTTGAGTCGCTCGATCAACGCTCAGGCCGAGCACTGGATGCGTATCGGGATGCTTGCCGAATTACACCCCGACCTGGATCACAGCGACATTTGCCGCATGTTGATTCGTGCAGAACTGCAAGGTGGTCTTGATTTGAAGAAGCTCTGCGCCCTCGAAGAAAGTTCGCAAGGCCCACAGGTTCATGCAGCCATCGGTGCCAGAAAATGAGGGCGAACGTGCGCATTAATACCCGGGCAGACATCGCCAGCTCGCGTGCCGCTGCAACGCTGGCGGCCGAGGTGCTGGCCATGATTGGGCCTTATGTGAAAGCGGGTGTCACCACCGACGAGCTCGATCAGCGCTGTCACGATTACATCGTCAATGTGCAAAAGGCCATTGCGGGGAATATCGGGTATCTCGGCTACCCGAAAACCGTGCTGACGTCCGTCAATCAGGTGGTCTGCCATGGCCTGCCTTCGGCCACTGTCCTGAAGGATGGCGACATTGTGAATATCGACGTCGCTGTCAAAAAGGACGGTTGGTATGGCGACACCAGTCGAATGTATTACGTGGGTGAACCCAGTCCGCAGGCTCGGCATTTGGTCAAGACCACCTACGAAGCGCTGTGCGCCGGTATTCGAGTCGTTCGCCCCGGCGCCACGCTGGGCGATATCGGTTATGCCATTCAGTCGGTCGCCGAAAGGGATGGATTCAGTGTTGTGCGCGAATACTGCGGTCACGGTATTGGCAAGGTCTATCACGATGAACCGCAGATCCTCCATTACGGCTACCCCGGCCAGGGATTGCAGTTGAAAGCGGGCATGATTTTCACCATTGAGCCGATGCTGAATGCGGGTAAGCGTCATGTGAAAACCCTGGCGGACGGCTGGACCGTTGTCACCAAGGATCACTCCCTTTCAGCCCAGTGGGAGCACATGGTGGCGGTCACTGACGATGGCTTTGAGGTTCTATCTGCCTGGCCTGACAGCGTCGAAGAGTTCCCGGCTATCCGATAACCCGGCCCTGGACGGGCCTTTGACAATTACGCAGTTGCGCCGGATTCACGCCATGGCCTCACGGGTTAAATCAATCAGTCCCTGTTGGCCATTGCGATAGCTGGCGGAGCGGAAGAGGCCGTAATGTCCCAAGTCAGCAGTATCTGGGTGATGGCCGCATCAATTACCTCATGCGACGTGTTATCCCGAGCGAGGATGGAAATACCCTGCAGGAAACTGTCGAACACCGTAGCCATCGCGGGCGCGTGAACATTGCCCGGCAATTGACCTGTACTGATACCCCGCTCGACACACGCCAAAATCCCCGCACGAGTGCGGGTGCGTGAATGGGTCAATGCATCGACCACCCGCGCACTCTCCGGGCTGGGCGCGCTCATCACGCCGAGGGCCACCATGCAGCCTTTGGGATGACCTTCTTCGCATTGCATGCGCGCCGATTGGCGCAGCGCGGTTTCGATAGCCTGGCGTGGAGGCAGGCTCCCGTCCCACAGGCATTCGGTGACTTGAGCGAAAGTCGCCAGATAACGCTGCACACACTCGTCAAACAACGCTTCCTTGGAACCGAATGCCGCATAAAAACTCGGTGCGGAAATTCCGCCGCCCAATCCGGCTTTCAACTGAGCGAGGGAGGTCGCGTCGTAGCCGTGTTGCCAAAACAGGTGCATGGCCTGTTCCACGGCTTGGTCGCGGTCAAAGGTTCGGGGGCGGCCCATTTGCGCCATTTCAAGGCTCCTGAGGATTACGAGATAAATACTAGTCGATACATAAGTCGTTGACAACGAGTGCTGGCAGCCTTCAACATTTGTATCGATCAGTATTTAAGTCGAAAATCCTCACTCAAGGAATCTACCGTGACACCCTCAATTACCTTATCGGTGGCGCCCGAGCGCCTACCCATTGGCGCCTTGCTTGCACTGGCCATGACCGGCTTCATCTGCATCGTCACCGAAACATTGCCCGCCGGCCTATTGCCCCTGATCAGCGAAGGACTGGCGATTTCCCCCTCCATGGCCGGGCAGATGGTCACCGCTTACGCGCTGGGTTCGGTTCTGGCGGTGATCCCCATGACCATCGCCACCCGTGGCTGGCGCCGCCGCAATGTACTGCTGCTGACCATCGTCGGTTTCCTGCTGTTCAACTCCATCACCGCGCTGTCATCCCACTACGGAGCGACCCTGGTGGCGCGCTTCTTCGCCGGCGTCGCGGCGGGGCTGGCCTGGAGCCTGCTGGCCGGTTACGCCCGACGCATGGTCGCGCCCCATCAACAGGGCAAGGCGCTGGCGCTGGCCATGGTCGGCACACCGATTGCCCTGTCCCTGGGTGTACCCCTCGGCACCTGGCTGGGCGGCCTCGTGGGTTGGCGCACGACCTTCGGCATCATGTCGGCCCTGACCCTGGTGCTGATTGCCTGGGTGCTGGTGAAAGTCCCGGACTACCCCTCCCAAGCCGAGCACCAGCGCCTGTCGCTGCGCACCGTTCTGACCACTCCGGGCGTGCGCCCCGTGCTGGCGGTGGTGATCTGCTGGATGCTGGCCCACAACATTCTCTACACCTACATCGCACCGTTCGTGGTGCCGGCGGGGTTGGGGGATCGCGTGGATTTAGTGTTGTTGGTGTTTGGCACTGCGGCGTTGGCGGGGATCTGGCTGACTGCCAAATTGGTTGAGCCGTTGTTGCGCAAGACAGTGTTGGTGAGCCTGGCGACGTTTGCGGCGGTTTGCGTTGTGCTTGGATTTTTGGGGAGCGTGCCTGAAGTGATCTACATCGGCGTGGCGGTTTGGGGGTTGAGCTTCGGCGGGGCGGCGACGTTGTTGCAAACGGCGCTGGCAGACGCGGCGGGAGATGGGGCCGATGTGGCGTTGTCGCTGAATGTGGTGGCCTGGAACAGTGCGATTGCGGGGAGTGGGGTAGTGGGCGGCGTGTTGCTGGATAGATGGGGTATCGCCTCTTTTCCCTGGGCAATGATGGTGTTGGTGGGAGTGGGTTTTGCGATTGTCTGGGGGGCTCGGGCTCACGGCTTCAAATCGGGACCGCGTGCGGCTGGCCGGCCTGCGGTTGCGGGGCACTGAACTACAAAAAAGGCGCTGGCGGGGGGCTTTAATTCGAGAGTTGTCCCGTCCTGAATAAGGTTTACACCTTCTGATCTGTTTTCAGGAGGACGGGATACATCTCCGCTGCTGAGGGCTTGGCAAAAAATTATTGAGGCAGATGGCCGGAGCGCTGTGGTCAACTTCCGAATCCCGAGACCAGATTTCAGGCAAACGCCTCCTCGATAAATGCTTCCAGCGCCTTGTCTTCCAATATCTCGATGGAGAAGTGCCCGAAGCGCTTGGGCAGCCAGATAATGCGGGCCCCGGACGGGGATTGCAGGTTCTCGCGGGCGAGGGGTTTGCCGTTTTCGTCTTCTGGCTGAACACCCGTGGCGATCAATTCGTCATAGGCCTTCTCGATGTCCGGCGTGGAGTAGCAGTGGCGATAAATCATGCCTTCACCCGAAGAATCGAGGAGCTCCTTCAGGTTCCCCGCCAACGGTTGAACCAGCATGAAACGCTCCTGACCGATCAACGCAATCGCGTAGCGCACGTGCAGGCCACCGCGTTCCCAGACGAGGGTTTTAGAGATCCTGGCCTTCAGTGTTTGTGCGTAGTAAGCACAGGCTTCTTCAAGATTCGTGACCAGTACATCGACGTGACTGAACTTCAGTTCCATTGCATTTCTCCTGTCGAACCGGCGTCCATGATAACGACGTCACCCTCAGGATCAGAAGGGGTTACATGGGGTTTGTTTGCGAGCCGAACAGCGTCGCTGAGATGGGGTCGTGCCGCATGCTTGCCGAGAGCGGCAACGCATTACCCTCGACGTTTGCGGCAAGTAAACACTTCATCCCTTACTCATACGCCGTAACTCGCCGCTATCACAATGAGCGCAAGGAAACAGACCAACTGAACGCAAAAGAAGGTAAACCGAACCGCCACGAACCTGTTTGTCTGCACATGAGATACGTGAACCAGAGACTGGCACACACGAGCGATCAGGACGAGCATGGACAAGTTGTCAACGGCGGGTGTGTTGATACCAAGGGCTGAAATCACGAACACAATGGCGCCAAAGACGGGCAGGTTTTCCACACAGTTCGCATGCGCTCGTGTTCCGCGCCGATACCAATCTTCGCCATCGGGCTGATCGCTTCGGAAAGAGGCAATCGGAACATTCGAGAACAGGATTCTGACCCAGCGATACACCCCGACGGTTGCCATCAACAGCAGCAAAGTCCAGGTCGCGAACCCCAGCAACATCCACATCGGTATCGTCATGGCTGCCATCCTCAATCCAGCACGTCATTGCACATCCGCGCGGCCGACGCGAGGTCGGCCGCACCCTGTAGATCAGTTGCTCATGATGGGAGCCAGTGCGGTCTGAATCCTGGACATCTGTGCGGGTGTTGTCATGCGCGCAAGCAGTTGGCCAAAGTGTGGATGCTGCACGCCCGAGATAATGTACTGCCAGCGGTAGGCGCCCAGCACGGAGGCATTGATTTGCGCGGTCTCGTCAACACTGAACGAGCGTGGAACATTGCGAATGAAGTAGTTGGCATCGGATGCCGATTGCGCCTGCAGGATTGCATCGACGGCTGCCACCAGCGCAATCAGATCGTTCACTGCCTGGTCGCGCTCGACTGGCGAAAGTTTCGCATGCTCCGCTTTCCATTCCAGCTCATCGAGCACGACGTGCCGGCTTTCATCCTTCCAGTGAAACTTGAAGACATCCTTGAAGAGCGGGCACAACTCCTCGCGCGGGGCGATGCTTTTTGCGTAATGCGTTTGAACAAACAGCTCGATATGACAGGTCAGCGCCAGCACCGACCAGGTGCTGGCCGCCAGTACCGCACGCGCCACATCGTTCGGATCGGCCACTTGGCGATATCCCGCCGGCAATTGCGCATCCATCATCGTTTCTATGCGCCGGAACAGCTCCTGATGCTTGATCTCGTCATTGGAAAATCGCACCAGCGCTTCAAGCGCGAGTTGATCGTCAAAGACATGGGCCCGACCTTGATCGAGCATTTTGGCACTGATGAAACGCTCGACCAGGCCAAAGATATACGCATAGGTTCGGCCCTGAATCTGGCTGAGCAGGCGCGCTTCTTCCAGGGTGAGAAAGGTCAGGCGGTCGATCCGCGAGAGTCCGTCGGGCAAGAATTTGCGCGAGAAGTCGAAACTGCGGTCCTGCAGCAAATCGCGATCGATCTGCCATTCGGCTTTTTTCGAGGACCTGACGAGTTGAGCATAACGGGCGGCGTTGCCCGAATCTGCGTCGGGTAAGGTTGCGACGGTGTTCATATCGATCTCCTGCTTCCTGGTCGAACTGGAAGGGGGCCATTACGGTTAACGTCGGAACCAGTGACCCTGGGTGAAACCTCTGGGGGGCGTCCCGATCACTGAGTCCGCGTTGGTGCTAATCTAGGCCTCGCCGTTCAGGTGCAGAATGACCGGTGCGCCTGATTACATGCTCCGGACTCCGGAAAGGAGGGCTGGCAATTGCTGGATGCGCTTTCTGATGTCTTGCGTGTCATTCGGCTCTCTGGAGGAGTCTTCCTCGAGGCGGAATTCACTGCGCCCTGGTGCCTCAGCGGAAAAATCTCTGCGGACGATTGCAAACCGTTCCTGGCGGCCCCTCGACATGTCATTGCGTCGCATTTTGTCGCTGCGGGGCACATGCAATTGAAAATCGACGGTGAAGCCCCCCTCGACGTGCGGGCAGGCGAACTCATTCTGCTTCCGCGCAATGACGTTCATAAGTTTGGCAGCGACCTGAGCGTTGCTCCCATGTCGGCGCGCGACGTTATTCAGCCGCCGGAAGTCGGTGGTATTTCACGTATCAAGTGCGGCGGAGGCGGCGAGGTCACGCAGTTATTGTGTGGGTTCCTCGGCACTGAAACCCCTTTCAGTCCGTTGCTCTCGTCGCTGCCATCCTTATTGAAACTGGACGTGCGCGCGACGGCTTCGGGAGCCTGGATTGAAAGCTCATTCCGATTTGCTGTCAGTGAGATCGCGGCGGGGCGCGTCGGCTCGACAACGGTCATCGCCAAGCTATCGGAATTGCTCTTCGTCGAAGCCGTCAGCCAGTATGTCGCGAGCCTTCCCGCTGAGCGGCGCGGGTGGCTGGCGGGTTTGCGGGATCCGCATATCGGGCGCGCATTGGCGCTGCTTCATGCTCGCCCAACCGAGGGCTGGACGGCAGAAGCCCTGGCGCTTGAAGTGGGCATGTCGCGCTCGGTTTTCGCGGAGCGATTCACGGCATTGGTCGGCCAGCCACCGATGCAATACCTGACGCTCTGGCGCATGCACGTGGCGGCTCAACACCTGCGCGAAGGTCGCGGCAATGTGGCGCAAATCGGCTTTGCAGTGGGCTACGAATCCGAAGCCGCGTTCAGTCGCGCATTCAAACGCCAGTTCGGCACATCACCCGGCACCTGGCGCAGGCAATCGGCTTGAGAACGGAGGGCGACGGGCGCGCTTCATCCGCTTGCTACCCGTATTCAGCGAAAGATCAGCGACTGGTGTGCCGCGCCGCCCGTGCGTGCGCCGTCACCCACTGCGACTGCCACATTGCCTGCGGCTATTGCTGCATCCCCGCAGGCAAACACGCCGGGTACACTGGTTTCGCGCATCGCATCGACCTTGATGAACTCTCCCGTCGGCCCGGCTTCAAACTCGCAACCAAGCAGCGCTGCCAGTGGGCTGCCCATACGCGTGAGAGGCTGAGTGAACAGCCCTGCAAATTTGATCACACGACCGCTGGCCAGTGTCACATCGGCTTGTTCCCCGCCAACCGACAAGACAGGTTCGCGCTCCACCGCAACCCCACGCCTGGCCAGCTTCGCCAACTGCTCGGCATCAGGCTCGAATACCTCGTTGAGGAAGAGTGTCGTTGGCCCCCAGTCCGGCAACATCAGCGATTGGTGGATGGCAACTGGCGACGCCGCCAAAACTCCAATCTGCCCGCCGTACAGTTCATATCCATGGCAATACGGACAATGAAACACTCGCTGCCCCCAGCGCTCTGACAGCCCGGGAATCGCAGGCAACTCATCCACCACCCCTGTGGCCAGGATCAGACGCCTCGCTGCGAATTGCTCCCCGTTCGCGGCTGTTATCACAAATCCACCATCGCCCGTCTTTGCATGGACGGCGGGTTGCGAAAGCCACTCGACTGTTGGATAGGCCAGCAACTGGGCACGTGCCTCGCTGGCTATCGTGCCGGGATCACGACCGTCCTGCCCAAGAAATCCATGTGAATTGTGAGCAAACCGATTACGGCGCTGACCTGCATCGATCACCAACACCTTTCGGCGCGCCCGTGCCAGTTGCAAGCCTGCGGAAATACCGGAATAGCTGCCGCCAACGATGATCACGTCATAAACCATTAATCAGTCTCCCTGGGTCTTCGACCTGCTCGAAAACTCTAGATACAACGTAAGTTACGTGATGTCGGGGTGTCAACAGTCTCGTAACTTATGCTGTGTCGAGCGATACTCGGCACACGCAACTTCAGGAAACCGCCATCCATGAGAAATGACACTCGCTTGTCCCGCATGCTGCACGTGCTGATCCACATGGCTCGCCACGAACAGCCCGCCACGTCCGATACCATCGCGCAGATGCTCGGTACCAACCCGGTGGTGGTCCGGCGGACCATGGCGCTGCTCAAGGACGGGGGGTATGTGCGCTCGGAAAAGGGGCACCGTGGGGGGTGGACGCTGGCGAAACCGTTAGCGGATATAACACTGTTGAACATCCATCAGGCCTTGGGCTCGTCCTCGCTTTTCGCCATCGGTCTGTCGACCGACCATCCAGAATGCCTGGTGGAGCAAGCGGTGAATGCTGCGCTGACCGAAGCGTTTGATGCGGCGCAGGCACTGCTTATAGATCGCTTGGGAAGCGTCACGCTTGAACAGTTGGCCAGTGATTTCGAACGGCGCTACCAACGTCTGTAAACCTGTGGTCTACAAAGTGGCGTCTGGAAGTAGCTGTATGTTTGGTTCTAGCCGGAAAGCGACGGTCCAGTAGACTAAGGATCGCATCCTTGGGCATTTCCCATTTGGGCCACATAATCTTGTAAAAAAGATGAATGGTTTCGCCCGATGGGCGAATTATGTTGCTCAAAAAAGCACCTCCAGCCTACCTCCACTTTGTCTGTACTACGTTAGCTGAAAACGCTCTAACGCATAATCCTTGCCTGCCAAGGTAAGTTCAAAAGTGGTGGCGCCAAACGTGCCCCGTGTCACTTTTTGTTTGATAAGGCGTTTGTCTTGAAGTTGCTTTAGATCGGCTTCAACTTCTGCTGTGCTGAGTGAGACAAGTTTGCAAATTGAGTTCAGGTTTGCAACTTTCCTGAAATTTGCATGATAGGCCAAAGCTTCCATTAATAGCGTTTGGTTATCTGTCAGTCGTGGGAACTGAGGGTTGTTCATTTTGTATACTTTTCGCTCTATCTCATGTAGCTCGTCGTAAGCTCCATCAGTGTTGCGGGCGTAGTAAATCGCTGCAGACAGAGTGCTGATTAAAATCGCGATTATCATCAGCAGCGACCAATTCGGCATTGGCGTTTCCAGCGAAAGCCAATCCGAAAAACGTTGCGGCCAGCTCGTGCTATCTGCCAACAATCTCAGGTCTAGGTGAGTGTCGAGCAGCTTTATGACAGCCCAAGCGACAAGGAAAATCCCAGCCCAGCAGGCCATAGCCTTGAGCGTGAATGGGGAATGCTTGCCTTGTGCTGCCATGCTACTCGTCCCCAGTGCAGAAACAGGTCTTATCAGCATAGCAGTGGAAAACTGGTCGTCAGGCAGCTGACCTGCAAGGTCAGCTTTTGGCCGCCGGCCGCTCACCCAACCGCTCACCCAACCGCTCAACCAATCTGACGAGATAACCATCGGGATCCTGGACGATGAATTCGCGCTGGCCTACTTCTACGTTATCAGCCCGATACCAGGTGTCTTTGCATGCTCGATAGAGTGGAAATCCGGCTTGGTCAAGTTTTTGGGTGATGGGTGCGACAGCGGCAACGTCGATCTGCAGGTTGATTCCTCTTCCAAATGGCTTCGTCAGGGGGGCCGTAAGCCATTGGCCTGCGTCCGGATCAATCTGCTCGAGCATTACCTGCGCACCGTTCAAGTCGAGGTAAGCGAATCCATCTTCCGGGCGTTGATACGCTACTTCGAAGCCAAGGCAATACACCCAAAAATCCAGGCTGTTACCAAGGTCGGTGACCATTAACTCTGGAACCAGTTTGCTACGTTCAAACATGAGATGACTTCCATTTCGATAGGCTTCTCCCCTGGGGCTGGCAGTGTAAATACCTGATGCGTGGTAGCAGGCTCTGCACTTTTGGCACGAGTGCCACGGGAAAGGGGAGCGAGCGGCATGATGCAGGGGTGGATGAGCATTCTCGAGCCACAAAGCGATTATCGGGACTGCGGCCAGTGATCCTGAATGTCATGCCATACAGCCTTGGACGTCACCTCGACATGCTTCTGTTTATCGCAAGTAAAGGGCGTGTCCAGCGTACCGAGGGCTATGGAGATCCAGTCGGAGTATTCGCCCTGGTTATTTGACCAGAAGAGCGACGAGCCGCAGCGAGCGCAAAACTGGCGCTCGACAGATTCAGAGGAAGGGTAAGAGCGGATGTCGTCGTTACCCTGTACCAGATCAAAGTCGCCCCGCAAGACACTTCCGTAGCTCGCAAATGCAGCGCCATGGCTTTTGCGGCATTGGCTGCAATGGCAGTGCGAAACAGCTTTGGGGCGTGACAGGAGTTTGTATTGGATGGCGCCGCAAAGGCAACTGCCCTGGAAGGTCTCAGTCATTTTTGGTGGCAATCCATTGTTGAGGGGGCAGCACTTTAAGTGGTGGGTAGATGCAGTGTCGAGCGAGTGCCCGTCGAACAGGCAGGGCGGCAGGCTTCGACAACGATCCGTAGACAGTTTTTGCCCTGCCACAGACGGTCACTGCAAAAAGTCGCGAATCGCCCGAATAGTCTGCGTAGGCGCCTCTTCCATCAACCAATGTCCTGCCCCTGGAATCACCACTTCCGTGACATTGTCCGCGGCGTTGCGCATGACGATGGCTTCGTTGTTGCCAAAGGATTTTTCCCCGCCGACGGCCAGTACGGGCATGGTCAGGCGTGTCTTCATCGATGCTTCGTTGTCCACGGCGTCCTGGCGAATGCTGCGGAACTGCGCGAACGCCGCGTGCATCGCGCCGGGGCGGGCGTAGAGTTTGGCGTAATGCTGGCGGGTGGCTTCGTCCACTTTGGTCGGGTCGCCGGCGAACTCGTTCCAGAAGCGGTCGAGGTAGATACGCTCACGACCGGCCACCAGGCGCTCGGCATCCGGGCCGCCAAAATCGAAGTGCCACAGCATCGGTGAACGCACGATGTCGTTCCACGGCGGAATGCCCGGTACGGGCGCATCCATGACCACCAGGCGATCGGTTTGCTGCGGGTAACGCGAGGCGTAGGCGAAGGCGACCATGGTGCCGATGTCATGGCCGATGACCACGGAATGTTCGATTTTCAACGCTGCGAGTACCGCGCGTATGTCGCCCGCTTGCGTCTTCTTGTCGTAGCCGCCGTCCGGGATCGACGACAAACCCATGCCGCGCAGGTCCGGCACCACGACCGTGTGATCCTTGGCCAGGTCGGCAGCAAGAGGCGCCCACATGTCGCCGGTGTCGCCGAAGCCATGCAACAGCACCACGGCAGGCCCTTTGCCGCCGACGCGCACGTGGATCTTCGCGCCTTCCACGGCGATGTCCTGGGTGCGGACGGAAGTGGGGAATGGCGTGACGCCGGCATGGGCGGGCAGGGTTAGTGCAAGCAGCAAAGAAGCAGTCAGCAGGGTTCGGATCATGTGGTTTTCCCGGAAGGATGCGTGGAGAGTTGCGTACCGCATCCGCTGCAAACCACCGTGCCGAAAACGCACGTCGCCCGGGGCAGAACAAGGTACCCAAGGCTGGAGCGTAGACCACATTGAAAGGTTCTGATGGACCCTACAAATCGATGACCAGGTCTGACGTTGGCTTACTGCAGCACAGCAGGCGCAATCCCTTGTCGATTTCACGCTGGCGGATGCCGCCGTTGTGGTTCATCGCCACCGTGCCTTGCAGCACCGCCGTTTTACAGGTGCCGCAGACCCCTTGGCTGCAAGAGGAGGGGATGATGGCGCCGGCCTTCTTCGCTGCGGTCAGCACGGTCTGGTTGCCCGGCATGCTGAAGGTTTTACCGGAGCGGGACAGCGTGATCGTAAACAGGCTCTCCGGCTGATCGAGCACGCAGGCCGTTTCGATCAGAGGGGCCTCATCCAGCGCCGTGATATCGAAGCTTTCCTGGTGATAGTGCTGGAAATCAAAGTTTCCCTGTTTGAGTAGCGACTTGACCGCGCCCATGTAACCTTGCGGCCCACAAGTGAACACTTCCCGCTCCTTGAAGTCCGGCACCTGTTCGCTGAGCAAGGCCAGATCCAGGCGGCCAATCGGCCCAGCCCAATCCGTGCTGTCGCCGTGTCCTTCGCAGATATTCACGACACGAAGTCCCGGCATGCTGGCCTGCATCCGTGTCAGTTCTTCATGGAAAATAATATCGTCGGGGGTTCGAGCACTGTGCACAAAGACGATATCCAGTCGGGCTGCCAGGTCGAAACCCGCACGGGTCATGGACATCAGCGGTGTCACGCCGGAGCCCGCCGATAGATAAAGCAGCTTGTCGGCTGGACGGCCTATCGGTGTGAAGCTGCCCGCAGGGCCGGAGGCAAGCAGCCTGTCGCCTTCGCGCAAGTGATCGTGCAGCCAGTTCGATACGGTCCCGCCGGGAACACGCTTGACCGTGATCGACAGCGCAAAGGGGCGGGTGGGCGACGATGACAACGTGTAGCAGCGCGACACGCGTTGCCCCGAGATGGTCGGCGATACCGTAATGAACTGCCCTGGCTCAAAACTGATGACGCTGAAATCCGCACTTCGAAAGGTAAAGGTTTTTACGTCGTGGGTTTCGTCGCGTACGGCGCAACAGTGCAGCGCTTTTTGCTCGCCACTGTTCCACTGCGCACCGTAGGTGGCCCACGTGTCCGGATGGGTGAATACGTTCGGTGCAGACACGGCGCTCGCTGTACCCGGCGGCTTTTCAAGGAGGGTCATGGTCATTGCTCACACTCCCTGTGCGGCAAGCCGCGCGGCGTACCAGCGAGAGAATTGATCCACGTAGGATTCGGTAAATGCCGAGAAGGGGCCAGGCGAGTAACCGGGATCTTGCGTACCGCTGTGGGTGATCGCAACAAGGTTTGCGTCCTGCTGGTTGGTGGCTTTCCAGACCTCGGTCAGTTTCTCGATGTCGTAATCCACGCCCTCGATGGCGTCGGCATGGACCAGCCATTTGGTGCGCACCAACGTCTTGTCGGGCGCGAGCGGGATGATGTACGAAATGACGGCGTGATCGCTCATCACATGCGTCCAGGAGTTATGAGTCCACAGGTGCACGTCGCCGAGATCGCGGCGGGTCAAGTCACCAAACAGCCGCGTGCAGGCCACCCGAGTGTCGAGCGTTTGCGATTCGCCATTGCCGGCAATGACCAGCCGCTGCGTGCGGAACTGGGTTACCGCATCTGTGTCCAGGTGCTCCACTGCGTCGCAGATAAAACCGTCACGTTCCCAACTGCGTTTGGCCGCCGCATTGCGTTCTTCATATTCATCCAGCGCTTGCAGCGATTCCTCACTCAGACCTTCAGCGCAGAACCCAAAATCCTCCGGGAGGAATGAAGCGGTTAATTCAGGGTGCGTCGCAGAGCAGTGATAACACTCGCGATTGTTTTCGATGACCAACTTCCAGTTACCGTCTTCAATGATCTCTGCTTCATAAGCTATTTTCGAATACGTGAGGTTGTAGGGTGCCAGCCGGGGGGCCATGGTTTGCTCCAGGTAGGCGATGTCTTCCGGTGGTTGGTCACCCAGGCAAACAAACACATGAGTGCCGACCACTTTCGTATGAACACGAGTCAGGCTTTTGCAGGTCGGATCGAAATCCTTGCCCATGTGAGCGGCGTGCTTGAGGCTGCCATCAAGGTCGTAGGTCCACTGGTGATACGGGCACACGAGCATGCCCACCGTTGATTTGCCGGCCTGCTTCAGGCGCGCCCCGCGATGGCGGCAAACGTTGCGAAACGCCTGCACCTGCTCGTCGTCATCGCGCACGAGAATGATCGAGGACTTGCCGATGTCTATGGTCGAAACATCCCCAGGCTCCGGGATGTCCGCCGTCACGCCGACCAGAATCCAGTGCCGGGTGAAAAAGATATCGACGTCGCTGTCGAAAATATCCTGACGCCCGAACAACTCGCCATGCATGCCATGGCCTGGGGTGCGTGCAGTCATCAGTTCTTGTTGGGATTTCGCGACGGTAGTTGTCATCTGTTGCCTCACGGGGGCGATGTTGAATCGTCAGCAAGTGACGGTGAGGCAAGTATCAAAATGGTCCGGATTTGCGTCAATGCGCTTTAATTTCACCCTCGCATAGCTAAAAGTTATGCGAAGAATCGACAACTGACCTTAGTGTGAAAGTAGCGACTCATCCCGCAGCCAATCGACGATGGCGTGCACCAGCGGGGTTATTTCCCGGCCGTTCGGAACAATCAGGTAATAGGCATCTTTCGGTTTCACCGCATAGTCAGTAATCCGCACCAGTTCGCCGCTCAGCAATAGCGGACGCAACAAACGGTTCCAGCCCAGCGCGACGCCATAGCCCTGCAACGCGGCCTGCACTGTGTCGTTGTAACTGCTGCAGCGCAGGCAGTAATTCACCTTGGGACGACTCTCGCCCAGCTCCTTGAACCAGCTGTTCCATGTCATCCAGCCTTCGAGCGTGGTGTCCGAATCGATCAGGTCAATGTGCAGGAAGTCGTTGACCGACAGCGGGGCAGGGTGCGTGGTCAGCCAGGCGGGGGAACACACCGGGAACACTTCTTCGTCAAACAGGAATATCGCGGTGCCGTCCTCCCATTTTCCATTGCCGAAGCGCACGGCGATGTCGACGTCCTGTCGGTGCACGTCCGGATTGTGGACTTGGGTGATCAGGCGCAATTGCAGCTTGGGTTGCGACAGGCGCAATGCAGCCAGCCGGGGCAGGATGCGCAGGTGTGAAAACGCGGCGGTGCAGGCGAGCACCAGTTCCTGCTCGGGAATCCCCTCGGAAATCTTGTCGAACACATTCGCCATGCGCTGCATGGATTCGGCGACCACCGAATACAGCACGTAGCCTTCGCTGGTCAGTTTGATCGCCCGGTGCAGTCGATGAAACAGACGGGTGCCGAGGGTTTCCTCCAGGTATTTGACCTGCTTGCTGACGGCCGCCTGGGTCACGCCCAATTCTTGCGCCGCCAGCGTGAAGCTGCTCAACCGCGCAACGGCCTCGAATTCCATCAAGGCCGTCATGGACGGTATCAGTCGGCGGTAACCCTTGACCTTCTTACTGGTTTCTTCACTGCCCATCTTGGTCGATCCTGAAGGAGAACGGAGCCGCTCAACCGGCGACACACTATCGCTTGTTCCGTTGCTCGCCGGGAAGTGCTCGCAAAGTCGTGTCGCAAACGCCTTGCGCCATGTCGCTACGGGTCAACCGGGCTGCTGGCAAAGTGCGCTTGGCAATAAGCTTTATGATGGAATGATCTAGAAATAAGCATTCCAAAAACGACGTGTTTCTTTTCTGTAACCGACTAGTTCATTTTTGAGGTGAACGCATAACTAAATGAATTAAAAAGAAATTACTCGAAATTTCGTTGTGTTTTTCCTGTGTTTTCTATGTATACACAAGAAATACAATCTATTGACCGACCCAAAAACCCGTGCGAGTCTCGACTCATCAGTCAGCCGCACCTGACCGCAAAACTGCCCTTGGAGGTCGTTGTGAAAAACGGCAAAACCAGTCTTTACGAAGATCTGAAACGTCAAATCCTGACGATGGAACTGGACCCTGACGAAGCGCTGGATGAGGTCATTCTCAGCGAGCGATATGGCTTGTCCCGCACGCCGGTCCGGGAAGTATTCCGACGCCTGGCCGGTGAAGGTTATGTCGACATTCGGGAAAACCGCGGTGCCCGGGTGATTCCAATGAATCACTCGACCCTGCGCAATTTCTTCCTCGTCGCACCGATGATTTACGCAGCCGTTGGCCGTCTGGCCGTTCAAAACTACAAGCCGCGCCAACTGGTCGACTTGAAGGACACGCAGCATCGGTTCCGCATCGCCACTACCTCAAGGGATGCGCTGGCCATGGTCGTCGAGAACAACCGCTTCCACGCGATCATGGGCGAAATGGCCGGCAATCAATACCTCCAGCCCAGCCTGGAAAGATTGCTGATTGATCACTCCCGTATCGGCAATACCTTTTTTCGGCCTCAAAACGAGGACATGGAAGAGCGTCTTGAGCTGTCGGCGGGGCACCACGATTTGTTTATCGAGGCGATTGAACGCCGCGATGAATCCGCAGTAGTCGATCTCGTGTTTGAACACTGGGAACTGTCCCGGGAAAACATGGAGATTTTTATCGCGCCCCAAGGCATCAAGGCGGACGCGCTCGTTGATCTTCCACGCAATTCATTTCCGGAGAAATCATCTTGAAATTTGAAGGCATCTACACCCCCGCAGTGACACCTCATAAACCGGATGGGGAAATAGACTGGAGCGTGTACTCCGAAGTATTGGAGTCGCTGATCGAGGCGAAAGTGCACGGCATTATCATCGGCGGCTCGACCGGCGAATATTATGCGCAGACCTCGGAAGAGCGTACCGAGCTTGCCGCTTATGCCAAGGATGTCATCGGCAACCGGGTCCAGTTGATCGTCAGCACCGGGGCCATTCGTACCGAAGATTCGGTGCAATACGCCAAGGATGCCAAAGCGATCAAAGCGGACGCCATTCTCGTCACCAGCCCGCCGTACGCGCTGCCGACGTCCCAGGAAAACGCAATCCACGCGCTGACCATCGATCGCGCTGCAGACTTGCCGATCATGCTTTACAACTACCCCGGCCGCATGTCCGTTTCGATGGACGAGGATTACCTCACCCGTGTAAGCGCCTCCAAAAATGTAGTTGCCATCAAGGAAAGCTCCGGCGACATGGGCCGCGTTCATCTGCTGGCCCGTGAGTTCCCGAACATCGCGCTGTCCTGCGGTTGGGATGATCAGGCGCTGGAGTTTTTTGCCTGGGGCGCCCGAAGCTGGGTGTGTGCCGGTTCCAACTTCCTGCCAACCGAACACGTGGCGCTTTATGAAGCCTGTGTGCTCGAAAAGGACTTCGACAAGGGCCGCCGGATCATGTCGGCGATGATGCCGCTGATGAACGCCCTGGACGGCGGCAAGTTTGTGCAGTCGATCAAATACGGTTGTGAACTGGCCGGCCTGAAAGTAGGGGACGTGCGCTTGCCGCTGCAACCTCTCGACCTGGAAGAAAAGCAAAGCCTGCAAACCATCATTGCCAATGTGAAGCGCGACGTTGCACGCATCACATCAGGAGCCAGCCATGGGTGATCTCCTGACCAAGGCCGAATACGCCGCCATCGCCAAAGACATTTCGTTCCCCTGCAATGCCTTCATCAACGGTGCGTTCAAACCCGCGATCTCGGGCAAAACCTTCGCCACGAACAATCCGGCGACCGGTGAGTTTCTGGCAGACGTCGCCGCTTGCGCGTCGGCAGATGTCGATCTCGCGGTCAGCAACGCCAAGGAAGCGTTTGAGGATGGCCGCTGGAGATCCATTTCTCCAAAAGAGCGCAAAACCGTGCTGTTGAAGTTTGCCGATTTGCTTGAACGGCATAGCCACGAACTGGCGGTCCTTGAGAGCCTCGACAGCGGCAAGCCAGTCAGCGAGTGCCAGTTGGTCGATGTGCCGGACACCATTAATACGCTGCGCTGGCACGCCGAGTTGATCGACAAGATTTATGACAACACCGCCCCTGTGGGCAGTGACGCGCTGACCATGGTCGTGCGTGAGCCTATCGGGGTGGTGGGCTGCGTGCTGCCCTGGAACTTCCCGCTGCTGATGCTGGCCTGGAAAATCGGCCCGGCACTCGCCGCAGGCTGTTCGGTGATCGTCAAACCCGCCGAGCAGACCACGCTGACGACGTTGCGTGTGGCGCAACTCGCGTTCGAGGCGGGCGTCCCCGCCGGTGTGCTCAACATTGTCACCGGCACCGGGAAAGAGGTCGGCGAGCCGATCGGCCTGCATCACGACGTCGACATGGTGAGCTTCACCGGCTCCACCGCGACCGGCCGCCGTTTCCTGCATTACGCAGCCGATTCGAACCTGAAACGCATCGTTCTCGAGTGCGGCGGGAAAAACCCGGCCGTGGTGATGGACGATGCGCAAAACCTCGACCTCGTCGCTCAGCACGTCGTCAACGGCGCGTTCTGGAACATGGGCGAAAACTGCTCCGCAACCTCGCGGCTGATCGTCCACGCGTCTGTGAAGGATGAACTGCTGGAACGCATGGGCGCCTACATTCGCGAATGGAAAATGGGCGATCCACTCGACCCGCAAAACCGCGTCGGCGCACTGGTCAGCCCCGAACATTTCGCGAAAGTGAAGTCGTACCTTGAGCATGCCAGCGTCGGCAAACTTGATGTTGTGTACGGCGGTGGTACCGAAGACGGTGCGTTCGTCGAGCCGACCGTGATTGACGGTGTTGCGCCAGAGAGTCGGTTGTTCCAGGAAGAGATCTTCGGTCCGATTCTGTCGGTCACCACGTTCAGCTCGATTTCTGAAGCCATTGCCCTCGCCAATGACACGGTATACGGCCTGGCCGCCTCGGTTTACACCGGCAGCCTGCGTCGTGCCATCAAGTTGGCGAGGGAGATTCGCGCCGGGATCGTCACCGTGAACTGCTTCGGCGAGGGCGATGCTTCCACGCCGTTCGGCGGCTACAAGGAGTCCGGGTTCGGCGGTCGGGACAAATCGATTTTTGCCCACGATCAATACACCGAAATCAAAACCATCTGGATCGATGTGTCTGATCGGTCGGATGAAGAGAACGAAAAATGAGCACCCATACCATCAAGCGCCTTCCGGTAGACACCGGGGTTTCAGGTTGGGAGGCAATTTCCGTACGCACTGCGCCTGTTCGCCTGCTTGATGGCAACGTGACGGCGGACTGGCTGATCATCGGTGCGGGTTTTGCCGGGTTGTCTGCGGCTCGCAGGCTGGCTCAACTGCATCCGGGCTGCCGCATCGCGGTGGTGGATGCCCATGAAATCGCCAAGGGGCCGGCGGGCAGGAACTCGGGGTTCATGATCGATGTGCCGCACAGCCTTTCATCCGGGGAGTATTCGGTGGGCGGTGAGTCGGCAACGGCATTGGAAATTGCCCAGAACCGTTTTGCCATTGCGTTTGCCGCCGACGCTGCTCGTGAATATGGCATGTCTGCGCAGACGTTCGACCCTTCCGGCAAGATCAACGCCGCCGCCACCGAGCGGGGGATGAAACTCAATGACAACTATGCCAAATCGTTAAAAGGCATTGGCGAGCGGTTTGAAGTGCTGGACGCCGCGCAGATGCGGGACATCACCGGTTCCACTTATTACCACAACGGGCTGTATACGCCTGGTGCGGTGATGATTCAGCCAGCGCAATATATTCGGGATCTTGCAAACGGACTTGATCGGCAAATTGAACTGTATGAGCGTTCACCGATTGTGGAATTGTCCCGGGCGGGAATTGGCTGGAAGGCGAAGTCTCATCGTGGTTCCGTTAGTGCGCCTAAAGTCATTCTTGCGGTCAATGGCCATATTGAAGACTTCGGTCACTTTCAAGGCCGGTTGCTGCATGTCTTTACTTACGCCTCAATGACGGCTGCTTATAGTCATGATGAGTTTTCAAGGCCGGTTACCGGTAAAGATCGTTGGGCCTTATTGCCAGCGGACCCGATGGGCGCGACAGTTCGCAAGATAACTTCGAACGGACTTTCGCGGATTGTTATCCGCACCAAGTTTACCTACGACCCGAGTATTCAAGTCACCCCCATGCGTGTTGCAGCGGTGGCCGAAGAACAACGGCACTCTCTGGATGCACGTTTCCCGGAGTTGAAATCAACGCCGCTGGAATTCAGCTGGGCAGGGCGGCTTTGCCTGAGTCGCAACAGCGCTCCCGCCTTTGGCGAAATCGAGGAAAACCTCTATTCCGCTTGCTGCGAAAACGGACTGGGCACGGTTAAAAGCACATTGGCAGGCGTGATGGCTGCCGAGTTGGCCAGCGGTCACCATTCACAGGTTTTGCAAAGTTTCAGTCAACTGCCAGGGCCTAGCCGGCTTCCACCAAAGATATTGACGATGTTGGGTGTCAACTCGGTTATTCGCTGGCAGGCGCTCAGAGCAGGGCGAGAAGGCTGAATAGTTTCAAACCACCGGCTTTTATTTCATAAAGGCCTAATCTCTAGTTTTAACCGTAGATCGGAGCACGCCATGAAAAAGATTTGGAAGGCAGTCTGCGCTGTCGCTGTGGCCGGCGTTATGTGTTTGCCAGTTCACGCCGAAGAAAAAAATATCACCATGGGTACTATGACGTGGGAGGACTTGACGCCAATTACGGGTATTACCAAGAAAGTGCTTGAAGACTCTGGTTATACCGTAAAAGTTGTGGAGTTTTCCGAGTGGGGCATCGCTTATGCGGCATTAAGCAAAGGTGATGTTCAAGTGCTGGCGTCGCAAACGGACTACGCGGCAAACGATTACTGGAACAAAAACAAGAACAAAATCGAGAAACTCTCGCCGGTTTCGTTTGGCCTCTACCAAGGGCTTGCGGTACCGAGTTATGTCGACATCGATTCCATCGACCAGTTGAACGCCAATTCGGAAAAACTGGGCGGCAAGATCATCGGTATCGAACCGGGTTCCGGCCTGATGAACGATGCGACCAATGTGGTTAAGGCCTATGACCTCAAGCTGAAACTGGTGGAAGGCAGTACCACGGCAATGACGGCGGCGTTGAAATCGGCAGTCGACCGTAAAGAGCCGGTGGTCGTCACCGTTTGGGATCCGTCCTGGATGACCAAGAAATTCGATCTCAAATTCCTGAAAGATCCAAAAGGCATCTTCCCGCCGCTGCAAGGCTACTACTGGATCGGCCACAAAGGCTTCGCTGAAAGCAATCCGCGTGCGCGTGAACTGATGGCGAGCGTGTACGTGCCAATCGCCGACATCACCGCGATGAACGCCGAAGTCAAAGATGGCAAGACCATGGAACAGGCCATCAAGGGCTGGACCGATAGCCACAGCGAGCTGCTAAAGCGCTGGGAAAATATCAAGAACTGATTGCTGATGCCTTACGCCACTGCCGCCCTTTGATTCATTAGAGAAACCAGAAAACTGGTTCACGGGTTACGAAAATGACAACGGCCAAAATAGACACTAACGAAGTGCTGATAGATTGCCAGTCAGTCTGGAAAATCTTCGGGAAAGCCGCACCGGCAGCGATGAACGCTGTCACTCAGCAAGGGCTGACCAAGACTCAGATCCTGCAAAACTACGGCTGTGTGGTCGGGGTCTCCGACGTCAGCCTCCAGGTTCGAAGAGGCGAAATCTTCTGCATCATGGGCTTGTCCGGCAGTGGCAAATCCACCTTGATCAGGCTCCTCAACAAACTGATCACACCGAGCTCAGGCAAAGTGCTGGTCAAAGGCAAGGACCTGTCTTCCCTGACACCGGCGCAGCTTCGAGAGGTGAGGGCGCGTCACATCGGCATGGTCTTCCAGAGTGTGGCGTTGTTGCCCAATCGAACGGTGCTGGAGAACACGGCATTCGGTCTGGAAGTGCAGGGCGTCGGCAAGGCTGAGCGGTACAAAGTGGCCGAGCAGGCACTGGCCAAAGTGGGGCTGAGCGAATGGTCATCGCGTTACCCCACGGAGTTGTCTGGCGGCATGCAGCAACGTGTCGGCCTGGCCCGTGCGATTACCGCCGACCCTGAAGTGATTTTGATGGATGAACCGTTCAGTGCGCTTGATCCATTGATTCGCCGGCAGTTGCAGGACGAGTTTCGACAGCTGACCAAGGAGCTTGGCAAGTCCGCGGTTTTCATCACTCACGACCTGGACGAGGCCATCCGCATCGGTGATCGCATCGCAATCATGAAGGATGGCGTGATCATCCAGGTCGGCACCGCCGAGGAAATCGTGCTTAACCCGGCGGACGATTATGTCGCGGAGTTTGTGGCAGGTATTTCCCGGCTCCACCTGGTCAAGGCTCACTCGGTCATGACGCCGGTCGAGCCTTTCAAGGTCGCAAACCCGGGATGCGACATTTCCAGGCTGAGCAAGACTTCGCTGGGCGCAGACATCAACGAACTGATCGGATTGACGATGAAGTCCGAGCGCGACGCGCTGGCAGTCATCGACAACGGCGTGGTGGTGGGCATCATTACGCCGCGCGATCTGCTTCGCGGCGTTCAGGGCATTCCGAATGAATTCTCGGCCTCAACAACCGACACCGTTCTGGAGGCATCGACATGAGCATTCCGGACTTTTCCGATCAATTCGACGCGACCATCGACTCGAGCCTGGAATGGCTCTCGGACCATGGCGAGTTTTTGTTCGACGGCGTCAATGCACTGCTGACGGGCGTTTATAAAAGTGTGCTTTGGTGCATTGCCTATCCGCCGTATTACCTCGTCGCGCTGGCCATCGCCCTGATCGGATGGCGGGTGGTGGGCGCCCGGTTCGCGATTCTCGCGGGCCTCGCGCTGGTGTTCTGCGACGTGATCGGCTTGTGGCCAGAGACGGTCAGCACGCTTGCGCTGGTGCTGACGGCCACCGTACTGGCGCTGGTGGTCGCGATTCCATTGGGCGTGCTGGCCGGTCTCGCACCGTCGGTTGATCGCGTGGTCGATCCGGTGCTGGACCTGATCCAGACCATGCCGCCCTACATCTACCTGTTGCCGGCCATCGCGCTGCTGGGCTACGGCCCGGCCACCGCACTGCTGGCGACTTTTATCGTGGCCGTGCCGCCGGCGATACGCCTGACATCCCTGGGGATTCGGATGACCCCGCGAGAGTTCATCGAGCTGGGCGATGCCAGTGGTGTCACCGGCTGGCAAATGTTTTTCAAGATTCGCCTGCCGTTCGCCAAGCCCAGCATCATGGCCGGGGTGAACCAGAGCTTGATGATGGCGTTCGGCATGGTGGTTATCGCCGGCATCGTCGGCTCCGGCGGGTTGGGTGAATCGATCTACGGCGCCGTTCGCACACTGGATATCGCCAAGTCGATCAACGCGGCCATCGCCATCGTCATTCTGACCATGATTCTGGACCGGTTGGCGCAGCACGCTGCCCGCTCGCGGATGGGAGAAAGCCAATGAGTGCCTCAGAACTGCAATTTTCCCCAGGCGAATTCCTGGCGCCCGCAGTCGATTGGCTGAACGCCAATCTGCACGGTGTGTTCAAAGGCATCAGCCAAGTCATCGAGGCGGTGCTGGGCGCGGTGGAGTCCGCGTTGCTGGCGCCGCATCCTTATCTGTTCATCGCCATCGTCGTGGTCGGCGCGTTCTTTTTCGCCAACAAACGCGTCGCGGTGTTTGCCGCCTTGATGTTGGCGTTTTGCCTGTTCGCCGGCCTTTGGGCGGCCTCCATGCAAACCATCGCGCTGGTCTCGGTGGCGGTGTTGATCTCGGTGGCCATCGCCTTTCCGCTCGGTGTATTGGCGGCACGGGTAAAACGCGTGGATGAAGCCTTCCTGCCGATCCTCAACATCATGCAAACCGTGCCACCGTGGGTTTACCTGATTCCCGCCGTGATGCTGTTCAGCCTCGGGCGAGTGCCGGCGATTATCGCGACCATCGTCTACGGCATTCCGCCGATGCTCAGGCTGACCACCCTGGCGTTCAAACAGTTGCCGAAAGACCTGCTGGAACTGGGCCAGGCGTCCGGCGCTTCACCCCGGGACATTCTGTTCAAGATCGAACTGCCGACCGCCGCGCCGACGCTGTTGGTCGGGCTCAACCAATGCATTCTCATGTCCCTGGCGATGGTGGTGTTGGCGGGCCTGGTTGGTGCCGGTGGACTCGGTGCCGAAGTGACGCGAGGTCTCTCCAGAATGGAGATGGGCCTGGGGCTGCGTGCCGGTCTGGCGATCGTCGCGGTGGCTCTGTTGCTGGACCGGCTGACACGCGGCGCGTTGCAGCGTCACTCCCCACGCGCACTTCTTTGAGAGACCTTCAGAATGAGACGTAGTTTTTTTTGTGTCGACTCCCATGCGTGCGGGAACCCGGTGCGGGTCGTGACCGGCGGCGGGCCTCTGCTGCCGTCCGTTTCGATGGCCGAACGCCGTGAGATTTTCGTGCGCGACCATGACTGGGTTCGCACCGCGCTGATGTTCGAACCCCGTGGGCACGACATCATGTCCGGCGTGATCATCTACCCGTCGAACCGCGACGATTGTGATTTTGGCGCGTTGTTCATCGAAGTCAGCGGCTGCCTGCCAATGTGCGGGGCGGGTACGATCGGCTTGTCCACCGTGGTGATTGAAGAGGGGTTGGTCACGCCGCGCGAACCGGGCCGGCTGGCCATCGAAACACCGGCCGGGCGCGTCGATGTCGATTACGTCATGAGCGGCGAATACGTGGACTCGATCCGACTGTTCAACGTGGCCAGCTACCTGCACAGCGCCGACGTGGTGGTCGAGGTGCCGGGCGTTGGAACCTTCACCGTCGACATTGCCTATGGCGGCAATTTCTATGCAGTGGTTGAACCGCAAGAAAGTTGGGCCGGCCTGACGGGGATGACGACCGCAGACATCGTCAGCCTGAGTCAGAAACTTCGCTCGGCATTAGCAGGCGTGTGTGATCCCGTGCATCCCGAAAACAGCCGGATCAGTGGCGTTCACCATGTCATCTGGTGCGACGACGAACACGGCACCGCCGCCGATGGCCGCAGTGCGGTGTTCTACGGCGACAAAGCGATTGACCGCTCTCCCGGCGGCACCGGGACGTCGGCGCGGATGGCGCAACTGGTGGGGAAGGGCCGGTTGCGCGTGGGCGAGACGTTCCGTAATGAGAGCCTGATCGGCACGATTTTCGAAGGCAAAGTCGAGTCTGCGGAGAGAGTCGGCCCATTCGACGGCATTCGCCCCAGCATCGGTGGCTGGGCGCAGATTACCGGGCACAACACCATTTTTGTCGATGACAAGGACCCGCTTCGTCATGGCTTTCAGTTGGCGTGAAGAGGTGTAAATGGCGCTAGGGTGTTTTGAGCGTCAGCAGGTAGCATTAGGTTTTATCTACGCCGTAACCGAGTGCCTAAAACTTTGATCGAACGACGCCAATTTAGCGGAGGCATGAAGGGGAAAAATCTTCGCTATCTGAACGACAACCCCGACGAGCCTGTTCAACTGACACGGACAGGCTTTTTGCTGCTCGAACATTTTTCGCTGCCGGCATTTACGCAGGCACTGGATACGATCATCACGGCGAATCTGCTACGGCCAAAACTGTTCTCGTCGCGCACGTTCGGCTTGCACGACGGGGAGGTCATCAGCGATCTGGGGCTGGTCATCCGGCCGGATGCGCGCATTGATTGCTCCGTCGTGCACGACCTCGATCTGTTGGTCATTTGTGGTGGCTACAGGACCGAGCTGAAGGCCTCTGACGAGTTGACCAGTCTGTTGAGAGCGGCCGCCGACCATGGCGTGAGCCTGGCCGGATTGTGGAATGGCGCCTGGTTCCTCGGGAGTGCCGGCTTGCTCGACGGCTATCGCTGCGCGATTCATCCCGAACATCGCCCCGCGCTCGCGGAAGTGGCGAAAGCGGCGCATGTCACCAGCGAGCCTTTTGTCATTGATCGGGACCGGCTCACGGCGTCCAGTCCTTCGGGCGCGTTCCACATGGCGCTGGACTGGATCAAGAGCTTGCACGACAAGGCTCTTGTCGAAGGGATCGAGGACATCCTCGCGTTCGAAGAGTCGCGTTACCGGCGGATCAAACCGACGGAAAATGTCTGCGTGAGCGCACCCTTGCGCGAGGTGGTGAAGCTGATGGACGCCAACCTCGAAGAGCCTCTGGAGCTGGAGCAGTTGGCTGTCTACGCCGGCCGTTCTCGCCGCCAGCTTGAGCGTTTGTTCAAGGAGCAACTCGGCACCACGCCTCAACGCTATTACATGGAATTGCGGATTACCGAAGCGCGGCGCCTGCTGCAACACACGGAACTGTCCCAGGTGGATGTGCTGGTGGCCTGTGGTTTTGTGTCACCGAGTCATTTCAGCAAGTGCTACAGCTCGTATTTCGGGTACAGGCCGTCGAAGGAAAAACGGCTGGTCAAATAAGCACCCTCAATACTTGTAGGAGCGAGCCGGCTCCGGGCGGCGTTCCGACGATGGACTTCAGAACACCGCGTTTATCCAGATAACACGCGTTTTCGTTCACGACCATCGCGAGCAGGCTCGCTCCTACCATTCAAGTGTTCGTCACGATATGCGTTGTCGTACGACTATATGATTTTCAAATACCCACGGTCACACCCGGACCACTAATCTCTTCAAGGGCGGCACAGCCTTTGCCGTTCGGCGGGTTGTCTGTCGAGACGAACGGCCATTTTCCGGATTGACAGCCGGGTAGGGGAATCGTTATAAAAGGCGCAGTTGTACGACGACATACGATGTTACACCCCTAAAAACAAAAACCGGGTCCCATCATGAACTCAATCCGCTTTCCAGCCTTCCCGCATACCGCTTCTTGTGGTCCGGTCCTGATTGCCTGCCCAGGCGCTCAGTCATCCCCGTTATCTGTAGCAACCTCCCGATTGCACGTGCTACTCGTCTGACGATAGCCACAGAGCAGTTCGCTGCGCGTAAGAATTGATCTCGCTTGAAACCGAGAGATCATCACCACAATCCAATAATAAAGTGATGCCATGAATCTGAACGAGCCCATCAATGCGCAACGTGTCGGCCAGTCCGTCGGCAAATATCGCTGGACGATCTGTGCACTGTTGTTCTTCGCCACCACCGTCAACTACCTCGACCGCCAGGTGCTCAGCCTGTTGGCGCCGGATCTGTCGACGCAATTTGGCTGGAGCAACAGCGACTACGCCAACATCGCTTCCGTTTTCCAGTTTGTGTACGCGATATCCATGCTGTTTGCCGGCCGTTTCGTCGACAAGATCGGCACCAAGAAGGCCTACATCATCGCGATCGCTGTCTGGTCGACCGGCGCCATGATGCATGCCTTTTCAGTGCCGATGGGCGAGGGCATCGCGGCGGTGAGCAGTGCGTTCGGCCTTGCGGTGATCCCGGTCTCGATCGCCGGTTTCATGCTGTCCCGCGCCGTGCTGGCGATAGGCGAGGCGGGTAACTTCCCGATCGCGATCAAGGCCACGGCCGAATACTTCCCGAAGAAGGAACGCTCCTTCGCCACCGGTATCTTCAACTCCGGCGCCAACGTGGGCGCGATCCTGGCGCCGATCTGCGTGCCGCTGATTGCCGCTCTGTGGGGTTGGGAAGCGGCGTTCATCGTGATCGGCATGCTGGGCTTTGTCTGGGTGGCCGTGTGGATTGCGCTGTACGAAAAACCTGAAAATCAAAAACGCCTCTCGGCTGAGGAACTGGCCTTCATTCGCAGCGATGCGCAGGTGATTGCCACCCCGGCACCGGGCGTTGCGGAGAAAAAAGTCTCGTGGTTCAAGTTGCTGACCTGCCGTCAGACCTGGGCGTTCGCCTTCGGTAAATTCATGACCGACGGTGTGTGGTGGTTCTTCCTGTTCTGGCTGCCAACCTACCTGTCGGCGCAGTACGGCATGAAGGGCGCGGCCATCGTGTTGCCTTTGGCCGTGCTGTACAGCATGACCATGGTCGGCAGCATCGGCGGCGGCTGGTTCCCGAGCTATTTCATGGCACGTGGCGATGCGCCGTATGACGGCCGGATGAAAGCCATGCTGGTCATCGCCTTCTTCCCGCTGCTGGTGTTGCTGGCTCAGCCACTGGGTTACATCAGCTTTTGGGTACCGGTGATATTGATCGGCATCGGGGCGTCGGCGCATCAGGCGTGGTCGTGCAACATCTTCACCACCGTGTCTGACATGTTCCCGCAAAAATCCATCGCGTCAGTGGTCGGCATTGGCGGTTTGGCCGGCGGCATGGGCGGTGTTGCGATGACGAAGCTTGGTGGTTGGGTGTTCGACTACTACAAATCGATCAACGATATTCATACCGGCTACATGATCATGTTCGCCATCTGTGCGGTGGCCTACCTGGTGGCGTGGAGCGTGATGAAACTGCTGGTACCGCGCCACAAGGAAATCACCGATCTGTAATCGGCTGGCTTGAGAGGTTGAACCGGTAGACGGCGGTTATAGCCGTCACCGGTTTCGTTTCACCATTCACCGCCCTTCAGTTCAGGGGGCGCAGGTCAGGTACGACTCGCCATGCGCCGTTTCACCCTGTAGCAGTCATTGATATCGAGCGCTTTCTGGTAAAACTCCCAGCGCTGCGCGCGGTTACTGTCACCCTGCAGCCGGTAAATCTCCGCTTGATAATCACGGCTGCTGCCCCATTGCATTGCCATGCCCACGGGCTCTTCGCGTCGACACTCAAGCTTTACAACCGGCTGCGGAAAGTATTTCTCATAGAGGGGCATGCTGGCCTCGATCGCCTGCAGCGCTGTCTGGTATTGGACGGTGTCCGTGAACGCCACACACCAGGACGAAATCTCGAGTGCCGCTGGAGCAAAGCCATGTACCAGACTTTGTTCGAACAAGGGGCAAGCCTTCTCCTTTATCACGTCGCTCGGATGGAGCATCACGTAGATCAACGCCAGACGATACTGCGCTACCGGATGCTCAAGCGCTGCGGCTTGCTCCAGCAATGTGATCGCAGGCCTGAGCAACACTCCCGCTTCGTCGACCAGCGCCATTGAGCGCTGCTTCTCCTCGGCACTCGCCGTGGGAAAATTGGAAGGCACCGCTTCAAGCTTGCTATTGGCTTGCTGCAGATACGGGACAGCCTGTTGGTAGAGACTCTCGGAGCGAGAATCTATGGAAAACGAACTCGCCATGCACAGCGACGGCATCAGACTCGCCAGCAAGGTGATGCAACTGCGATGGATAAACATGGGGACTTCCTTGTGTCACGCGTTTTCAGTGTTGCGCAGGATACTGAGAACTTCGCATGGGGACCACTTTCAGGCGTGAGCGATCAGGATTCTGGTGACGGTAATGGACGCGCGTGAATGACGACTCGAGCCTCACCCCTTGGCTCGGTGACGCAAGCGTGAGTACGAAATCAGCATGCTGGTCAGTTCTTGTGTCACTTGGGTGAAGGGTGACACTCGACGGCTGATCAGGCACACCTCGCACGACTCCAGCGGCTCGCGAATCGAAATGCTGGTCAGCGACGAGGAAAACAGCTTCATGCCGGCAAGCATGCCGGGCTCAATGGTCAGGTAGTCTGTCTCGGAGATGATGTGCAGCATTTCCAGCAGCGACTCGGTCGTGATCGCGATCTTCGGGGGCGGCAAGCCTTGGGCTTTGAACAGCTCGATCAGTTGCTTCTCCGCGCTACCGGCAATCCCCGCCGGGCGGACGCTGATCCACTGGCAGTCGGCGAGGTCGCGCACTGAGCGAGCCTCCGCCAGGGGATGCCCCTTGCGCGCAATGACGCTGGCTTTCGAGCGGTAAAGCCGCTCAATCTGCAAGTCGATATCGCAAACGTCGGCACTCAGTGGACACATCACAAAGTCGAGCCGGCCCGCGCGAATCATTTCGATCAACTTCTTCGTCTGGCCACCGGCGACGTGCAACTGCACGTTTGGAAATCGGCGGGTAAAACTGTTGAAGACCGGCATCAGGCACGCAGCCAAGGGCTCCGTCGTGACACCCAATGCGATCTGACCTTCGGGCGCACCGTTGCATTGTCGGACGTCCTGTACTGCGCGATCACAATCCAGAATGATCGAGCGTGCCCTGGTCAGGAAAACCTTGCCGGCCAGGGTCAGGCTGATGCCTTGATTGGAGCGCACCAACAAGATGGCCCCCAGTTCTCTTTCCAGACTTTGAATCGACTCGGTCAAGGTGCTTTGAGCCGCTTCCAGCGTTCGCGCCGCCGAACGAAAACTGCCCATGTCGACCACTGAGCAGAACGCCCGAAGCTGGATCAGTTTCATGCAGCAGTGATCCAGTTGTTGCCGTTGTGGCCATGGGCAGCGTGAGAGATAGAGATTGTGCGGCTGCTTGCGGTGTTCATGGCGGATTCTCCAAACGGCAAGGGATGTAGTGGCTTGTTATCGCTATCGATTAGATCGTATGCGATGTATTAATATTCAAGCAAAAACCCCTTGATGTCAAAGATCCTGTCGCGACTTGGCGACGAGCGGTGATGGGCTTCATCTCAACTGGCGAAGGGCAGCAAGGTGGTCGGAAAAGCCGAAGGTGATCGGTTTTTCCGTCATTCCCGGCGCTCTGATCTCGTCTATAAAATGAGCCAAGTCATATAGTTACGTATCTTTTGTGCTATTTGACTTTAATAAAAAACTCAAGGAATCACTGATGAGCAAAATCGAAAAAGTCTTGGCTACCGGCAAGACTCACACCACCCTGAGCAGCTCCGGCAACAATTCGCGCGGGCACAACGGCAACCTCGACATCGAACTCTCAACGCCGGGGAGCGCCAAACCGGCCCACGTATTTGCCGCCACCCAGCCGCACCCGACGGCCGAGCAGTTGTTTGCCGGCGCATGGTCGGCTTGCTACATCGCAGCGCTTGGCCTTGCGGCCAAAGAGTTGAAGGTGGCTATTCCGGCCGACGTGTCCGTCGACATCGAGATTGATCTGGGGCAAACCGGGAATGCTTACTTCCTGCAGGCCGGGTTCAACGTCAACCTGCCAGGCCTGCCTTATGAGGTCGCTTGCGCTGTTGCACATGCGGCGGATCAAATTTGCCCGTACTCGAAGGCCACGCGCGGCAACATTGATGTGTATTTGAATGTTCAGACGTCGTGAGTCGATATAAAAAGCCGGGTTCAAGTCGCTGAGGTAAGTGAAAAGCCCAAAGCATGAAGACTTGATGCTGACGGCGGCAGTGTCCGTCGACGCACGACTCCCTGGTGAGCCGTGCGTCGACCGTCACCGGCCTGCTGCACTTGGATAACGAACATCAGAGGAACGAGCACTTCCGACACCATCGCATGCGATGTATAGTCGGGCCTTGCGATCCATTTGTCTTTGGCCCGGAGAATGCTCATGAAACCCACTGAAAAGACATCCGCCCTCGACCTGAAACTTTCCGACTTCCTGTGTTTTGCGGTCTATTCCTCCAACCTCGCCTTCGGCAAGGCTTACAAGCCAATGCTCGAACGGCTCGGACTCACCTACACGCAATACATCACCCTCGTGGCGCTGTGGGAGGAAGACAACCAGACCGTTGGCAGCCTCGGCGAAAAACTGTTCCTGGAATCCAACACCCTCACTCCGATCCTGAAGAAGTTGGAAGCCATGGGGTATGTGCTACGCCAGCGCGACCCGGAAGACGAACGCCAGGTGCGGATCAGCCTCACAAAAGAGGGGCGAAAATTGCGTGAAGGTCTCTCCGAAGACGGCTTCCCGCAAACCGGTCTGGATGCCGACGACTTCGTGCAATTGCAGCAGGCAATCGTGAAGTTACGGGGCAACCTCATCCGTACGACGAAAGATCGGGAGTAGGGCGACTCAACCGTTCAAGCCTGTCTACCCGAAGGCAAGACGACAGGCAGTTCATCACACAACCCGCGCCGGCGCTTTACCCTGCCACCCTCACCAAGCATCATGTGCGGCCCGCACTTATGCCAACGGTGCCGGACATCCGTGGTGAAAAGGACCTGCAGTTGAACGAACAGACATTGTCCATGCGCCTGGAGCGCGTGGCTGCGCATATGCCAGCCGGTGCGCGCCTGGCCGATATCGGCTCGGATCATGCCTACTTGCCGGTGGCGTTGATGCGCCGTGGCGCCATCGCATCGGCGGTGGCGGGCGAGGTGGCATTGACACCGTTCCACTCGGCCGAACGCACCGTGCGCGAAAACGGTCTGGACCAGCACATCACCGTGCGCCTGGCCGATGGCCTGGCGGCAATCGAACCGGGCGACGGGATCACCGCGATCAGCCTCTGCGGCATGGGCGGCGAGACGATCCGCGACATCCTCGACAGCGGCAAGGCGCACCTGAGCGGCCAGGAACGCCTGATCCTGCAGCCCAATGGCGGCGAGCAGCCACTGCGCCAATGGCTGATGGAAAATGGCTACCGCATCCTCTGCGAGGAAGTGCTGCGCGAAAACCGTTTCGACTACGAAATCATCGTCGCCGAGCGCGCCGGACCAGTGACGTACACCGCCGAAGAACTGTACTTCGGCCCGCTGCAGATGCAGGCACGCACCCCGGCGTTCCTGGTCAAATGGCAGCGCATCCTGCGTCACAAGCAACAGACCCTCACCCAGTTCGCCCGCGCGCGGCAGGCTGTGCCTGAGGAGAAGGTGCAGGATGTCGCCCGGCAGGCGCGGTGGATTAGTGAGTTGCTGGCTTGAGTACGGTTTCCGGGTTTGTACGGACGTTAGCCGGGCGGATATCCCTCAAAGGTGTAGGCACATCAAATGGTTGATAACGACCTATCGCGAGGGGCAGCAAACGACCCATAGCAGCCCTTGATGTATGTGTGTTGTCGCCATATGTTATTGGCATTCATGGAGGATTCTGACTGATGGCACGCGTGGGATTGATACTGACACCCGGTTTTGCGGACTGGGAATATGCTTTCATTGCTGGAACTGCGTCTCCGTTTTACGGGATCGACGTCAGGTTTTTCGCTTCTGCTACGGGGCAGTTCCTCTCGCAGGGTGGATTGGCTGTAACTGTCGATAGCAGCTTGCAACAATGTCTGGACTGGAAACCGGACGTTGTTGTCGTCATTGGAGGAATGGTCTGGGAGCGTGCAGAAGCACCGGATATTCGAGAGTTTCTTCATGCTAGTCGTTCAAGTGGAGCGACAATTGCCGGTATCTGTGGGGGAACGCTGGCACTTGCGAGGGCCGGGCTTCTCGACACGGTTCCTCATACATCGAACAGCGCTGACTTCTTACAGCAGAATGCCGTAGGTTATGAGGGGCGCACGCTTTATCGATGCAGTGCAGTGGCTGTGGTTGCAGACCGCATTATAACTGCTCCAGGCCCTGCACCCGTTAGCTTCACCTGCGCAGTGTTCGAAGCTGCCGGGCTATCTTCAGAGATCACTTCTCAATTCAGGTCAATGTTGGCAGCGGAACATCGGTGACTGCTTCGTCCTGCAAAACAGCCGATCAGGTGATGTGTTCGAGTGGCCGCTCATGGCCGATTGCTGCCCTCCGCGACAGGCAGCAATCGACCCTTTGCAGTCAGTCAAATTACCGATGCAATCAGGCGATAATCCGTGCATTTCTGGCGTCATTGATCATCGAGGATTACATACGGTTTCTAATAATTTGACGTTGGCCGAATGCATGTGCATTCAGCCTTCGATAGATCTACTTTGTTTCTAAATGACCACTACAGCAACGGTCTAAGTCATGAAAGTGCTTTGGAAATGATTACGTGGTGGTTCGCTCGGCGTTATTGGGCCTGTCAGCTAGAAAGCTAGTGTGTAGGGAAGGCAATCCAAGGCGCTCTACGACGGAGATGCAAGCGGCCGACTACTTCAAGCTTCCAAAAAGGAATTGCTGGAGCCGTTCGGATTCTGGATTTGCCAACACTTCCTTAGGGCAACCGCTCTCTTCTACCAGTCCCTTATGCAAAAAGGTCAGATGGTTAGAAACCTCACGAGCAAAGCCCATTTCGTGGGTCACCACCACCATAGTGCGTCCCTCCTGCGCAAGGTCTTGCATTACCTTAAGTACTTCACCAACGAGCTCTGGGTCTAGCGCCGACGTGGGCTCGTCAAACAGCATCACTTCCGGCTCCATAGCAAGAGCGCGGGCAATGGCCACGCGTTGCTGTTCGCCACCAGACATATGTCCTGGATAAGCATCTTTCCTGTGTGCCACTCCGACCTTGTTCAGGTAGTGTTCGGCCCTGTCGCGAGCCTCACTTTTGGAAAAACCGAGCACGTGTACGGGAGCTTCCATGACGTTTTCCATGGCACTCATGTGTGACCAGAGGTTGAAGTGCTGGAACACCATTGCCAGGCGCGAGCGCATACGCTGCAATTGTTTGGGGTCAGCGGCTCTAAGCGCTCCGTCTTTGCTTGGCGTTAGCTTCAGCTCTTCGCCGTTGAGCAGGATCTTTCCGCCGTAAGGTTGCTCCAGCATATTGATGCAGCGCAAAAAGGTGCTTTTGCCGGAACCGCTTGAACCGATGATGCTAATAACATCACCAGCCTTGGCGGTCAGGGACACGCCCTTGAGCACTTCGTGAGTACCGTAGCGTTTGTGCAGGTCTTGGACTTCTAGTTTGTACATGGTTTCGATCTCCTGTGGCCATGTCGCTCGGAACGCGCTCCTGATGGGTGGCTTCACGACTGACCTTGGCCAGCCATCGTTCAGGCAGCGCGAAGAAGCGGGGGGTTAGGCGCGTAATGAATTGAGCGTGCTTGGCACCACTCCCTAGTGCTTGCGCGGGGCGAGGTACGCTAGCCAATGGCGCTCGGCGTGCTTGAACAGGCGCACCAAGATTAGGGTCAGGCCAAGGTAGAGCAAGCCTGCTGTGATGAAGGCCTCAAACGGCAGGTAATACTGCGAACTCACCGTGCGTGCGGCACCGGTAATGTCGATCAGTGTGACAATCGACGCCAGGCAAGTGGTGTGCAGCATCATGATCACTTCGTTGCTGTATTGCGGCAGCGCCCGGCGCAGGGCCGAAGGTAACAAGATCCGGCGATACAGCTTGGCACGCGACATGCCGACAGCTTTTGCCGCCTCTATCTCGCCGTGAGGTGTAGCTTTCAAACTGCCAGCAAGGATCTCAGCGGTGTAGGCACTGGTGTTTATGGCAAAGGCTATACAGGCGCAAAAGGTGGCGTTGGAGAGGTAAGGCCAAAGCGCGCTTGCGCGTAATGCCTCGAACTGCGCCAGGCCGTAGTAGATCAGGAATAGTTGTACCAGCATCGGTGTGCCACGGATTACGTAGGTATAGAGCCACGCCGGCAGGTTTACCAACGGGTTTCTGGACACCCGCATCAGTGCCAGCGGTACTGCCGACACCAGACCCAAGGTCAGGGAGATCACGAGTAGTTTGAGGGTTACCAGCATGCCTGCAAGATAAAGCGGTAGGTTCTCCAGAATAACGCTGTAGTCGAAGATCATAGTTCAACCGCCTTGATACCCGCGGAGTAGCGTTTTTCCAAAACACGCAGTGCCAGCAATGAAACGCTGGTCAGCACCAGGTAAAGCGCTGCCGCTGCCAGATAGAAAGTGAAGGGTTCGTGTGTCGAATCTGCGGCGCTCTTTGCCTTGAACATCATGTCCTGCAGGCCGACCACGGAGATAAGCGCCGTAGCCTTGGTCAGCACCAGCCAGTTGTTGGTAAAACCAGGAATGGCCAAGCGAATCATCTGCGGTACTAATACACGGAAAAAAACCTGAGAGTCGCTCATACCATAGGCAACTCCTGCCTCGCTCTGTCCTTTTGCAATGGCCATAAAGGCACCGCGGAAGGTTTCGGACAAGTAGGCGCCGAAGATTAATCCCAGGGTGAACACGCCAGACCAGAACGGGTCGAGATCAATGTAGTTCTCGTGGCCGACCATCGACGCTGCGAGGTTCACGACCTGCTGGCCACCGTAAAAAACCAATAGAATCAGCACCAGGTCAGGGATGCCTCGCACGATGGTGGCGTAGCCTTCACCCAAAAGCGCCATCCACTTGATTCGCGACAACCGAAGCGCTGCGCCAATCAGGCCAAGAGTGATCGCCAGCAATATGGAAGATAGGGCCAATAACAGCGTAAGCCAGGCACCATCGAGTATGGTCGAACCGTAGCCATTAAGCATGATTCAAGTCCTTAAAACGCGCTCTGAGATATCGGGCGCTGCCAATTCAACGAAAAAGTGGCGCAATCACTAAGTTGAGAGTTGCGCCATTACCAAGGGGAAGTAATTAGTCGCCAAAGACGTCGAACTGGAAGTATCTATCCTGGACTACTTTATACTTGCCATTAGTCCGGATGGCTGCAATGGCTGTGGAGATCTTTTCAGCCAAGACCTTATCTCCCTTGCGCACAGCAATACCTTTACCCTCACCGAAGTAATTCTTGTCAGTGAAGGCCGGACCTGCCAAAGCGAAGCCTTTGCCGGCGTCGGTCTTCAGAAAGCCATTATCGATGTTCACCGCATCCGCCAGAGTGGCGTCTAAACGTCCTGCGGCCAAGTCTAAAAAGACCTCGTTCTGCGAGCTGTAACGCACCACTTCCACACCGGCAGGAACCAGGACCTGGCTTGCGTAGCGATCAAAGGTTGACGCACGTTGCACACCGACTTTCTTACCTTTCAGATCAGTCAATGGATCGTTGATCACGGCACCTTCTTTCATCGCTAGGCGAGCCGGGGTATTGTAATATTTATCAGTGAAGTCCACCGACTTGAGACGTTCTTCAGTGATGCTTATCGATGACAGCACGGCATCGAACTTACGGACTTTAAGGGCAGGAATAAGACCGTCGAACTCTTGCTCTATCCATTGGCACTTGACCTTCATTTCTTCGCATAGGGCGTTCCCTATGTCGTAGTCGAAGCCGGTTATCTTGCCTTCCGAAGTCTTGTAGGCGAAGGGCGGGTAAGCTGCCTCGATACCTATGCGCAAAGGGGGCGTGCCATCGGCCATGGCAATCAATGGTGATATCAGAGACAGTGCCATGGCACCAATAAGTGAAGTTTTTCTCATTACGTGACTCCTTTGTAGAGTGGGGTTTTCGCGGGCAGGAATAGGACGTAGCAATGCTTGCCTATAAAAAGGAAGGGCATTGTCCTCGAGTGTTTATTATTTTTGTTTTTCTGAGTACCAACCCATTTGATGTGCGCGGTACTCCAGAAACTAATATTCCGTTTGCTGTTAAGATTACTTCCCTGGGAGTCTGTTTTTCGTATGTCTAAATCACTTCTTAAAATTAACTATGGGCTTATATTCTTGAAATTGATTAGGTGGTTGCGCTGAGTTTCATAGTTGAAATAATTTTGATGCTCTTTAGAGAAATACTGAGGATTAATCTAAAGTCGCTTCAGTTGAAAATTCGGAGAATTAACCAGTGCTGTAAAAATGGGTGAAAAAGTTTTCACCATAACTATACAAAAAAGCAATTTTGATGGGTTCGTTATGGCGTCGGGTAGCTACCAGGCAACAGAATGTTGTGATTGATTTGGCTGATGTCGGTATAGCCACAAAGTGCCATTGTAAGATCCATCTCTTTGGCAATGATCTCCAGTGTTTGCCGAACACCCTTTTCCCCAGATGCACCAAGGCCGTATAGGTGGGCTCTACCGATTAGAGTGCCTTTGGCGCCAAGAGCCAGTGCCTTGATCACGTCCTGTCCGCTGCGGATACCGCTATCGAGCCAGACTTCGACCTGGTTGCCTACTGCGTCAACAATGGCCGGCAGCATCTTGATGCTCGAAGGTGCACCATCGAGTTGACGTCCGCCATGATTACTCACGATGAGTGCATCGGCACCGACCTTGACTGCCATTCGCGCATCCTCTACATCCAGAATGCCTTTCAATACTAGTTTTCCACCCCAGCGCTGCTTGACCCAGGCAATATCGTCCCAGCATAGGCTCGGGTCGAATTGATCATACGTCCACTCAGCAAGCTGGCTCAGGTCATCGACGCCTTTGACGTGCCCCATGATGTTGCCGAAGTGGTGTCGGCGGGTGCCGAGCATTCCTTTGATCCAGCGGGGTTTGCTCAGCATGTTCAGGATATTTGCAGGGGTTGGCCGAGGAGGGGTGCTCAGACCGTTTTTCAGGTCTTTGTGCCTCTGGCCGCTGAGTTGCAGATCAAGAGTAAGCACCAGTGCATCACAACCTGCGGCTTTTGCTCTATCAATCAAGCGGCCGATAAAGTCACGGTCACGCATGATGTACAACTGGAACCAGAAAGGGGATCCCACCTCATCAGCAATATCCTCCAGCGAGCAAATGCTGACGGTCGATAAGGTGTAGCGAATGCCCGCCGATGCTGCAGCCCGAGCCGCAAGAATTTCACCGTCGGCGTGCATCATGCCAGCGAGCCCGGTCGGGGCGATAGCGACTGGCATTGCCATGTCGATTCCAAGCATCTTGGCTTCCAGTGAGCGGTTTTCGATGTTGCGCGCTACCCGCTGACGGAACTTGATCCGCGCAAAGTCACTTTCGTTTTCTTGATAAGTGCTCTCAGTCCAGGAGCCCGTGTCGACATAGTCATAGAACATTCTCGGCACACGCCGCTGAGCTAACAGGCGAAGATCTTCTACGCAAGTAATGATGGTCATACGGCCACTCCCCAAAAACATTGATGGGGATGCTAGCGGTTATGGAGCGAGTGAGCGGGGAAAAAAATGCGCGTCATCAAGGCGTTTTTTTCCGTTAGAGCGAGTGCTCCAATTGCATCTGGGCGCTGGATACCGCCTCGCAACAAATTTGCTTGAGCCAGGCTACGAACGCATCGGCCGCTACCGAAGGTTGAAGTACGCTCACTTCATAGTGAAAAGATGGTTTGCTACGAATCTTGCCTAAGGGTACCAACCTGCCATCAGCCAACCACGACCGAGCCAGCGATGGCCGAGCAAGTACCACCCCTTGGCCGTTCGCTGCTGTTTCCAACATCATGCCCAGGTCGAGCAACACCGGGCCCACATGAGGTTCTGGCAGATCCAGCTGGGCCTCATTAAACCAAGGACGCCAAGGCTCCAGCGGTGAGCGTAGCAGGGGGAGCCGGGAAATATCGTCAAGCAAATGCAGCGAGCCGAATCTGGTAAGCAAGTCTGGTGCTGCCAGGGGCTGCAGTTGCTCGTCCAGCAGTCGGTGCTCTGGTTCTACCTTGGCGCTATCGCCACTGATATTGATATCCCATGTACCGCCGATGCTGCGTACCAGAGGCGCCGAGAGTTGAATTTGCAGATCTATGTTTGGGTGCGCCGCGCTGTGCTCTGGAAGACGAGGAATTAGAATCTGGCGAGCGAAGGTCGGTGGACAGCAGATGGTGAGCCGCTGCTTTCGCTGGGTCAGGCGGCTATGCATTGGGATTGCGACCAACTGTTCTAGTATCGGCGTGATCTGTTCAAGATAGGCTTGGCCCTGAGCGGTGAGTGTCACGGTACCACCGAGGCGATTAAACAGTAGTACACCGAGAAGCTGCTCTAAGCCCGATATGCGCTTTCTGAGCGCGCTGCTGGTAACCGATAATGACTCAGCGGCTCGATCAAAAGACTCCATCTGTGCTGCGGCCTCGAATGCCAATAGGGCATCGAGAGAAGGGAGACGATAATCGTTGAATCCGCTCATGCTTGCTCCCGAACATTAAAATTTACTACACCTTGACTGCTCCCGACCGACTCGTTTTTCGATGAGGAACCAAGCGGAGCAGTGTATACCGTTCGCTTTTCATGTCTCTTGTTATTGGCTCCCAAGCCCCCTGATAAAAGCCGTCTGGCTGTCCTTGGTCGATGCACCGGATAGTGAGGTTGTGTTCAAGCGGACACGTTAGCCAGTACCCGCTCTGGTTAAATTAGAAATGATCTTTGTAATGATATAGGACAATCTGTGTTTTTGGGATGTGTGCATGAAGCCAACGATTAGCTAGAGGCTATCGTTTGGCAAAAGTCAGGAAGGGGTAAGTGAGCGCGACCTGTGAGGTCGCACTTGGCATGAAGTGAGGAGAGCGGGGGGTTATTCGAACAGAGAAGGATCTACTTTTTTACGTCGGGCCTGCTCCAGGTGTCTGCGCATCTGGTCTGCTGCTGCCAGCCGATCCCCTCGTTCCAGGCAGTCGAGGATCGCGAGATGCTCTTCCGCCTGGCCTTTGCGTGGGGCTCGTGTGCTGGCTTGACGGTATTCTACCAGTCGACGCAATTGGTCGAGACGGCGGACGGTTTGATGCAGGAAGCGATTGCCGGAGCACGCCGCCAGTGTCTCGTGAAACAGTGAGTTCGCCTCAAACAGCTCCTGAGGAGTCATAGTCAGGTAACCACCGTTGGCAATGAACTCCTGTTGTTTGCGACAGGTAGCAAGCGTTTCACGATCTATTTGAAATGTGGGTGAGAGCAGGCCAGAGGGCTCGATGGTTGCGCGGAATGAATAGCTTTCTTCATACGCCTCCACTGAATCGATCATGGGCAGAAGCCGCCATCCTTGACCCGCGCGTTGTTCAATCCATCCTTCCTGCTGGATGCGTGAGAGAACCGCTCTCAGTGCTGCCCGAGACACATCAAACCGACGCATGAACTCAATCTCGGTAAACAGCTCGGGAAGCTGTCGGCTGAGACGTAATTCGGCAAACTTCAGGTAGAGCGGATCGTCACTGCTCTCCATGACTTCCGAGGCGAGGTCTACTAGATCGTCGCTGGAGCGGGCTAGAAAAAAGCCTCGATTTCGGTCGTATGTGAGCATGCCCTTTTCGACCAAATGGCCCATGGCAAACTTGATTGGAGTACGTGAAACGTTAAGCGTTGCCGCCAGCTGTGACTCGACCAGGTGATGCCCTATATCGAAGCGTTCACGACGCACGTGAGAAACAATGTCACGCGCAATGCGTGCTTGCAGAGGACTTAGAGGCATTGGATCGAGAACCAAATAGAGCTGACCATGGAATCGCCATTCTAGCGTGTCGGTAAGCTTAACGGCAGAGACCATTTTTTTGCCTCTGCCGAGGTTTGTGTTGCTCCGAGCGCCTGTTTTATCGAACCTGGTAGAAGGGGAACGCCCCGAACAACAGGCCACCAGCGAGCAGGCCGAAGCTGGCAAAAATTGCCCACTTGAGAGCGAAGCGCTGGTGGTCACCCAGATCGACTTTTGCCAATGCGACCAACAGGTACAGGGACGGTACCAGCGGGCTCAGCAGATGGACAGGTTGGCCGACCACTGAGGCGCGGGCAATTTCAAGAGGCGTGATTCCATACTGAACGGCTGTCTGTGCGATCACGGGCAGAATGCCGAAGTAAAACGCATCATTGGACATGAAGAATGTGAACGGCATGCTGACCAATGCTGTGAATACGGCCAGGAACGGGCCGAAGCTGTGTGGAATGACAGTGAGCAAACTTTTGGCCATCGCATCCACCATGCCGGTTCCAGACAGGATGCCTGTGAATATCCCGGCGGCAAAGATCAGCGCGGTGACGGCCAGCACATTCGACGCATGGGAGGCGATACGTTCCTTTTGGTGTTCGATACTTGGGTAGTTGATCATGATTGCCAGTGCGAAACCGACCATGAAAAGCACCTGGATTGGCATGGCCCCCGCGACAAGGCAAGCGATCAAGGCGAGTGTGAGAATCAGATTTGGCCAGAACATTTTCGGACGGCGATGCACGTCACACTCTTCTGCCGATCCATTCCCCAAAGCCATCGATCCATGGTGAAAGTCTTCGAGATGAAGCACTCCGAGCGCGGCACGCTCTTTGCGACCCAGCACAATGGCCGTAAATATGAGGCAGGCCGCCCCCATCAGCATGGCAGGAATCATCGGTAGGAATATCTCAAGCGCATCGACATGCAGGGCGGCAGCGGCGCGCGCTGTTGGCCCACCCCAGGGTGAAATGTTCATGATGCCGCTGGCGATATTCACTACGCAGACCATACCCAGCACGTTCATACCCAATCGCTGGTAAAGCGGCAGAAACGCTGCACAGGCGATCATGTAAGTGGTTGAACTGTCGCCGTCCAGGGATACCAGCATCGTCAGCACGGCAGTGCCCACCAGAACCTTCAGCGGGTCTCCTTTCACCAGCTTCAAGATGAAGCGCACGAGCCCGTCAAAGAGCCCCGCGTCGATCATGATGCCGAAGTAAAGAATCGAAAACGTCAACATCACGCCCGTTGGTGCGAGGGTTTTGACACCGTCGAGCATCATGCCGCCGAGGCCCGCGTAATGGCCCCCGATCAAAGCGAAAACGATAGGTATCAGGATCAGCGCAATAAGCGCCGATAGGCGCTTTGTCATGATCAGGTACATGAAACAAATGACCATTGAAAAACCAAGGATTGTTAACACGGTCGTACTCCCACTTTTATTAGACGTATGTGGCTCTCGTCAGCCGCGTGGCTGTTCCAGATCCATGGTTATCAAGTCGAGGCTGGCTCGAAAAAAAGGGGAGTGAGGATGGAGCTGGGGCATGTGAGCTTGATCATGGTGAGCCTCGACTTTCTTATGTTTATTTTTTCTACCGTACCCAACCGGGCGCTGCGTCAAAGGAGCGACTGTGCACAGTAGAAATCGTTGGTTGGGGTACGTCCGATCTCGGGTTTGAGATGACTCGGACAAATCAACATTGATCTATATCGTGACAAAGTGCAATATGGCTCTCACAAAAACATTGCCCGTACAGCCTGTGAGGATTAGCCAATGCCTAAGTCAAAGGGTCGAACCGTTTCCGCCAACGGCATCGAGTACCGTGTAAGTGATATTCGGGGGGTTGTGACTGACCTGGGCGGTGACTACGCCAAGCTGCCCTATAGCCTGCGAGTTCTTGCCGAGAACGTTTTGCGTGGTGAGGGCGATCCTGAAGCCGCACTTAAAGTGATATGTGCCCGTTCCAAAGAATTCGACATCCCGTTCCGCCCGGCCCGGGTTGTGCTGCAGGATCTGCTGGGTACGCCAGCACTCGTAGACCTCGCTGGTTTGAGAGATGCCGTCGCGGAGAAAGGTGGTAATCCGCGCTTGGTGAACCCGGTGACCCCAACCCATCTCGTTGTGGATCACTCGCTCAACGTCGAACGTTGGGGCGATGCCAGTGCTCTTGCTGATAACGAGGCTATCGAACGTGAACGCAATGCGGAGCGTTTCCAGTTTCTGGACTGGTGTAACAAGGCTTTCAGCAATCTCTCCATCATTCCCTCGGGCAAAGGCATCCTTCACCAGATCAACCTCGAGCGTCTGACCACCGTTGTGGGTACTCAGCGCCGTGATGACGAGCTGTGGGCTTTCCCGGATACGTTGGTAGGTACTGATAGCCACACCACTATGATCAACGCCATTGGTGTGTTGGGCTGGGGTGTTGGCGGCATTGAGGCCGAAGCCGCGATGCTGGGCAAATCACTGATGCTGCGCCTGCCGGAAATCGTTGGCGTGCGTCTGGAAGGCACATTGCCTCAAGGCTACCTCGCGACCGATATTGCACTGGCGTTGACTGAACAACTTCGTAATGCAGGTGTGATCGGTTCCTTCCTCGAGTTCTTTGGCCCGGGCGTGCCCCAGCTATCACTGGCAGACCGTGGAACCTTGTCGAACATGGCGCCGGAATTCGGTGCAACAGCAGCAATGTTCGCAATTGATGACCGGACGCTGCATTACTTGCGTATGACGGGGCGTGGCGGTCAGATTTCGGGACTGACGGAAGCGTATGCGCGGGCACAAGGTCTCTGGCATGACAGTCTTGCCGAGGCTGAATACAACCGTGTGGTAACACTCAATCTCAGCACTGTTGCACGCTCGATAGCCGGGCCTAAGCAGCCACACCAACGCATCGTATTGGGACAAAAGGCGCCTGCCACCAATCTTCCTGCCGGTCTGGACAATGGCTCGATAGTTCTCGCTGCCATTACCAGTTGCACCAACACCTCCAACCCAAGGGGAGTAATCGCTGCGGGGCTGGTTGCGCGTAACGCACGAAAGCGTGGACTGAAGAGAGCCCCCTGGGTGAAAACTTCGTTCGCTCCTGGCTCCATGGTGGTATCGGACTATCTTGAGCGGTCTGGCCTGAATGAAGATCTGGACGCTTTAGGTTTCAACCTGGTTGGCTATGGCTGCACCACCTGCAACGGTATGTCCGGCCCGTTGCTCAGCACCGAAATCGAAGACGAAATTCGTGCTCGCAAGTTGGAGACTGTGGCTGCGACTTCAGGCAACCGTAACTTTGAAGGCCGAGTCCACCCACTGGCGCGCGAAGTTTTCATCATGTCGCCACCGTTGATCGTCGCTTATGCGATTGCCGGCACCTACTTGATTGACCCGGAAAAGGACGCATTGGGTCTCGACGACAAGGGCGTACCGGTCTACCTACACGAGTTGTGGCCGAGCGATGAGGAGCTGACGCAAATCGAAGCTGATAATTTGACTGCCGATCTGTTCGACAAGGCCTACGAGGATGTTCCGCGTGAAGCAGGCTTGATCGCCAGCGATCTGCGCGCGGGCGTCAGAGACCAATATGCCTGGCAAGAAAGCAGCACCTACATCCGCAAACCTCCATATTGGAGCGACGCGGTGACTGCGACAGACACAGCCAAAGACCTCAGCAACATGCGTGTGTTGGCCATGCTCTCGGACAACATCACCACCGACCACATCTCACCATCTGGCGCGATTCTTCCAGAAAGCGATGCGGGCCAGTACCTGCAATCGCACGGCATCGCAGTACCAGACTTCAACTCCTACGGTACGCGTCGTGGCAACCATGAAGCGGCGCAGCGTGCGACCTTCGCAAGCCCTCGTTTGAAAAACGAACTGCTTGAAGATGGCCGTGAGGGCCCGTGGACGTTGCTTCTGCCCGAGAAAGAGGTCACCACGATTTTCCAGGCCGCCGAGATCTACGCACAACGTAAGCAGTCGCTGATCGTTGTCGCCGGTAAGGAGTACGGAAGTGGATCCTCGCGCGACTGGGCTGCAAAAGGCCCCCGTCTGTTGGGTGTTCGTGTGGTCGTGGCCGAAAGCTTCGAGCGTATTCACCGCACCAACCTGGCTGGCCTCGGCATTCTTCCGTTGCAGTTTGAGGACGGTGTTTCTCGTCAGAGTCTGGGCCTGAATGGACGTGAAACATTCAGCGTTGAAGGCATCACCGCAGACTTCCAGCCGGGCGCAAAAATCACGCTGGTGATCGAGCGTGAGAGTGGTGAGAAAGAGCGCGTCACGGTCGTGAGTCGTCTGGATACCTTCGAAGACGTCCGCTACTTCCGCAGCGGTGGTTTGCTGCCACAGCTTCTGATCGAAAGCATGAAGAACGCATCCGTTAACTGATGCACCGCTGATTCGTTGGAGTAAAAAAATGACCCAAAGACGTATTCCTGCCGTTTACATGCGTGGCGGTTCCAGCAAAGGCGTGTTCTTTCTTGGCGAGAATCTGCCACCAGCAGGTGCGGAGCGTGATGCGATCCTGCTTCGTGTGATTGGCAGTCCGGATGTGTATGGCAAGCAGATCGATGGGATGGGCGGCGCCACCTCCAGTACCAGCAAGGTTGTGATCATCGGTAAATCCACCCGTGATGACTGTGATGTGGATTACCTGTTTGGTGCGCCGGCGATTGAGACCCCTGTAATCGATTGGTCAGGTAACTGCGGAAATCTGAGCTCGGCGGTTGGCCCTTACGCGATTTCCGAAGGCTTGGTGGATGCACCTCGCGATGGCATGGCAGTTGTCCGCATCTGGCAAGCCAACATCCAGAAGCGAATCATCGCCCACGTGCCAATGCGTGATGGTGAGGTTCAGGAAGAGGGTGATTTCGTACTCGATGGCGTAGCTTTTCCTGCTGCCGAAGTTGTCTTGGAATTCCTCAATCCCGGTGGTTCAGATGGCAGCATTCTGCCAACCGGAAATGCCATCGACGAATTGGACATTCCGGGCGTCGGTAATCTTGCAGTGACACTGCTGAATGCTGGCAACCCGACCATATTCGTAGACGCGGATAAGGTGGGCCTGAAAGGCACCGAAACTCAAGACCAGGTTAACGGTGATGCGCAGTTGCTTGCACGGCTTGAAATCATTCGCGCCCATTGCACGGTGGCCATGGGCTTGGCCGAGAGTGCGGAAGAAGCAACGCGATTGCGTCCTCATACTCCGAAGCTATGCATGGTTGCTAAACCTCAAGCCTACAAGGCAGCGGGTGGCAAACAGGTAGAGCCAGGTGACATCGACGTGATTGCCCGGATTCTCTCGATGGGCAAGCTTCACCATGCAATCACTGGCACCGGCGCTGTTGCTGTCGCAGTTGCAGCAGCACTTGATGGCACGTTGGTCAATCGCATCGTCGGCGACGTCAGAGATCGTCAGGTACGCATGGGACACACCGCTGGCAGCGTCGCTGTTGGTGCGAAAACCGCCTTTGTAGAGGGGGCCTGGACAGTCGAAAAAGCAGTCATGAGCCGCAGTGCTCGTCGACTGATGGAAGGCTGGGTACGCATCCCCGAAGTGGTTTGATTTGCCAGTGTCATGCCGAGCGACGCTCGGCATGAGCACACCTGATTCAATGTCGCATTTGACGTTGACAGACATTCAGGTGGACTCACTGAAAATGGCCATGTGATTAAAACCGGCAGCCCTGTTTGTATGACTTTCAAAACGACCTGACCGCCTGATTCGCAGAGACCTGGAATGCTTACTTTGATCGAACTACTCAACTCGCCAACGTTCTGGCTGGCAGTGGCGCAAATCATCGCCATCGACATCTTGCTCGGGGGCGACAACGCAGTTGTCATTGCATTGGCATGCCGCAAGCTCCCGGAAGCTCAGCGTAATCGCGCCATTCTTGGTGGCGCGCTGGGAGCCATAGTGCTCCGCATTGTGATGATTTTCTTTGCACTGCAATTGTTGGAATTGCCGTACCTAAAGTTCATCGGGGCAGCACTGCTTCTCTGGATTGGTATCAAAATGCTCGTTCCAGAGAAGGAGGATGCGCATGACAACCTTGCAGCCAGTCCTCGGCTGTGGGGGGCGATCAAGACAATCATTGTCGCTGATGCTGTCATGAGCCTGGATAACGTTGTTGCGGTCGCGGGAGCATCTAAAGGAAGCCTGGAGCTGGTGATCTTTGGCATCGTCATCAGCATTCCAATCATCATCTGGGGCAGCAAGCTGGTGCTCCATTTTATGGATCGGTTTCCATTGATCATCACACTCGGGGCGGCATTGCTTGGCTGGATCGCCGGAAGCATGGCTGTCGGTGACATCAGCTTGCCAAGCCTCCCGTCACGGTCGCACTACGCAGCTGGTGTGGTCGGTGCGATGTTGGTCTTGATTGTGGGCATGCTCGTGAAGCGTCGTCAGCAAACTGATGGCGAGCCGTCTCCAGAGATTGAAAGAGGTGAGCAGTTATGAGTTCTGATATTGCAGCTGTGCGTCGCGATTTGGCCCCTTATGGCGAACTGCGGGTAGCCATCAATCTAGGTAATCCAGTCCTGGCCCAGCGCGATGAAGCCACCGGCACTTTAGGAGGTGTATCTGTTGCGTTGGCAAATGCATTGGCACAGGAGTTGGGTGTCGCGGTCAAGCTGGCTGCATACGATGCCGCTGGGAAGGTGTTTGCTGCCTTGGAGGACGGGCAGTGGGACTTGGCGTTCCTAGCTATTGAACCAGTACGCGCGGAGAAGATCGCCTTTTCAGAACCTTATGTGAGTATCGACGGCACCTACCTCGTTCGTGAGCAAAGCCCTTACCAAAGTGCATCTGACCTGGATGCGCAAGGTCACAGGATTTCTGTAGGTCGTGGTGCCGCGTATGACTTGTATCTCACACGCACTCTTCAGAGAGCTGAGCTCGTCAGAGGGGAGACCTCAGCGAGCGCTATTGATCTGTTTTATGAGCAGGGATTGGAGGCCGCAGCGGGAGTGCGACAGCCATTGGAGCGGTTTGCAACGTCAGCTCAGGGAGTAAGGGTGCTGGCAGACAACTTCACCCAAATTCGCCAGGCGATGGCTGTTCCGAAGGCTCGGAGCATCGCAGCTGCGTACATTCAGGATTTTATAAGTCGTCGCGTAAAAGATGGCTTCGTGGCAAATGCGCTAGCCGAAAGTGGGCAACATGATGCGCGAGTGGCACTGCCAAAAGCGTACTAATCCAGACAGCATTTTTGCTCCAGTTTTCGGACATCGTTGTTCAGTGTTTGAAAAGTGAAGGCTCCAAGTGCGGCATCGAAGATTACCTTGAAATCAGATATTTCTGTTTTAGCGTGTAGTGATGAGGGTAAGCGTGGAAAGTAAAAGCCGGTTGAATTATCTCGGAGCGCCATTGGTGGGAGTCATCGGTGGTCTGCTGGCGAGTTGGGTTAGCTGGCCCTTGCTGCGCAATGTGATTCTCTGCAGGCAGTTTTTCAATCGCATATAGCGCGCAAGATCCTCCGCAGGTAGCTTGACCAAGGAATATCGGTGAATCGACTGCATATTCGATAACAGCCAGGCGAAAATCGACAACCCGACAATTCCCAAAACGTGAGGGCGTACCCATTCGGCGGCCAATTACGAACGGGGCGTCAAGATGGCCAAGGCAACCGCCACGATGAAGAGCGCTGGCACGTCACCTGCCAAGTGCCCCATTTGCCCCGGCTGGGTGACCGCCTGGACGGCCATGATTCCTCCGTGTATGGCGCTAGACCACACGGTGAACCAGATCAGGCTCAGATTGGCTAATGGATCACGTGCGGCCAGGATCAAGAACACGCCAAGTGTGGCGTAGATGCCAACGATCATCATCGGGTAGTCCGAGTGACCGACGTGCCAGGCCCAGCCGGACGGCCAGAACAACATAAGTGGGTAGAGAGCAAGGCACGCGAGGCCAGCCAAAACTAGAACGACACGCAAATACCTGAGGCGATCGACTACGGTCATGGCGGACTACTCTTTGGGCCTAAGACCCCAAGTTGGGGTGATAACGCCTTCACAGGCTTGATGGATAACATTCCTTGCTCTGTCGTCTATCCCTGACCAGGCCGGGCATTGTGATAGTCGGGTAACCGCTGAAGGGGCTTATACACCATGGACGGAAAGCCCAATCTGCTCAATCAGTTCCGGCAGTAGACCAAGCATAGCTACTCATTTTCTATCGCTCCGTCCACCGAACGCTTCTGGCCGATTGCTGCCTGTCACGAAGGGCAGAAAACGACCCGAAGCTTCCCTTCGCAGAGGGCAGCTAACGGCTGTGGCCGGCCAACCACTCCGGAGGCCCACCAGCATCGTGGGCCCGCATCGTCGAACTGAAGTGTAACTTCGGGTTGAAGTAAGACCTGGAAACGATAATCGAAACAGGGGTTCTTGCCGAATCATCGTTTCCGCAGGGCGCTTTAGCACTGATAGCCTTTTTCAGGGTTAGCTGATTTGTGTCGCAACAACTATGCCGATAGTGTTCCCCGTTCAGTTTCAATAACTGGAGGCGTTTTTTGAAGTCCGATCTTGGCATTCGCAAACGAGTGCTTGGCGCCTTGCCGGAGCTACCGCTCGAGTGTAATGTACACAGCAGTTACGATCTGTAGCGGAGCCAACTACCCGTGATGCTCTCTATTGATGATGCCAAAGCGTTAGGTATTGAGCGTAAGGTAATTACCTTGAAATATTGTGTTTAATCGTTCGTGCTTGCTGCATGTGTAACTGCAACAACCCAGGCCACTACAAAATCGGAAATCTGTGGATGGCCCGCCGACATTTATAGAGCAACGCAGGAGAGGTGCGCCTGTAATACGGGGAATGGCCGCTGCGAGGTGCTCGCTGCGGCTGAAAAACCAGAAATGAGTGAGTGATCTGAGCGTTTTGGATCGACTCGCCACTTTCAAAATCGGCAGTGGTCGAAGTTAGCCCGAAACGTATGGCTACTTCAGACCATCCCTAGCGCGTGATAAAGCAAAGATTGTCATGTAGCATAGATCAATGAGTAGTTCTACAGTCAGCCCCTCACTACGCGCTTCTGCACCAACTCTAGAAGGTTTGTGAATGATAAAGACTATCCCGATGTGGAAAATGATGATGGCCACCAAAGGTAAGAAAACGGGACTTGCAATACTGGCATGCTTACCTGTTTTCATCGTTACCGGTGCGTGGATGTTTCTTGAAGGGTTGCAAAATGGGCAAAAGCGCCAGGCTGCAATGGGGCTTATTGGTCTGATTTTTTTTGGTGTGTGCCTCCTGCTATTTGCACCTTCAAAAAAGTATATTCCCGGCAAAACATTTCAGGCTTATAGAAATAAAAAGCTCAGTACAAAGACGGCCATAAATTACGGTTACGGAATCATTGTTTTTATTTTCGCAGTTTTTGTGGCTCTTGCACCGGAAGACGCGCTGAGAGCAATAGGCTATGGATTAGTAGGCATCTTTAGCCTTTATGTTCTGTCAAAAAGCTTAAAATTTCACGCAGATATCGATTTTTCGACAAATGAATATTTGGCAACCGCTCTGGGATTTCCTGTGGGGGAGAAAATTCTGGTCAGCTACCAGAATTTTGATGCTGACGAGGTTGAAGTTGGTAGCAATGCTTTTGCCGCAACAGCGACAAAATTCATTGTAGCGTCGTTTGATGGGTATCTTTGGAGAAAGCTGTCGCGGGATCTGAATCAGGTCTCGCGCATTGGGATCGCTGGCGATGAAAATCAAAATTACTTCGTTAAATTGCAATTCAATGATGGAGCCGATGCTTTGTTGCGCATTGGGCTATATGAAAAGCTCACATCAAATCCCATTCTGGTAATAAGAAGGCTGCTGGAAGCGATTGATGCAAGTCTTCTTTGTGGTAGTGGTGCATCACAGACAGCACAAAGACGTCGGGTAGTTGTCAACTCTGGAACTCCAACATCGGTTTCAGAAATTGTTGCGCCTGAGGCTGCGCTTGCATCCACGGCGCCTATGCGCAACATTGAGGTAGCCCCTGACGTAATAATTGCTATCCAGAACGCCGAAGAAGTTGTTTCCGGTCGCAGGCTGGAGCTTTAACAATGTCTCATTGTACAAAGTTTGAATTTTCTTATGTTAATGAAGAAGCCATTGCCAAAGCGTTCGGCAAGATGGGCCTAAGCCCAACGACTGGTCTGGTTTCCGTATTTGCCAGCGACTTCAGTAAAAAGGTATTGAGCAAAATAGGCTATATGGGCAAGCAGCAATTTAGGGCTGTTTGTGGCCAAACGGCTGATAAATTCAATCTATTTGTTTGCCAAATTGAGGAGGGCTCCTACAAACTCCTCATCGAACGGGGAACTATTTCGTCCGACGACGAAGCGATAATGGCTGATTTGGCTTTAAGCTTTCAGAAAGCGTACATCAGCGTAGCCATCGATGAAACCATCAAGCGCATAGACGCATCAGGTGTTCCAGCAAGAGTGAAAGAAACTCTTCAAGGGTTCGAGGTCGAATTCGGACCTAACTACGAATACAGCATTCATGTCACCTTTACGGGCGATGAAATTACGGAGGAAGTGCATGGCGTGAAAGGCGATATTTGCACAAAACTTACTGAAGAACTTGAATCTCTACTTTCTAGCCCTACTGCGGAACTTATGACTGAGTGGAAGCCGGAATATACCGTAGTCCATGAAGAGCAAACCCTTCAAATTCTCAGTGCGAATTTCTAAATGGAAATCAATGTACACCATATGGAGTTGAGCAGCGTTAACGGCCCCGGGTTGCGCTTGACATTATGGGTGCAGGGTTGTGCGCTGAATTGTAAGGGGTGCTTCAATCAGAAGACCCACGCTCGCGAAGCGAGTACGCTGATGCCTGTTTATGAATTGGCACAGAAGATAAATGCGCTGGACATCGCTGGGGTTACCCTCTCTGGGGGGGAGCCGCTCGACCAGGCACCAGCCTTGGAGCAATTAATACATGCCGTCAATGGCGAGAAAAACTGGATACTTTATACAGGCTATACGCCAAAAGAGATATTCCAGAATGAAGCCATGATTCGTGTTGTTAAAGCCGTAGACTTGACGCTGGCTGGTCGGTATCGGCATAACGCGAAACATCCCTATCAGCACAAGCAGATTATCAAAACCAGCGACAGAGTCGACATTGACTTTTTCCGTGCTAGAAGAGTTGTCGAGTTTGTTGTTTCAAAATCTGGCGTTACCAAAACCGGTCTTCCGATGCATGTATAACTCAGTTCAAGCGCAGGGATAATAGGCATGAGCCGTACCAAGCAGATAACAGATTACCTCAAAGCGCGTTATGCGATTTTGGTCATTGAAACTTTCGAGGAAGAGCGTGCACTCAATGAAGTTTCTGAAATCGCCAAGGCGCTTGGCCATCGTTTGTTCGTTTGGAACTCGACGCTAGGAGTCCAGATAAATGGCGTCGTGGCTGGGGATAAAACCTTTGATTTGAAAATGGCCTTGGACTTTTGCGAAGAAAAGGCGAAGGAGGAGGGCAGCAAAAATATTTTTGTTTTTTGTGATGCTCATAACTACCTTTCCTCAAGCTCAAATCCTGTCTATCGTCGTCGACTTCGAGATTTAGCCATAAATATCCGCTCACGTGGATATCGAAGCAATTGCATTATCGTGGCGCCCAGCTTTGAAATTGCCAATGATCTTCAAAAGGAAATCACGTTGATTGATTTTCCTTTGCCATCAAGAGATGAAGTTAAGGCTCAGATAAATAACTTTGTTAATTCCTGGCAAGGCAACAGCAGCGTTAAGATTGATCTTTCTAGCGAAACCAAAGATAAACTCATTGATGCCGCTTTGGGCCTCACGGGATTAGAAATTGACAATAGCTTGTCTCGTTCATTGGTATCCAGTCTTAGTGTAAATGAAAATACCGTAAAAGATCTGCTTTCCGAAAAAAGACAAATTATACGGAAAACAGGTATCTTGGAATACATCGACTCAAAGGTAAATCTCGAGGATGTTGGAGGGCTGGCAACTCTTAAGAAGTGGCTCCATTTGCGTAGCCAGTGTTTTGGGCAGATTGCTCAGGAGTTCGGTGTCGGAACCCCGAAGGGTTTGCTCTTAACTGGAGTTCCTGGTTGCGGTAAGTCTCTAACGGCGAAATGCGTATCGTCGTCTTGGAACATGCCCTTGTTGCGCTTGGACATGGGGAAAATCTTCCAAGGGGTGGTTGGCTCTTCAGAATCCAATATTCGTTCCGCACTACGTACTGCCGAAGCTATTTCGCCCTGCATCCTATGGATCGATGAAATTGAAAAAGGACTTTCCGGCTCTTCCGGAGGAGCATCTGATGGTGGCACGGCTACACGCGTATTCGGCACACTGTTGACTTGGATGCAAGAAAAAACGGCGCCTGTTTTTGTGTTTGCCACCGCTAACAACATCAACAGCTTACCTCCGGAGTTGTTGAGAAAGGGGCGATTCGACGAAATATTTTTCGTTGACTTCCCGTCGACATTAGAAAGAAAGAAGATTCTTGAAATACATCTGAAGAAATTGAAACGTGACCCAGAAAAATTTGATTTGGATCGATTGGCTGCTCTAGGAGGCGAGTCGAATTTTGGTAAAGACATTGTGCTTTCTGGTGCTGAAATCGAAGCTTGGGTTGGGGACTCGCTGATTGAAGCGTTCTCACGGCGGATGAATGGCTCCGGTGATGTAAGCGACCTGACTATGGTTGATTTTGAAACTACTATTTCGCGTTTAGTACCAATGAGCAAAATGCGTAAAGACGAGTTTACAAAACTTCGTGATTGGGCGAATCAAAATGCAATTAGCGCTTCGGCTAAGGTTGCCGGTCAGAGTGATACGGAAACTCAAATCGGCGGCAGGCAAATTGATTTTTAATCTGCGGTGATTTTTCAGTGGGTAAGGCTTTGTTGCACAAGTCGCGGCTGATGGTCTGGCCGTTTGTTGCCTGTTGTGAAAGGCAGATATCGACCCAATGCAGTCCTTCTTTTTCATTGCGTCTGTAACTGTCGGCTCTCGACAGGCCCGGCGCATCGGGCCTGCATTGGATTCTTGCGCTGCAATTGCTGCTGGGACTGTTTCGCTCGAAAGGTCAGGTCAGGTCAGGACTTAGGATCCGGCTGAGCGATTCATTCCCTGCGTACACGGATTAAAAATCTGGTAAATACTCTCGCTGGATCCTACATAGGTTTTGGTACCTGGAACCGCCACCGCCGAGTAATTCTTGCGATCGGTGACCTGAATAAAATTTCCTTGCCCAGCCGTGAAGCTCTCAGTGTTTGGCGGCACTAGCACGCTCAGGAACTGGGCTTTCTTGTCGAGGGCCAAGGCACCTCCCACGGTAATTGGCGCCAGCATGGCGGCCCAACGTTCACTGAATAGGTAGAAGGTATCGGCTGCGGCTCTGCCACTTTGCAGGTGGGCACACTGCACATCGCTGGCGTTGATGACTTCAGCTTGCTGGTAGATGCCGCCCTTATAGAAGGCCAGTACTAGCTTGCTCTTGGTCAGCACACCCAGGCCTTGCTTGGGTCTGCACACTTGCAAATCACCATAGGCAGATAAACACCAGTTGGTTTCGGTGATAGTGACGATTTCGTCTGCTCTGAGCTTCAGATCGCGTTCAATATTGGCGCGGGCTTCCGGGGTTTCGTAAGGGATGGCGCATGCGCTCAATAGAGCTGCGAGGGTAAGGGCGAGTAGCGGGGTTCTCATCAAGCGTCCTTTGCTGCTGGAAGGTACATGTAAATGACGAATATTTTTTGCAAATCTCTTCTTTCAACACTCTACGAGTCAAGCAATCGCGAGAGCAGGAGAAAACAGCCGCCCTCGAAAAACACTAGACAACGAAACACCCGCTGAACGATTTTCTGGGCAGCGACGCTGGTGCTACGGACGTGGGCCGTCAGTGCACGCGGGTGCTCACTACCTCGCCAGTGACTGCATCCTCCAGCCACACTTCAAGCCGATTGAGACCCACATACCTTGAGCGCGCCATTATTTTCTGGCCAGGTTTGCCCTCGAACTTCAGGTCCGCAAACAGGAAGTAGCGGGGCAACTGGTATTCCAATTGGATGGTGTAGGTGCCAGGCTTCAACACCGCGCGCTGCGGGGAGTCGTTCTTGTAGTAGTACGTAGAGAACGGGATGTTGCCGACTTTGTTGTCGTTGATCCTTATGATGTTCAGGTCCGGCTGGAGATCGGCGAAGTGACGCTGGGCCCTGTCCGCATAAGTATCTGTCTCGACCACGGTATAACGCGACTCGTCATCCGCCGTGGCGGGATCGACGTTGGAGTACGCGGGCATTTCCGCACAACCGTGCAGGCACAGCAGTGCGATAACAAATGGAAGGACGAACTTTCTCATCAATAGATCCTATTGTTGCGCAAAAAAACAATGCTATTTGTCCTGTCCGGGTCTGGCAGACAGTTCAGTCTCGATGACTGCTCAACGCACAACATTCACTGCTGTGAACGTGTAAACGCTCTTCGTATTTTTCGACGTCGACTCCAGTGTCAGGGAAACCCCCAAATCCTCGATAAAGGCGGCGGAAGTTTTACTGGTGCCCTGGTCGCACTCCAGCGCGATGGCGTCACCTGTCAGCGAGGTGAATACTTGCCGGGCAGGAAAGCGCTGACCCACGGTGCAAGTCGTCGACTGCTTCATGGGTTTGTCGGTTGGCCGAGCAGGCACTTCTTCCATGACCAGACGAGTGCTCAACGTCTCGCCGGGGCTCCAGCTCGTCGGGGCCTTGACCTCAAGTTCGCGGGTGAGCAACACACGTCCATCGCCTATGCCGTTCATTTTCGACTTCAACTGAATCAGGCCCGCCTGGGTGAGACGCTCGACGTGGAAGGCTTCGTTGTAGATCTCATTCTTCTTCAGCAAAGCGCCGTCTGCGGTGTACTCAACCGTCACCGGACGATCCTTGATCGCATCGCCGGTTCGGGTGGCATAGGTGTAGCTCAACGTTTTGAATTTCGGTTTGAGCAGCGGCGAGTCGAGGCTCTTGAGCACGCCCTCCGGTACGGCGACGCCGGCAATGCTCGTATCCGGTTGTGGCTGAGGATAATCAGCCGGCGTGATGTCCGGGCGCAGTTGGGCGAGCATCGCACCGTCAACGGCGCCTTGCAGGGAACAATTGACCCGCGACTGAGTGCCCTGTTTGCCTTCCGCCTCGACGATCAAGATGCGTTCCACACGCTTGCTACCCGGCGCCGTGCCTGGCTGCGGCTGGATGAGTCGCCATTGATCACCGACCTTGAGTTCACTGCGCACATAAGACGAGCCAATATTCTGCAGTTGCCCCGGTTGTTCCATCAGCGGCGCGAGGCGCCTGGCCACTTCGTCTACGCCGCCTTCAACAATGAAGCCCCAGTAATAGTAGTGACCCAGTTGGCCGAGGTCGCTGCTTTCGTCGACATAGGACAGCAGTTTCATACCGGCAACAATCGGCGTACCGCGCAGAGGCACCGAATTTTCCGGGTTGCTGCCACGGTTTTTGACGGCTATCCACGCCGCATCTTTTCGCTGTTCAATAGGCGCAATCGCGCCCCAGGCATCGCGGTGTGTGTTCAGGCTGGCGAAGAAGTTGGCGTCGCAGTGGGTGAGTGCCTTGAGCGTTTCGGTCAACGCTGCATCGTTGGCTTGGGCGACGGTGGGCAGGAGCAGAGCGCAAGCGAGGAGCAAAATGGGGGACGGCAGCTTCACTGAATGGATGTCCTTATCTATGGGCCATGCGGGTGGAGGCATATGGCCATTATCCAGACATTGAGAGGTTAGCTCCAGTCGTTCTTGTCCAAATCGCCATCGACCAGCGGCGCTTTTTACCTGCTCACACTCCAATCAGCGTTAAAAGCCTCCGGTTGATGCACTGACCGAAAGCAGTGATCGAGTCATCGCGCTTCTCATTCAGCGGCGACGCCTGTAAATCACGACCTGACCGGAGGTCGCTATGACCAACGTTAGTCCAGAGTACGAAAACCCATAGGCTCTCACTTCGGTTTCGATGGCTAGTTTGTGAAAGGTAGCGGGCCGATTGTGTTCGGCGCCATGAAGCCATGGGTTATTAGGGGGCAGACCACATTTTCTAAATGTGGTCTGCCCCTGAAATCCTGGGCTGTGGGCACGGTTTCAGCACCAATGTAAGCAATGAGGCTAGCGCGCAGGCCCTGCGAATGTGGTGTCCATCTTGTGTCGGTCGTAATCCAGCAGGTATGTATGATGCTGACGATAAAGCTGTGAAAGCAGGTCTTTGTTGGGGCCAACCACATCCATACCTCTGTCGTCGTAGGGGAAAACCATGACGTGCTTCTTCAAATTGAAGAGGTATAAAGCGCAGTCGGGTTTAGGCTGAATTGCGGCAAAATCCTTAGCCAAAGCACACCAAAGAAATGCTTGAAGCAGAGTCACAGGCGCTTGAAATGCGATGTTGATCCAATACTCCGGTTCACTTTCGCAAAACCATTCCTCCAGATCTATCTCCTCACTCCAGACTGAGCATTCCGTGGGTATGTTAATACCGGCAGATCGAAGAGCGTGAATCACGGGCCGATGAGCAAATCGGTTGCTGCCAGAATGAATGCGCAGACAAGCAACAAGCGTCGCGTCATTAAGGAAGATATCGCTGCAGATCTTTGTTGATTTTCGTAGTGCTGTTAGAAATTGCTCAATCACTCCACCAGTTTCAGAGAGCTCAAAACGCAAACCTCCTGGATAGGAATAGAAAAGTGGCCTGGCAAATGCTTCGCCCCCAAAAATCCTCTCAATTTCAAGTTGTAGATTCACTTGATCCCTTCATGGCTACAAGCCCGACTCCATAGCTTGGGCGGTGCAGAGGGATATTACTGTATACGTAAGATCTGAGCTAAGCCGCGAGCGTCCGTATATGGCTGTGGATTCAACTGATAGGAGTCGACATCAGCCTAAAATCAACATAAAAATCCGAGAGCCGATGCCTATGTGGACGGTAGTGCTGAGGTATGTGATATCGGTGTATAGCTTATTCCAGCGCTAGCCAAGAATCCTTTCTCATCAAATTTGGCCCAAGCGCTTCCCCATGAAAACCTTTCCAGGTCGGTCTGGAATGAGCGTGAAAGCTGTCGCCTGAATGAGTTTTTTAGAAAGTTGACTTCTAGTTCAATTGATTCTCTCGTAGGCCAGCCGGTTTCGGTTCCTGTGGTTGGCACAGGCGCGCCAATATGGACTTCAGTCAGTCGACCAGAATGGAAGGAAAGCGCCAAACCACCCGATACGCCTTCAATGCTGATTCCCTGATACGTACGCCACACGTACCCGTTTTTGTGAACCTGTTCGGATCGGTAGAGCTGCGCGAGTGGTGCCGCTGTGGTATCGGAGGTAAATGTACTGTCGATGACAAAGTTGCATCCAGCAATTGCTATTTGGATAGAGCCATCTTTCGGGTTGATGGTGAGAGCGGGATTCAATTTCTGGCGGCCTATCAGTCTAGTAGTGTGTAAGGAACAATTGGGAACAGACCACGATATGGGGTTATTAGGGGACAGACCACATTTTCTAAATGTGGTCAGTCCCTTAAATCCCAATTGCGGGCATCCAGCTCAAGCGACTATCCCTGCGCTTTCTTCAACCCTTTCAAGCGCACATTCGCCCTTTGCACAGCGGCCATTTTTTCAGGCCGCTTCATGCGTTTCCACTTTCTGATGTCTTCCTTGCTCCGTCCACAACTCACACACAGGTCGCCACTCAGTTGGCAAACCGAGATGCAGGGGTTTTCGATTTCTTTAGCCATCGTCAATAACCCTTGGCCAGGCGCTTCTGCCAATTGCCACCGTGAGTGCGCTGGCATTCTTCCTCGGAGTCAAAGCGGACATTGAGGTCTGATGGGCTCAGATCGATGTTGGCCTCATTCAAGGCGATGGCCGTCAGCTCAAAGATGCGTGTCTTCGCATTAACCTGGGCGAGCTTTTTGTCAGCGAGGGTTTCGAACACCCAGATCACCTTCAGGGTTTCAGCCAATGCGTTCAGGTCAGTGATGTGGGTGAGCCAGGTAAAACCCTTGATTTCACCTTTTGCTGTTTCGCACGCATCAGTGAGCGTGGCAATCAATCGGCGTTCGATCCGCGCCAGTTCACGTTTCCCTGGGGGCATTACGGTTTCCTTTGGAGGCAGTGGAGGGGAGGCGCTGAATCAGGCCGGTCGAAACTCGACCGTCAGATGGCTGACTTCATGAACCGGCTTCAGACGTTCACGAATGCTGTCGGCGTTCGCAGTGGCTTCACCAAGGACGCTGACGATGGCCGCATGAGCTTGTGGTCCAACTCGCCAGACGTGCAAGTCAGTGATGGTGGCATCCCCAGGTTTCTCAACCAGTTCACGGATTTCCTCGGCAACGTGTGCGTCTGTCTGATCCAGCAGTACACCTGCGGTGACCCCCATCAAGATCCATGCCCAGCGCGCGATAACGATAGCGCCGACAATGCCCATGACCGGGTCCAGCCACACCCAACCGAGATACCGGCCGGCGAGCAGTGCAGCAATGGCCAGAACCGAAGTCAGCGCGTCCGCGATGACGTGGACGTAGGCCGATTTCAGGTTGTTGTCGTTCCCATGATGGGCATGGTCATGATCGTGCACATGACTATGCCCGTGACCCAGCAGCAGAGCACTGACAATGTTGACGATCAAGCCGGCAATCGCGATGAGCGTAGCGGTGCCGAACTGAACTTCCGTTGGCTGCAAGAGACGTATGACGGACTCGACGCCAATTCCCAGGGAGACCATACCGAGAATCAGCGCCGAGGCGAACCCGCCCAAGTCTCCAACCTTTCCGGTGCCGAAACTGTAGCGCTGGCTGAAAGCGTGGCGTTTTGCGTATCCATAAGCGGCCGCCGCGATGCCCAATGCGCCGGCATGGGTTGCCATGTGAAAGCCATCGGCCAGCAACGCCATCGAGCCCGTCATATACCCGGCGGTGATCTCGCCGACCATCATCACAACGGTCAGTATCACAACCCAAAGCGTACGCTTGGCATTTTCGTCGTGCGCTGAGCCAAGGAACATGTGGTCGTGTGTGTAGTTGATGTTGGAGCTGCTCATGAGTGTGTACCTGCGTTCACTTGGAGTAACGGCGAATGGCCTCAAGAAGTTCTTCGACGCCCTTGTTACGCTCCTCTTCGCTGAGAGCAGGGTTCGCGACATGCTCCCGCGCGTGGTCCTCGATGATTTCCTCCATCAAACCGTTGATGGCTCCGCGGGTAGCGGCAACAAGATGCAGTGTTTTGGCACAATCGAGATCCGATTCCAATGCCCGTTCAACGGCTTGGATTTGCCCGGCGATACGTTTTACGCGTTTGAGAAGATCGCCTTTGTTTGCTGCAATATGGCCCATGGGATACCCCCCTACCTATGTATTGCGCATGATAGGCATACCCCCTATACCTATGCAATGTCAGGGGCGGAGAGGGCATCTATAACCCCTGGCAGGAAAAAGGCGTCATTTGCGTGGGGGAAATCGAGAGGACCTGGAATGAGCGCTTCAGTCGATAGCAGTCGCCCACGGAAGGGGCGTAAAGGTCCTAGGACGCTATAAAAATTCCTACACAAACCTGGGAATGCGTCACCTTTCCCGCCGTTCTGATGAAGCCTATAGTCCTACCCGTTGCCCAAAATGGCGATCAGGTTTGGCGACCTGATATACGAGTGCGAGGGCTGCCTGCTCATTTGCAGGCGTCATCGCATCCGCAAAACCGTTGTACTATGGCGGTTGCGCGCGGGAGACCTTCGGGTCTGCCGGTTACTCGTTCCCGGTTCGCCAACCTGCGCGCAACTGCCACCCTATTCGTTTGGCGACGATCTGTTGGCGGTCTCCTCTAACTGAACGAGATCTCACCTATGGAAAGATACATGCCCCTCACCGGAATCGACCTGGTTCCGGCCTCGCTGCTCATCGACACCGAAGCCCCACTCGACGTACTACAAGCCGCCGCTGACTACCGAATTCGCGCGGTTACTCAGGTGCTGGAGAACATTGCCTTTCGCGCCGAGATTGGTTGCGACACGGTGGTGTTGTCGGACTTCTCCAAACTGCTGGCCATTCCGTTGCGCGATGGCTGTGATTTAATGGATGTTATTGGTCGGCGATTGCGGGCGCAGACGAAGGAGTGAATGAAAACGGGCGCTGAAGGCGCCCGTTTTTTTCAACTATAAAAAAGATCTGACATCTTCATTATGCGGCATAATTTTTCTCCGCTTTCGGCCAAAAGCGGACGTTGGTGGCAGGTGCTACGAGCTTGGCTGTCGGTGCCGGGCATAGAGTATTGAACCGCTCACTCCCGACGTTCCTCTCATTTGCAGTTCAAAAATATCCGGATACCCCTTGATCAACTCACTGAGTTTTTTATAACCATGGGTGCGGGGATCGAATTCAGGTCTCAATTTGCTGATGTTGGCGCCCAGCGCACCCAAGTGAGCCCAGCCGTCCTCGTCGGCAATGTCATCCAAGATCTTTGCAATGAAACTTACGGGTGCCTTGGGTAGCTTCTTTACCTCTAGGGTACTGGCGACTTTGACGGCCTGGATTGCGGCGGATGACTCGGGATCGGGTCGATCATGCCCATTGCTCGAAGCAACAAGCACTTCACTGCGCAGCAATTCGGTATAGATGAACTTGTCGCAGGCTGACACAAACGGTCTTGGGGTTTTTTCTTCACCAAACCCGTAGACGGTCAAACCTTCTTCACGTAGCCGCGAAGCGAGGCGTGTGAAGTCACTGTCGCTCGAAACCAGGCAGAAGCCGTTGAAGCGTCGGGTGTACAGCAGGTCCATTGCGTCGATGATCAAGGCGCTGTCTGTTGCGTTCTTACCTTTGGTATACGCGAACTGTTGGATGGGCTGAATCGAATGGTCGAGTAGCACCTTTTTCCATCCACCCAACTGAGGACCAGTCCAGTCGCCATAGATCCGCTTGACGTTGGCGACGCCATACTTGGCGATCTCTTCGAACAAACCTTCAACAATTGCTGCGGGGGCATTGTCGGCGTCGATCAACACTGCCAAATGTTTTTGGGTGGGAGTGGGAGCGTGGATGGCCATGGGTCGTCCTTGTGTTGAGGGCTCCAACATACCGTTAAATCACGGATGAACAAAGGGTCCACGGCTTCGCGCTAGTGTGATGTTCGCGAAATAATTCTCTCCATACGTGCACTAGACTTCAGGTGCCATTCCTACCTTGGAGAATTCTTGGTGAGCGCCCTGAAAATTACGCACCGGCGAACACACGATGTAATGGACGCTCAGGTACGTGGGTAAGTTATTTTGAAACAGCATGATAGGGATATCGGAGTATCGAATACTGCACTAATACTGGAAATCAGCATGCGACATGTATTATGAGTACCTTAATATTAGGATCTAGCGATAAACATCCAGACGAAGAAAATAAGCTCTAGTACAACCAGAACGGCCAGCGCCTTATTAAAAAATATGAATGCTTCACCTATAGGCTTTCCTGTGGCCTTTCTGTGATCGACAAATGAGTGGGTCGCGAATGCTAGTGCCGGTATAAAACCCAACAAGAACCACGCAAAATCAGCCATTAGCGACACTCCTCAACCTTTCTTTACGGAAGCTCAGATCAACTTGCAAGGTACCTGCCACGAGTTGAAAGTTCCATGACGTTCAGCGCCAAGTTATCGCGAAAGCATCCTATTCTCGGGCTTTTCAGCCCATTTCTATGCGCTACACGCGCAACTCACCCATACCCATCAGCCATCCACAGGTTGGACACGGCGAACAGAGTGGCCAACTGAGCGGTGTTCTTCATCACTCCACGATAGCGTACCTTCAGATAACCGAACTGGCGCTTGATCACCCGAAGCGCGACCGCCCCGGTACGTTTGGAACGCAGAGGGAGAGGAAATCTTGAGCAAGATCCGGTGAGCACACGATGTGATGGAGGCGAAGGTGCGTGGGTAAGTTATTTCGAAAACAGCACACTATAGTGCGTGTTTACCAACGGCTACGAGTTTGCGGTAATGTGCAAAACGGAACCGGTTAAACAATGACTTTCAATCGACCGACAGCGGTCGGTAGTCAGAGGCTGCTTTGGGTCGGTTGCGTCCTTCGCAACAGACAACATTCGACCCATAGCTGCTGGTGGCGAAAGGCAGAAAACGACCCGAAGCAGACGAATTCCAGTGCCGTTCTCGATTGATCGGGGATAAAGATTGAGCGTGCTAGCATTGAGATCAGAGAGCCTAGTAAGAGCACTGACGATGCAGATGATTAAAGTAGGAGCGAGCGGTTTGAATCAGCTCCGTGCGTCTTTGAGTCAAGCTGGATTACCCTACGATGATGTGAGCGATCCCGGGCGGCAGTTCTACCGATTCGACGTGGATGGGGAATTGGTTGCTTATGGTGGGTTGGAGGGCTCGGGCCCCGATCTCCTACTGCGCTCTATGGTCGTTTGCGAGAAACATCGCGGTGCGGGACTGGGTACGGCGGTGTTGTCGGAATTGGAACAATACGCGGTCTCCCGAGGCGCAGCTCGACTGCATTTGCTGACCCAAAGTGCTGTTAATTTTTTCACGGCAAATGGGTACGAACTGCTTGATAGGGGTAAGGCGCCTGTCGCAATTACCCAGACAGCTCAGTTCAAGCATTTGTGCCCTTCGTCAGCAAGCTACCTGCGGAAAACTTTAAGCAGATCCCTTCTGCGCTGAGTGAACCATCGAAACGCTGCTGGGTCGTTGCTAGTGTTGGTAGCCAGCGCCCGCTTCTGGCCGATTGTTGCCGTTCACGAGCGACTGCATTCGGCCAGATACCGTCATCAATGGCTCAGTGAAAATCATACAAACCATCATCATTAATGATGCTCACCAGCTGCCCCCTTGGACTCGAGCAATGGATATCGCTTGGATGAATGGCAGTTCCTCAGCCTGCGGGACGTCTGGAAATCAGCTGTACTTAAATTCCGACATCGAGTTCCTGGAGATCAGATTATGAGAAAGCACAGGACGTTTGGTTGGGTAGCGATGATTTTTCTTCTGGTGGCGAACGGGGCAGCTTGGGCGGCCACCGAACGAGCCGAGACGCGTCGTTCCGCGCGCGATGTCAGGCAGGAGACGCGCCAGGGTGCGCGTGAGACGAAACAGGATTGTCGAGCAGCCGATGCCCAGAGCAATCCCGGTTGCCGACAAGACAAGCGACAAACGAAGCAGGAAGGACGTCAAAAAGCCCGGGATATCAAGTACTGAACCTGGACGCTCGAACGGCGGAAACTGGCCGATTTCGGCCAGTCATGGACGGCAGAAATCGGCCAATACCCGATATTTCTCACCCTGGCTCGCAGACGTTTTCGGTCCATGTGCCGTCACAGCCAGCACGTGAAATCTTGCTCGAAAATCCGTCATAACATGTTATGACCTCACTCAAAAATGCCGTTTGGCCCAACAAATACGGCGTTTAATGGACGAATGGTCGTAAGGCGTCAAGCGCGGGGAATTGCTAGGGGCCTGAAGCCACTACAGGCGACTCAGATCGGCGCGTTCGTCGCGGTGAAGTGAACTTCACTTTGATCACGTGTCACATTAAGTCCTCGTTAAGAGAACTTCAGTGGAGGTATAGCCTTATGAACATGGCCACAATTGTCAGTGCCGTGATTTCCAGTCTCGCGCCAACTGTCTTCGACCAGAACGGCCTGCAAGAACCCGGCGCGCATGTCTCAGCCGTCGATTACCACTACGGTATGGAAATCGATGTGAAGCGGGTATTGCAGCGCACTGATACATCCAACAAGACAGGCGTGGTACCGGTAACCCTGGTCTATGAAGACAGCCTGGGTGAGGTTCACAAGATCCGTTTCCTCGAATGGGGCGCAAGCCCGGCAAATCCCACCAGCATTGCCTGATCCGCTCGCCGATAGGGTTCTGGATCTCGCCGACCCCAGAAGCGGAAGTTAAACCTCATATGCACTAAGTACGGATGATTAAAAGTTCATTCGCGAAAATCACTATTATCCTGGCAGCGTAACGCTGTGAGATTATTTAATAATAATTGTTGGATCCTAATTACAATCAGCAACGGCAAACTCCAATCAGTCTGTGCCGAGAACTATGTTGATTCACTATTGAAGTCAAGAGGTAACCATGGAACTTAGTATGATTTCTTCGTCCGCCGTGGAATATTTTCGTTTGGGCGTTGTATATTTCCATCTTATCGCCTGCTGTGTTGCAATCGGTCTTGTCTTGACCAGTGACGTTGCAATGGTCAAGCAACTCCTGAAGGGGGACGTGTCGGGTCACCATGATGACGCACATATGGAAAGCCTTCAAAAAACCGTCGTACTTGCACTTGTAGCCCTTTGGATTACGGGCATTGGCATTATCGGGATCGATTATGCCGGCAAGGGGATGGAGTATTTTCAGAATCCAAAGTTGCAAGCAAAAATCGGGATCGTTGTACTGCTGACCTTTAACGGCTTCCTGTTGCATAGCGCTGTATTGCCGGCGCTGAAAAAAGCCGGTTCGTTACTTGAACTTTCCTTCAGCCTTCGCATGCTGGCGCTGTTCTCGGGTGCGCTCTCTGGTGTGTCGTGGTTCTATGCCGCCATGTTGGGTGTTGGTCGTCCGCTGGCCTGGAAATACTCGCTGATCGAGTTGCTGGCAGCCTATCCGGTTCTCATCGTCGGTGGATTCGCAATGATGGTAATGCTCACCGCCTGGGCAAAAAGCAGAGATACCGACGGGCGTATGGAGCAAGGCACCTGGACGCAACAAAATGCCGCCCTGGCTTAATGCTAAAGCCAGGTTGAATAAGCAAGTAATGCTTTAGCAAACAACTACCACTGTTATCTATTAATAAACTCTTACTTGAGGATACCCAAATGAAATCCATGAAAGTTCTTTTCGTCGCCGCCGCTCTGACCGCTTCCACTCTGGCTATGGCCACAGGTGGCGGTGATCGGACCTTCACACGCATGGAGTCGGCCCGGAAAGTCTCGATGGAAGCCTTCCAGGTTGCACAGAAACAGAAGGCTGAAGCCGCTGTTGCCGAAAGCAAAGCCAAGGCGACCGATCGCACCAACGGCTGATCTGTGTAGGGTCATTAGGGGCAGACCACATTTTCTAGATGTGGTCTGCCCCTGAAATCCCCGAACTCCTCTCTTGCTTGAGCCCAAAAGACATTCTGAAGTCCTTGCTCGTTCAAGCTGCCCAGCGTAGCCCCGCGACACTCAGCAGGATCAATCCGATCCAGACCAATCGCCAGAGTGAAACCCCATCACCCAACCAGTACATGCCGACAATGGCTGTGCCGGCGGCGCCGATGCCGGTCCAGACTGCATAGGCGGTACCGACTGGCAGAACGCGCAACGCCATCGTCAACAGGCACAAACTGCCGGCCAACACGATGACGGTACCGGCCAACACGGCGGGCCGTTCAAAGCCGTTTGCAGATTTCAAACCGACCGCAAAGGCGATTTCCAGAAGTCCGGCAACGATCAGCATTAACCACGAAGTGCTGTGTGTCATTCGATGAAACCTGTAGGGGCAAAAAAAGAAGCGAGCCGGTGAAGGCTCGCCAAAGGGAGGTAAAACGTCAGTTGGCCAACAGTTTGCCGCTGAACAGGCTGATCAGGGTTTTCACCAACAGCACGGCCAGTGCCATAGTGAGAAACAGCAGGATCGCCGCAGCGATGACCATCAGCAGAGCGTTGTCCTGGGCATGTGCATATTTCAGCGCCGCATTACTCAGGGCCGCGATGGGAAAGCTGATAGCCCACCACGAAGGGGCAAAGGGCACATCGCGACGGAACACTTTGAAGCTCAGCACCACGAACAGGAACAGGCCGAAGTAGAACAACACACTGGCAAACCGGTCGATTTCGCCGAACACGTTGGTGTACGCCAGGAAACCTACCTCAAAGGGTGCAATCAGGACCATCAACGAAGGCACCATGCCTTTGGCCAAAGCGGCCTCATGCACCAGTCGCGAAAAGATCCGGGTGAAGAAAACCAATGCCAGCACCGCACCCACGGCGAGGGCAAACAGGTTGAACTCCGCAGCCCAAACCATGGGCATGTGCGCACCGGTTACCGCGATGTCGAGGGTGGCAACACCAGGGATCAGCCAGGCAGGCACGGCATTCCCCGAATCCTGATTGCCCGACAGCAGACGCGAAACCACCAGGCCTGCGAGCAACACCGTCAGCGCGCTGCCCAGTATCCACAGAGCCTCTGCGAGCCACTGGCTGTGGGGCGCAGCGACTGCCGAAAGCAGCAACAGGGCAATGGTGACGGTGCCAAAAAAGTTGCTGGCAATCGGATGGTTGAACTCGGCCTTTACTGCTTCAGGGTGTTTCACCCATTTGCTCAGGTAACCCAGGGTCAGCAGCACGAATACCAGGCCGGCCAGTGCGCCAATCGCTTCACCCAATGCGCCGCCGACGCCGAAATATTGGCCACTCAAACGCCAGGCCAGTCCCAGGCCAGCCAGACCCATGACGGAACCGAACAGGTTGATGGGCAGGTTTTTGATCGACGTCTTACTGCTTGATACCGATTGTGCAGCTGCGACGGAGGAAGTGTATGCAGTGTTCATGGCGGTCTCCCGTTTGACTGAATTTGCTGTTGGAGCTATTTTCAGCCAAAAAGGCCATGGCTGAAATAGTCACATAACGACGTATTCAGCCAATGATTCGACGAGGACAGACATCATGCGCATAACCCTCCTGGCGTTCCCCCGCGTGCAGCTTCTGGACGTCATCGGCCCGGCCGACGTCTTTGCTGAAGCGGCAAAGCAGCTCGGCAATCCGCGCGCCTATCGGGTGGAAGTCATCGGTACCGACAAGGGGATGATCAAAGGTTCAAGCGGATTGAAGCTGGGCATCGACGAGACCTTCGATACCTATAAAGGCAAGATCGATACGTTGCTCGTGGCCGGAAGCCCACACATCGATGAAATTGCGCTCGACCCCGCACTGCAAGAATGGCTGCGCCGACAGGCGAAATCCGTACGCCGTATCGGCTCGGTCTGCAGCGGTGCTTTCTTGCTCGCCGCCGCTGGCCTGCTGGACGGACGCCGAGTTACCACTCACTGGAATTCCAGTGCAAAACTCGCCAAGGAGCACCCGCAAACGCAGGTCGAACCCGACAGCATCTTCATCAAGGACGGCAACATCTACACCTCGGCGGGTGTCACGGCCGGCATGGACCTGGCCCTGGCGCTGGTCGAAGAGGATCACGGCAGAGAACTGGCGCTGAGCGTTGCCCGTGAAATGGTGATGTTCTTCAAGCGGCCTGGCGGACAGTCGCAGTTCAGCGCGCAACTGGCAGCGCAAACCGCAGAGCGCAGCGTAATCAGAGACGTGCAGGATTATGTTTTGGAGCACCTGAAGGCTGACTTGAGCGTACCCACCCTGGCTGCCCGCGCCGGGATGAGCGAGCGCAACTTCGCCCGTACCTTTAAATCCGAAGCGAATTCGACCCCGGCCGAATTTGTCGAGCTGGCGCGCATTGATGCGGCCAGGCGGCTAATCGAAGGCTCGGACGTATCACTCAAGCGCTTGGCCGATACCGTCGGCTATGCCAATACGGACGGGTTCAGAAGGGCATTTATGCGACGCCTCGGAGTGGGGCCGAGCGATTATCGCAAGCGATTTTCATCCGTGTGATGCAGGGGTAAGCGTCAGCGACATTGATCATGCGACTTCAGAAATATCCTGATAGCCGCCTGCATGTATTTATTGATGGGCTTGATGCATCTGCCTGGCGTCGCGCCTGTCAGCCAATGTGGCTATTGCAAATCACCCATTGCACACATGACAATGCGAGTCATTATCACTCGCGAATTATTCCATCGTCATGTCCGCCAACGATTTATCCCTGCGTAGCGCCGTCAATGATCTGTATTGCGACCATCACGGTTGGCTCAATGGCTGGCTGCGCAAGCGCCTGGGCAATGCGTTCGATGCGGCAGACCTGACGCAGGACACCTTCGTCCGGGTCATCAAGGCGCGTAACGCACTCGATATTCGCGAGCCGCGACCTTACCTGTCGATGATCGCCAAGGGGTTGCTGATCGATCTGTTCCGCAGGCGGTCATTGGAACAGTCCTATCTGGAAGCCTTGGCAGCCATGCCCGAATGGCAGCAGCCTTCGTTGGAGGAACAGGCGATCCTGTTGCAAGCCCTGATGGAGATCGACCGCTTGCTGCAAGGATTGGGGACGAAGGTCAAACAGACGTTCATCCTGTCTCAGTTCGACGGTTTGACCTACCCGCAGATTGCCGAGCGCTTGAATATCAGCTCTCGCACGGTTAACAACTACATGGCCAAAGCCATGGAGCATTGCTGCCTGATGCAGATTCAGTTGCAACTGGCATGAGCCTTTCGCCCGCTGAGTTGAAGGCAATCAGCGTTGCCGCCCAGTGGTACGCGCGACTTCGGTCGGGTGTCGCCACCGATTCGGACCTGGCTGCCTGGAACGACTGGCTGGTCGCCGACCCTGCTCATCGACAAGCCTGGCAACGCATGGCGGACGTCGGCGAGCAGATGGCCAGTGTGCCGGGTGCCCTGGCATCGCCAGCGTTGCGTGGTGCTGATCGATCCCGGCGTCAGGTGTTGCGCAGTGTGCTGGTGCTTGCCTCCGCCAGTTCGCTGGGCTGGCTGGGCTGGCGCAGTGAAACCTCGCAGAACCTGTTCGCCGATTTTCGCACCGCCGTGGGTGAGCGTCGTGAGTTCCGGTTGGCAGATGGCAGTTCGTTGCTGCTCAATACCGACACCTCGGTCAACCTTCGTTTTGACGGTCGTCAACGTGTGCTCGAACTGTTGCGTGGCGAGATCCTTGTGACGACCGCTGTCGATCCCTTGCAGCGACCCTTCAAGGTGCTCACCCGTCATGCCGAGGTGCTGGCGCTCGGGACGCGTTTTATCGTCCGGTCCCTTGAGCAGGGCGGCGGGGTGGCGGTGATCGAGAAGGCCGTAGAGGTTCGTTCGGCTGGCGGTGGCTCGACGGTGCGTCTGGAGGCCGGCCAGTCCCTGGACTTTGATGGTCACTCGTTGGGGGCGGTACGGCGCAACGACGCAGCCGTCGGCGCCTGGCAAACGGGCAGCATCATTGCCATCAATCGTCCCTTGGCCGAGTTGCTGGCTGACCTTTCGCGCTATCGCACAGGTGTGCTGCGCTGTGATCCGCGTATTGCCCAATTGAAAGTGTCCGGCGCTTTTCCCATTGATAACACCGACCTGGCGCTGGCTGCGCTGGAGAGTGGTTTCTCGCTGCGGATCACCCGGTTCAGCCGCTATTGGGTCGACGTGTCGCGTGGTGATTTGCTCTGAATGTGGGCTTGCTCGCGATAGAACTGAAAATAATTTTCCGGCCTTTGCACTTTTCATACACATCGTTCGGCTCATCCCTCAGTGAGTTTTTATTGATTGTTTTTGGGGGAGGGTAAGCATGTCTCGGGTGTACAAGTCTGATCGTCTGGCGACCGCAGTGACGGTCGGGCTATTGGCGGCAACGACGGCGGGCGTCTGGTCCACGGCAACGCTTGCGGCACAGGTGCCGGTGCAACAGCAGAACCCGGTGAAAACGTTCAACATTCCCGGCGGCGGCCTGACCGAAGTGCTCAGCCAATTCGCCAGTGCGGCGGGTGCCGCCATTTCCTTTGATGCGCGACAACTCGAAGGGTTGAAATCCCCGGGCCTCAACGGTGCGTTCGGGATTAGCGAAGGGTTTGCGCGGATTCTGGGTGGAAGTGGTCTGCAAGCCGAACCCCAGGCCAACGGTACATATGTCCTGCGACCAGCCCCGGCTGCCGGCTCGGCCCTGGAACTGGGTGCGACCAACATCAATGGGCAAATGCTCGGCGCGACCACCGAAAACAGCGGCTCGTACACCACGGGGGCGGTGACTATCGGCAAGGGTGAGCACTCACTCAGGGAAACGCCGCAGTCGGTCACGGTGATGACGCGCAAGATGCTCGATGACCAGAACCTGAACACCATCGACCAGGTCATGGAAAAGACCCCGGGCATCACCGTCTACGACTCGACCATGGGCGGCAAGTATTTCTACTCGCGCGGGTTCCGCATGTCGGGCCAGTATCAGTACGACGGCGTCCCTCTGGACATGGGCAGCCTCTATGTTCAGGCCGACAGTTTCAGCGGTGACATGGCGTACTACGACCGTGTCGAAATCCTTCGCGGCGCAGCCGGGATGATGAAAGGTTCAGGTGGCACCGCCGGCGGGGTGAACTTCGTGCGCAAACGCGGCCAGACGGCCCCGCACACCGACATCACGCTCTCCGGTGGCAGCTGGGACAACTATCGCGGACAGGTTGACACCGGTGGCCCGCTCAACGAATCCGGCACCCTGCGCGGACGGGCCGTTGTCGCCGAGCAGAGTCGGCATTATTCGGTAGATGACGCCAGTCGCAAGGATCAGGTGTATTACGGCGCGCTCGACGCTGATGTGAGCCCCGACACGACACTCGGCCTGGGCGTTGCCTATGAAGATGTGGACGCCAACCCTTGCTGGGGTGGCCTGCCGCGTTACCGGGACCGCAGCGATTTGAAACTCAGCCGCTCGACCTGCCTCGATCCTTCGTGGAACACGTGGCGCAGCCAGCGCACCACCGTTTTCAGTGATTTGAATCACCGGATCAATGATGACTGGAGCTTGAAGGTCGCCAGTGTTTATACAAAAAACACCCAGGACATCAAGTACGCATTCGCTTCCGGCGCCGTGACGCCTGGCACCAATACCACCGGCATGCTGGGCAGCATGTACGATTACGATCAAGTCGATTACGGCCTTGATGCGTACGTGGATGGCAAGTTCAACGCGTTCGGCCAGCAACATGAATTGATCGTGGGCGCCAACGCCAGCCGTTCGAAAAAGGACGACTTCTACTCGGTGGCGTTTCTGAAGCAACGCCAGAATGTGTTCAACCCCGACAAACATATTCCGGAGCCGGATGACAGTTACTTTATCGACAACTCGTCTCGCGGCGGGCCAGTCAATTCGGTGACCAAACAAAAGGGCATTTACTCGACACTGCGGTTGAAACTGGCTGATCCGCTGACATTCGTCGTCGGCAGTCGGGTGAGCTGGTACTACTCTGAAACCGACTCCGACTTCATCAACACAGGCACCTCGGAACATTCCAGCGCTACCGAGACCGGGCAGGTGACGCCGTTTGCCGGTGTGCTGCTGGACCTGAACGAGAACCTGACGGCCTATGCCAGCTACTCGGATATCTTTACCCCGCAAGGCAATTTCCGCTCGGAAGATGGTTCGGCGCTCAAGCCGCTCGTGGGCCAGAGCTATGAGCTGGGGATCAAGGGCGCCTGGTTCGACGGTCGCCTGAACAGTTCCTTCAACCTGTTCCGCACTATCCAGAAAGATCAGGCGCAGACGGACTACAACTCATCCTGCCCTTCATCCGATGGTTATTGCTACGTCAATGCCGGCAAGGTTCGCGCCCAGGGATTCGAGGCCGAGATCAGCGGTGAAGTCATTGAGCGCCTGCAAGTGCTGGCGGGTTACACCTATACCCAGACCAAAACCCTCGACGATATCGACACCAGCCTGAACGGCGCAGCGTTCAACAGTTATGTGCCTCGGCATGTGCTGCGCATGTGGGGCGATTACGCCCTGAGCGGGTCGCTTGAGCGATTCACGATCGGTGCCGGCGTCAACGCGCAAAGCGATAACTTCCGGGTTTCACCTTCCAGTGGCGAAAAAATCAGCCAGTCAGGTTATGCGGTCTGGAACGGCCGCATCGGTTACCGCATCGACGACACCTGGTCGGTTGCGCTCAACGGTAACAACCTGTTCGACAAGCGCTACTACGCCACCATCGGTACCGAGACCTTCGGTAACTACTACGGTGATCCACGCAACTTTATGGTGTCGGTCAAAGCGAGTTTCTAACGCAGGCCGCACTGAAGACGACGCATAACCCGTGAATGAAATGCCCGCTTCGCAAGAGGCGGGCATTTTTTTGGGTTCTTCACACAATCCCGGGAAACACAAAACTGTAGGAGCGCTGCTCACCGCTTGCTGAACGCCAACCGCGCTGCAAACAGAACAAAGATCATGCCCGTCGTGCGGTCCATCCACTTGATGACTTTTTCACGCCGCAGCACCAGGGCGAGTGGTTGTGTAGCGCGAATCAACGTCAACGACCAGATCAAACCGAGCACCACGTGAATGCTGACCAGGCCAAAAGTCCAGGCAATCAGCGAGTGGCCCTGGGGAATGAACTGTGGGAGAAAAGAGACGTAAAAAATGCCGATTTTCGGATTGAGCACATTCCCCATCATGCCTTTCAGAAACCAGTTGGCCGTTGGTTTTGCGTCCGTTTCCAGGGGCGACAGCGAGCGGCGCGGGCGCAACAGCATGTTCAGGCCCAGCCACGCCAGGTAAGCGGCGCCGCAGTATTTCAGGACGTTGAAGGCCAGTTCCGAGACCGCAATCAACGCGCCCAGACCAAAAGCGACCGCAGCGCCCCACAGAAAGCAGCCAGCATTGATGCCCAATGCCGCGCGGAAGGCCTGTTGTCGACCTTCCACCGTTGCGGTTCTCAGGATCAATGCGGTATCGAGGCCAGGCGTTAGTGTCAGCAACGTGGCCGCGAAGGTAAACGCGAGAAGATTGTCGGCGATGGACATGGGCGTGCGCTTCCAAAAGAGGATGCGCGCACGTTATCACGCGGCGACTTATCGGTTATGCGCGACGTCGGCCAATTGAGCGGTGTCCACGCGAACAAAAGTGGAGTCGCCCACCGCCGTGAGCACGTCCCCGGCGTAGATCTCGCAGATGACCCGAGTCTTGCGCCCGACATCACCTTCGACTTTCGCCCGCAGGGTCAGCGGGACACCCATCGGCGTCGGCTTGATGAACTTGATGCCGAGGTTGCCCGTGACGCAATTGATGCGCGGAAGGCTGGCGGCGTCGCGGTTTTCCGCCCGGTAGTGATAGGCCATGGCGGTCCAGTTGGAATGGCAATCCACCAACATCGCGATCAAACCGCCGTAGACCAGATCCGGCCAGCCGCAATACCTGGCGTCGGGCAGGTGCTCGGCGATGACATGCTCGCCGTCTTCATGCCAGTAGCTCTTGACGTGCAGCCCATGCGGGTTGCGGCTGCCACAGCCATAACAAACGCCTTCCGGCGCCGCGGTGTCTTGCAGGGAAATGTCGGGTGTGGACATGCCTGGGTCATCCTCAAAAGTGTGGGCTGAACATTTTCCGATTCTAACGCCGAACGGAAAACGCGTTCATCCCCTGTGCAGGCGTCAGTTCATTCCTCGGCGGTGTCTGGAAGCCTGGCAATCACCTTGATCTCGAATTGAAAGCCATACAGCCACGTTACGCCGACTCCGGTCAACGTCGGGTGCGGTGCATTACCCCAGAACTCCGGCACGATCTTCCAGATGGTTTCGAAGGTCGATTCGGGGTCGACGATGAACACGGTGACATCAATCACATCGTCGAAGGTGCAACCGGCCGCCACGAGGATCGCGTTCAAATTGGTGAATGCGAGCCGCACCTGTTTCTCCAGATCCGGTTCGGGCGATCCATCCTCAGCGCTGCCGACTTGCCCCGAGACGAATAAAAAGCCGTTGGAGCGAATAGCCGGCGAGTAGCGATTGCGCTCATATAGCGCCTGGCGTTTGGCTGGGAAAACAACATCGCGCTGCGTCATGAAAGGCCTCCATCAAGGGCTCTGTGTGAACGATGAAGGGACTGTAAGGACTTGCATCGGGGCGATAAACGAGCAACCTTGGCCAGCACTGTTTGTGATATCCAAACAATCCTATCGATACCTGGGGCTGCAATGGACCGTTTTGATGCAATGCAGGCATTCGCGCGGGTGGTGGAGGCGGGCAGTTTCACCAAGGCGGCCGAAACCCTGCACATGAGCAAGACCACCGTGACCCAACTGGTGCAGCAACTGGAGGCCCGGTTGCGCGTCAAGTTGCTCAACCGCACCACGCGCAAGGTCAACGTCACGGCTGATGGCGCCGTCTATTACGAGCGGGTGTTGCGGCTGCTGGCCGACATGGACGATGCCGAAACCAGCCTGTCCGGTGCGTCGACGTTGCCCAGAGGCCGGCTGCGCGTGGATGTGCCGAGCCCGCTGGCGAGGATGATTCTGGTGCCGGCATTGCCTGCGTTTTATGCGCGATACCCGGACATCCAGATCGACATGGGCGTCAGCGATCGCATCGTCGACATCATCGATGAAAACGTCGATTGCGTGGTGCGCGGCGGCGAGCTGATGGACCAGTCGCTGATGGCCCGGCGAGTCGCTGACCTGCCGCTTGGGGTGTTTGCAGCACCGAGCTATCTGGCTCGCGTCGGCGTGCCTTTGCATCCGCAAGAGCTGGAGGATTCGGATCATCGAGTCGTCGGCTTTTTGTGGGCGCGCACCGGCAAACCGGTGCCCTACGCGATGTACAACGAACGTGAGCGTGTGCAGGTCAAAGGACGATATGTGCTGGCCGTCGATGATGGCAACGCATTTCTTGCGGCGGGCCTCGCCGGGCTCGGTGTGCTTTGGCTGCCCAAATACATGTCCCGGGACTACGAGGCTCGCGGTGAATTGGTACCGCTGTTCGAGGACTGGAGTCTCGAGACGATGCCCTTGTATGTGGCCTTCCCGCCGAACCGGCACATCAGCCTGAAGCTGCGCGTGTTTATTGATTGGGTGGTCGAGTTGATGGCGCAGCATGCGCCGGTTGCTGATCGGCCGGGGGCATGAGGCTAGGGGGTAACGATCCCTTTTGCCGCAACCATTCGTTTGATCAATAACCATCATCAAGAATCGCAAGTTCTGTTTTTTCGCCAAGGGAGGAGGATAGCCACATACCGAATTCGCCACCGAAGGAACCTGCGCGATGAGAATCTCTACCCTGCTGGCCCTTGTCGCTGTCCTGACCGGCAGCATTGCCGCCACCGTGCCGGCTTACGCCGCCGAACAGTCCTGCCACTTCCCGCCGGTCGCCGACAGCGCCGCGACGTTGCAACACGCGCAATCAGTGGGCGTGCTCTACAGCGAAAACACTGTCAGCACCCTCGAATACCTTGAGCAGTACCACTCGGTCGCGCTGAACGGCGCGAAGAACCCTGAACTGGATTCACGCATCAGCAGCGCCTTCGTCGACAGCTCCGATCCGAAACGGGCGATCAACTGGCTGATGGGGTCGTTGCAGAAAGAGTTTGCCTCGGTGACGGTCTACGACAACCTCGATGCGCTGGTGCAGGCGCACCCGGACGTGGTGGTGATGCTCGACACCTACAGCCGCCTGGTGTCCAAGCGCAATAACCAGGTTGAAGCGCGGTTCATGGCCAAATTCTACGACTCGAACCTGCAATACATCGGCAAGGCCGAGGGCTCGCGCGCACAACAAATGCCTTCGGTCTGGGTGCATGGCAAAGCCGCGCCGGAGATCGCCGCGCAGATCGACCAGCAAACCGCATTGCAAGTGAATGCACTGAAACAGTTCGACACCTCGCTGAAGGCGCTGGTGACCTCAGGCCATGTGGCCCAAATCGCGATCAACTGACGCTTCACCGCAATCCTGTAGGAGCCGGCTTGCCGGCGATGGGGCCCCCTGAGCCTTGCATCGATTGTGTTTGCACGAAGGTTTGGCTAATCTCGCACAAACCCGCAAACTCAGGCATAAACATGCACGATCATCACTCGGCCGCCGAACTCCCGCATCTGCGCCGGCAGAAAATCCTGCTGATCCTCGAACGTGACGGCAAGGTCATGGCCTCCGAGTTGAGTCAGCATTTCGCCGTTTCGGAAGACACCATCCGCCGCGACCTGTCGGAGTTGGCCACGGCTGGTCTGGTGCAACGCGTGCACGGCGGCGCGCTGCCTCGGCCCAAGGACACGGGCAAGGATTACTTCACGCGGGTCAGCGAAACCGATGAGGTGAAAACCCACCTCGCGCAACTCGCCGCCAGTCGCGTGGAGAATGGCCAGATCGTGATGTTCGATTCCGGCACCACCACGCTGCAGATCGCGCGTTCGTTGCCTTCGGACATTTCCATCACCGCCATCACGACCTCGCCGATGACCGCCATCACCCTGGCCGAATACAAAGGCATCAAGGTGATTCTGGCAGGCGGGCAACTCAACCTCGCGACGATGTCAGTCAGCGGACACGAGACCCTGCGCTTGTTGCAGGGTATCAAGGCGGATGTGCTGTTCACCGGGGTTTGCGCGATTCATCCGCAAGTTGGCATCAGCTCGTTGCACTTCGATGAGGTGCCGGTGAAACAGGCGCTGCTCGACAGTGCTTCGCAGGTGATCGCCGTCACCACGGCGGACAAACTGGGCGCGGTCGAGCCGTTTGTGGTCGCGCCGTGCAACCGTATCCATACGTTGATCACCGAGCGCCATGTGGCGTCGGGCGATGTCGGGGATTATCGGAAACTGGGGATCGAGGTGGTTCAGGCGTAGGCCTGAACACCACGCACAATGCTTAGCCGCCAGTGACGGGTGGAAAAAACGCGATCTCGTCAAAGTCTTCGACGGTCTGATCCAGTCGACACAGGTCCTGGTTCACCGCGCACATCAGGTTGCTCTCACTGAAAATATCTGCCCAGACACCGCCACGCGCTACCAGCCGTTGGCGGATGTCTTCGACAGTGTTGAGCGAGGCATCCAGCAGCAGCTTTTCACCGCCAAGGTTCAACTGCTCGCGATAGCGGGCGAAGTAACTGATGAGAATCATTGCGTGTCCTCCAGATTGAAATGCCCCGTTAAACCGGGCTGTAGATGCGTGGCGCGTTGCGATGGGGGACGTGAATCAGATTGAGGCGGTGCCGGATGGCCCACTGCACCGTCAATGCAGTGGGTGCCGACAGGCTGACCAGCGTGCCGAGCTTCGCCCGTACGGCTTTGTGAATCAGCTCCAGGCTGCAGCGGCTGGTCACGACGGTGAAGCCGACGCGCGTATCGATCCGTGCCTGTTGCAGCGCGCCGATCAATTTATCCAGGGCGTTGTGGCGGCCGATGTCTTCCCTGCACACAACCGCATTGCCGTAAGCGTCGAAATACAACGCCGCATGCAGCGCGCCACTGCTGCGCGCCATTTGCTGAGCCTGTTCGATGCGCTCGCGTATGCCGTTGAAGTGCGCTGCGGCGGGGAGCGGAACGGGCTGCAGAATGTCCAGTTGCGGCAGCGCCTGTTCCAGTGCCTCGACACCACACAAGCCGCAACCACTGGTGCCGGTCATTTGCCGGCGATGATTTTTCAGTGCCCAGAACGCGCGACTGGATATCTGCACATCGGCCTGGCAGGCCTGATCGAAATGCGTGAGACGCACGTCGTAGATTTCGCTCAGGTCTTCAACAATGTCGTTGCTGACGCTGAAACCGCGGATGAAATCCTCGAGGTTGCCGGGCGAGACCATCATCACCGCCTGGCTCAGCCCGTTGTAAGTAATGGCCAAGGCAATCTCGGACGCCAGCGCCGCTTCTGAACGGGCAGCGGCCTTATCGTATTCTCTGAACGTCACGTGCAGCGGTTGTGGCGCCGGTGCATTCACATCCGTTAGTTCATTGGATTGTTCAACTTGGCACAACATGATTAAACCCCGCAGCACTGGATTAAGTTCAGGCTACGGATGTTCAATTATTGCGTCCAATCGCTTGTTCCGATTCCGTGATTGGCGCTATCGATCATCATGTCCACACGTTGTTTGTCGGACGGCTGATAAATATCAGTTTGTTGCGTTGAATAACAATCGGGCCTCGGCAAAACATTTCTCGGCGATGGCCGAGCGCGGTTCGGTTTTACGCATGACCAAGCCCAGCGGCGCGAGAACGCTGGCATCCGGCAGATTGATGAACGCCAGGTGTTCGATCGGCTCCTCCAGTCCGCTGTCCAGCGGCATGATCGAGCAGCAGAAGCCTTCGTGAATCGCCTGGAGCAACTGATACGTCGAATCACTTTCCAGGATCGGCTGCGGGTTGAGCCCGCGACTGCGGAAACTCAGGTCGATGGATTTTCGGTAGTGCATGCCATTGCTGATCATCCCCAGCGGCAGTTCGGCGGCGTCTTCCCAGCTCATTTCAGTGCCTTCGAAATGGAAGTGACGGGTGTCGTAGAGCAGACCGACACGGGTCTCGCCGATTTCGAAAAACTCGAAGTAATTGGGATTCACGTGATCCAGGTAGCAGACACCCAGGTCCAGTTGGTTGTTGCCCAGGCCTTCGATGATCTGGTCCGAGCTCATCGAGTTCAGGCTGAACTTGAGCTCGGGAAAGCTGTGGGAAAGGCCCTTGATGTAGCTGACCGGATTGAAACTGCTGAGCGGGACCAGGCCCATGCGCAGGTTGCCGACCAGTTGGCCACGGCAGGCGGCCGCTTCGGCGAACAACCCGTCATGGGCCGCCAGCAGGGTTCTGGCCCACGCCAGTACGCGCTCGCCAGCCTGGGTGAAGCCTTCGAAGCGCTGGCCTCGGGTGACCAGCACCAGATCCAGTTCATCCTCCAGATTACGCAGGCGCATGGACAGGGTGGGCTGGGTGATGTGGCAACGCGCGGCGGCTTGACCGAAGTGACGGGTCTGCTCCAGTGCGATCAGAAACTTGAGTTGTTTGATGTCCACGATGGCACCTGCCGAGAGGGAATGGGCTGTCAGTATTAGCGTAGGTGCGAAGGGCACAGGCTTGGCATTTAACGTTATGAACAGACGATCTCACTGCCTCTCTTTTCAGTCCAATCAGTAATATTTAATGAGTCATCGGCGGGCTCTATCACTGCAAGATTTAATAGTAAAAATGGGTGATAGAGGGGGTCGATAAGTTGGTTGGTTAGAGTGATTAGACAGTGATTATTCAAGGGCTTTAGTCTCTGAAGGTTATTTAATTAATACCTGCCGGAGAAAGATATGAGCGTGAAATCGGATGCGTTATTTGTACCGTTGAATATTGCCGTGCTGACCGTTAGCGATACCCGTGAATATGCCAACGACACCTCCGGGCAATTGCTGGTCAGTCGATTGCTGGAAGCCGGCCACACCCTCAGTGAACGCAACTTGTTGAAGGACGACCTGTACAAAATCCGCGCCCAGGTGGCGAACTGGATCGCTGACGAAGACATTCAAGTGGTGCTGATTACCGGCGGCACCGGCTTCACCGGCCGCGACAATACGCCCGAGGCCGTGGCGTGTTTGCTGGACAAACAGATTGACGGTTTTGGTGAGCTGTTCCGGGCGATCTCCATTCTCGACATCGGCACGTCTACGGTACAGAGCCGGGCATTGGCCGGGTTAGCCAACGGTACGCTGGTGTGCTGCCTGCCAGGTTCGACCGGCGCCTGTCGAACCGCGTGGGAAGGCATCCTCGCCGAGCAGTTGGATGCCCGTCACAGACCGTGCAACTTTGTGCCGCATCTCAAAGCGGTGCAGGCGTGCGGGCCACGGGGATGAGTTCTTCAGCATTGATGCCGGTAGAGGAAGCCATCGCCAAACTGCTGGCGATGGCCGAGGCGCAACACCTGCATGACAGCGAGCCGGTCCCGTTGAATGCGGCCCGGCAACGCGTGCTGGCCAATGACCTGGTGGCGACCCTGGACCTTCCGCCGTGGCCCAACAGTGCCATGGACGGTTATGCGCTGAGTGTTCATGACTGGAACGGGCAACCGCTGGCCGTGTCGCAACAAGTTTTTGCCGGCCGCGCCCCCGACGCCTTGCGGCCGGGAACCTGCGCGCGGATCTTCACCGGGGCACCTGTGCCGCAGGGCGCCAATTGCGTCGAGATGCAAGAGAACGTCGACGTCCTGGCGGACGGGCAGATACGCTTCAAGCAGCCACTGACGGCGGGCCAGAACATCCGCCCGCAAGGCCAGGAAAATCGCGCGGGCGAGGTTTTGTTGGTTGCGGGCACACGGCTGGGACCGTTCGAATTGGCGGTGGCTGCGGCTCAGGGATTGACGCAGGTCGATGTGGTGCGCCGGCCACGGGTCGCGTTGCTTTCTACCGGCGACGAACTGGTCGAGCCGGGCACGCCACTGAAGCCCGGCGGCATTTACAACAGCAACCGGACGCTGTTGAGCCATTGGTTGAGCGCATTGGGCTGCGAGGTCATCGATGGCGGGATTTTGCCTGACCAGCCACGGCAGACACGGCTCAAGCTTGAACAGTTGCAACACGCGGCCGACTTGATTCTGACCACCGGTGGCGTGTCTGCGGGTGATGCCGACTGCCTTGGGCAAGTGCTGCGCGAATGCGGCAGACCGTTGTTGTGGAAGCTGTCGATCAAGCCGGGCAAGCCACTGACCGTCGGCCATTTTGGTACGGTGCCGGTGATCGGTCTGCCAGGCAATCCGACCTCGGCGCTGGTGACGTTCGGGCTGTTGGCCCGGGCTTATCTGCTGCGGATTCAAGGTGTCGAAGAGGTCACGCCCTTGAACTTTCCGGTCAGCGCCGGTTTCGATTGGCCCAAGGCCGGAAGCCGCCGGGAATACCTGCGGGTCAAACTGCAAGCAGGCCGGGCTGTGCTTTATCCGAACCAGAGTTCCGGCGTGTTGCTCGGTGCTTCCTGGGCGGACGGACTGGCGGAGATTGCAGAAGGTTGCACGCTAAAGGTCGGTGACCCGGTGCGGTTTATCCCTTTCAGCGAATTGTTCTAGAGCACGTCAACCATCCCTCACCGTTGGCTGAGGGATGAACGTCTCGATCACTCAAGTACGTAATCAACGGGCTCCAGCACCGGAGGAAGCTGCGTCGCCCCCAGCGCCGACAGCACTTCACGTTCGATAATGCGCACCAGGGCATCGGTGGGCAGGTCATTTTCGTCGCGACCGAACGGGTCTTCCAGTTCATCGCCAATCGCGTCCAGCCCGAAAAACGTGTAGCTGACAATGGCGGTGAAAATCGGTGTCAGCCAGCCCAACGGTTCGGCCATGGCGAAGGGCAGCAAGATGCAGAACAGGTAAATGGTCCTGTGCAGCAACAGGGTGTAGGGAAACGGCAGCGGCGTGTGTTTGATACGTTCGCAAACGGCCTGGGCCTGGGTCAGGCGGGTCAGATGATTGGCCATGAGCGTATAGCGCCATTCATTGATCGCGCCCGATTCGCTGAGCGTCGAACACTGTTGGCCGACCTGCAGCAGAATTTGCCCACTCAGGTCGGGAGTATTGTTCCTCGGCATCGGGTCGAGCCAGTCGCCACTGGCCGCCAGTTCGTTTTCCGAGCGCAGTTTCGCGTTCAGCGCATGGGCGAAGCCGCAGAGGTTACTGAGGATTTTTGAGCGTTCGCCGGCGTCCTTGATGATCTGGGTTTCGCGAATCATCGACCGAATGTCCACGATCACATCACCCCACGCCTTGCGTGCTTCATACCAGCGGTCATAGCAGGCGTTGTTGCGAAAGCTCATGAAGATCGACAACGACAAGCCCAGCAGGGTGAACGGCGTTGCACTGACCTTGGAGAAATAACTGGGGTGCAGGGTCTCGATCAGCACGATGGCCGAGGCGAGCACGGTCACCATCAGGCTGCGCCAGGCAATACGTTTGGCGATCGAACCCTTGAGTGAAGTCAGGACGCCGATCAGATTGGGTTTGGGTCTCACGATCATGGTTTTCAGCCGCCCGTCATGTTCATGAAGCGAACCACCTGAACATCATCGTTCACTTCGAAATTGTGCCGATAAGGCTTGAGCTTCATCGCCTCGATAATGGCTTTTTCCAAGCGTTCGGGCTGACCGGGATGGGCGCGCAATACGGCCTTGAGGTCGACCGAATGTTCGTTGCCCAGGCACAGCAGCAGCCGGCCTTCCACGGTCAGCCGCACCCGGTTGCAGGTGCCGCAAAAGTTGTGGCTGTGGGGGGAAATGAACCCCAGGCGAATCTGTGGCGCTTCGGCCAGACGCCAGTAGCGGGAAGGGCCCTGGGTCGACTCGGCGGAGTCAATCAAAGTGTAGCGCTCGGCTATTCGTTCACGTACCTGGGCGCTGGAATAAAACGATTCCGCGCGGCTGTGCTCATGAATGGTGCCCAAGGGCATTTCTTCGATGAATGAAATGTCGAGCTGGCGGTCGATGGCGAAGCTCACCAGATCGTTGATCTCGTGATCGTTGCGGCCCTTCATCACCACACAATTGAGCTTGGTGTTGCGAAACCCGGCGGCGTTGGCAGCGTCGATGCCTTTTATGACTTGCGCCAGATCGCCGGTGCGCGTCAGTTCGCGAAAGCGTTGCGGGTCCAGGCAGTCGAGGCTGATGTTGAGTCGTTTGACCCCGGCGTCGAACAACGGCTTGGCCAGTTTGCTCAACTGCGAACCATTGGTGGTCATGCACAACTCGCGCAAGCCGGGCAGGGCAGCGATTCGTTCGCACAGTTGCACCACACCCGGACGAATCAACGGCTCGCCGCCGGTCAGGCGGATTTTGCGGGTGCCCAGGGCCACGAAGCTTTCGGCGACCTGGTAGATTTCTTCCAGGGTCAGGATCCGTTGGCGTGGCAGGAACTGCATGTCTTCGGCCATGCAATACACGCAACGGAAGTCGCAACGATCGGTGACAGACATCCGCAGATAGTCCACGCGCCGGGAGAACCCATCGATCAAGACTCGCTCTGACATGACAGCCTCGCTTGGCGGTTTCGGTGGTAATGACCCGCGCACTTTGTAATGGAAATTCCGCCGTTATCCGGAATGGATTGCGGTGACGGAACTGTAGGAGCCCGTTACAGGTCCGTTGTTTTGCGACTCGAACCGCAGGCTAAGTGCAACTTTGGAGGGCGTCCAATCACTATTAATGACTGGGTGATCGATGGGCTCTATGACAAACTTTTTTCAATCGTTAAAGTTATTTATTAAACACTCAAGCCATTGAAAATAAAGGGATAAAGCCCGTGATAGATCTCTTCGATAATGTGGTCATTAATAGCGATTAGACAATATTCAGACCCCATTAATATGCTTGCTCCGTACTTCGAAAAGCCTGTGTGCAATGTCACGGAGAAGCATCATGTCTCAAGTCGACCGTTACAAACCTTACAAGGGTGCCGCTGCCGGTTGGGGGGCGTTGATCGCCGTCACCAAGAACTGGCTGGGCAGTGAGAACGCCCTGAAAAATATCCGCGCCATGCTCAAGACCAACCAGAACGGTGGCTTCGACTGCCCGGGCTGCGCCTGGGGTGAGTCGCCGGAAAACGGCATGGTCAAGTTCTGCGAAAACGGCGCCAAGGCGGTTAACTGGGAAGCGACCGGCCGGCTGGTGAACCCGGCTTTCTTCAACAAATACACAGTGTCGACGCTGGCCGAGCAAAGCGATTACTGGCTGGAGTATCAGGGCCGGCTTACCCATCCGATGCGCTACGACGCGCAGTCGGACCGTTACGTGGAAACCACCTGGGATGACGCGTTCGCCCTGATTGCCCGGCACCTCAATGCGCTGGAATCGCCGGATCAGGCCGAGTTCTACACCTCGGGCCGGGCCAGTAACGAGGCGGCTTTTCTGTACCAGTTGTTCGTACGGGCCTACGGCACCAATAATTTCCCGGACTGCTCCAACATGTGCCACGAAGCCAGTGCCGTCAGCATGGGCGAGAGCCTGGGCGTGGGCAAAGGCACCGTGGTGTTCGATGACCTGGAGCACGCCGACGCGATCTTCGTCATCGGCCAGAACCCCGGCACCAACCATCCACGGATGCTTGAACCGCTGCGCGAAGCGGTGAAACGCGGGGCACAGGTGATCTGCATCAACCCGCTCAAAGAGCGCGGGCTGGAGCGTTTTCAGCATCCGCAGCACCCGATCGAAATGCTGTTGAATGGCTCCGAGCCGACCAACACCGCCTACTTCCGCCCGGCACTCGGCGGCGACATGGCGGTGATGCGCGGCATGGTCAAGTTCCTCTTGCAGTGGGAGCGCGAAGCTCAAGCCTGCGGTGGCGAACCGGTGTTTGACCACGCCTTCATCGCTGAACATACCTCGGGGATGGATGAGTATCTGGCGCAAGTCGATGCCACCACCTGGGCGCACATCGAGGAACAGTCCGGCATGAGCCTGCCGGATATCGAACTCGCCGCGCGCATGTACGCCAAGGCCAAAGCCGTGATCATGTGCTGGGCGATGGGCTTGACCCAGCACACGCACTCGGTGCCGATGCTGCAGGAAGTCATCAACCTGATGCTGTTGCGGGGCAACGTCGGCCGCCCCGGCGCGGGCCTGTCGCCGGTGCGCGGTCACAGCAACGTGCAAGGTGACCGGACCATGGGCATCAATGAACTGGCACCGGTCGAGCTGCTGGATGCACTGGAAAAACGCTTTTCGTTCAAGCCGCCACGCGAGCACGGCCACAATACCGTGATGGCGATTTCGGCGATGGAGCAGGGCCGTTCGAAAGTGTTCATCGCCCTGGGCGGCAACTTCGCTCAAGCCACCCCGGACACCCCGCGTACCCACGACGCGTTGCGCAAGTGCGACCTCACCGTGCACATCGCCACCAAACTCAACCGCAGCCATTTGGTCACCGGACGGGAAGCGTTGATTCTGCCGTGCCTGGGTCGCACCGATATCGACATGCAAGCCGAAGGACCACAAGGCGTCACCGTGGAAGACACCTTCAGCATGATCCACATCTCCCACGGCCAGTTGAAACCCAAGTCGGTGCATCTGCGCTCGGAGCCGGCGATCATTGCCGGGATCGCCGCCGCCACGCTGGGCAAGCGTCCGATCGACTGGAATTGGGCCATCGGTGACTACGGCCGCATCCGCAACATGATTGCCGACACCATTCCAGGCTTCGAAGATTTCAATCAACGGTTGCTGCACCCGGGCGGTTTCCACATGCCGAACAACGCTTCGAATCGCGTCTGGAAAACCGCGACCGGCAAAGCGCAGTTCACCCCGAGTGTATTGCCGGAGCACCTGATCAGCGAAGGCGTGCGCAACCTGGCAGAGAAGCCGGATCTGATCCTGCAAACCATGCGTTCCCACGATCAATACAACACCACCCTGTACGGTCTGGATGATCGTTATCGCGGGGTCTACGGCATGCGCGACGTCGTGTTTGTGAACGAGCAGGACATTCGCAAACTCGGCTTCGAGCCGGGGCAGAAAGTCGATCTGGTTGCGCTTTGGGACGATGACCGCGAGCGTCGTGTCAGCGGCTTTACCCTGATTGCCTACGACATTCCGCCAGGCCAAGCCGCCGCTTACTACCCGGAAACCAATCCACTGGTTCCGCTGGAAAGCTACGGTGACCGCACGTTCACCCCGACCTCCAAGTTCGTCGCCATCCGCCTCGAACAGGCGGGGGCCAGCAACGTGATTATGTCTTCCGTCGCGTAGTTCATACCGGAGCGGCGCCGCACGCCGCACCGGTTTCACCCTTTCGACATTAGTTGGCTGCGGGCCCTACGGCCCGACGGTGGCCCGGCTGTGTGCCGTTTTCAACTCAGCCTCGATGAGGATGTTCAGCATGATTAATCTGGAGGCACTGGACCTGGCGCGCATTCAATTCGCGTTCACGGTTTCGTTCCACATCATCTTTCCCGCCATCACCATCGGCCTGGCGAGTTTCCTCGCCGTGCTCGAAGGGCTTTGGCTCAAGACCCACAACGACACCTATCGCGACCTCTACCACTTCTGGTCGAAGATCTTTGCCGTCAACTTTGGCATGGGCGTGGTCTCTGGCCTGGTCATGGCGTATGAGTTCGGCACCAACTGGAGTCGCTTTTCCGACTTCGCAGGCAGCATCACCGGCCCGTTGCTGACCTATGAAGTGCTCACCGCATTCTTCCTTGAAGCGGGCTTCCTCGGGGTCATGCTGTTCGGCTGGAACCGGGTAGGGCGCGGCTTGCACTTTTTTGCCACGGTGATGGTGGCGATCGGCACGTTGATTTCGACCTTCTGGATTCTCGCGTCGAACAGCTGGATGCAAACACCGCAAGGTTTCCAGATCGTCGATGGCCGGGTGATGCCGATGGACTGGCTGGCTATCGTGTTCAACCCGTCGTTCCCGTTCCGCCTGGCGCACATGGCGATTGCCGCGTTTGTCGCCACTGCGTTTTTCGTCGGCTCGTCAGCGGCGTGGCATTTGCTGCGCGGCAACGACACCCGTCAGGTGCGCAAAATGCTCTCGATGGCGCTGTGGATGGCGTTGATCGTGGCGCCGATTCAGGCGGTGGTGGGTGACGCTCATGGCTTGAACACGCTGGAGCATCAACCGGCAAAAATCGCCGCGATCGAGGGCCACTGGGAAAACGCCGATAACGGGCCGACGCCACTGGTGCTGTTTGGCATCCCGGACATGCAGGCCGAGAAAACCCGCTACGCCGTGGAAATCCCGTACCTGGGCAGCCTGATCCTGACCCATAGCCTGGACAAACAGATTCCCGCGCTCAAAAGCTTCCCGAAAGAAGACCGGCCCAACGCGACGATTATCTTCTGGAGTTTTCGCGTGATGGCGGGCCTTGGCATGTTGATGATTCTCGCCGGTCTGCTCGGGCTCGCGTTGCGTCGCAATGGTGGAATCTTTCGGCATCGCGGCTTCCTGCGCTTTGTGATGTGGATGGGCCCCAGCGGCCTGATCGCGATGCTCGCCGGCTGGATCACCACCGAAGTGGGCCGTCAGCCATGGGTGGTCTACGGATTGTTGCGCACGGCAGACGCGGCTTCTCACCATTCGGTCGCACAGCTGAGCATCTCATTGGCGTTGTTCGTGGTGATCTACTTCTCGGTGTTCACGGTGGGGATCGGCTACATGATGAAACTGGTGCGCAAGGGGCCGCAACCGCATCACGCGCATCCTGTCGGCGACTCGTCCGCTCAAGTAATAACGCCACGTCGGCCGCTGTCCGCCGACGCCGAAAACCTCGACACCGACGCCCGCGTCCATTGAATAAGGGGAGTTGAATCATGGGTATTCAAGGTATCGATCTTTCGCTGATCTGGGGCGTGATCATCGCCTTCGGCGTGATGATGTACGTGATCATGGACGGCTTCGATCTGGGGTTGGGCATCCTGTTCCCGTTGATCCCGGATGCACGGGAGCGCGATGTGATGATGAACACCGTGGCGCCGGTCTGGGATGGCAATGAAACCTGGCTGGTGCTGGGTGGCGCGGCGCTGTATGGCGCGTTTCCGCTGGCGTATTCGGTGATTCTGGAAGCGCTGTACCTGCCGCTGATATTGATGCTGTGCGGGCTGATTTTTCGCGGTGTCGCGTTTGAGTTCCGCTTCAAGGCCAGCCCGCAAAAGCGTCACATCTGGGACCTGGCGTTTATCGGTGGCTCGCTGTTGGCGACCTTCGCCCAAGGCGTGGTGATCGGTGCTTACATCGCCGGCATCCCGGTGGTCGATCGGCAGTTCGCCGGTGGCACGCTGGACTGGCTGGCACCGTTCCCGTTGTTCTGCGGGGTGGGGTTGATCGTCGCTTACGCGTTGTTGGGCAGCACCTGGTTGCTGGTCAAGACCGAAGGCATGCTCGAATCGCGGATGCGCCTGTTCACGCGTCCGTTGGCCTGGTTGCTGTTGGCGGTGATCGGCGTGATCTGTGTCTGGACACCGATCCTGCACCCGGACATCGCGACGCGCTGGTTTGCCCACGCTCACCTGGTGGTGTTTGGCGGCTTGGCGTTGTTGGCCGCACTCGCGTTCTTCGGCCTGCTCAGTACTTTGCGTCAGCGCCACACCCACTGGCCCTTCGTTTTTACCTTGGCGCTGGTGTTCCTGGGGTATATCGGACTGGCGTTCAGCATCTGGCCGAACATCGTGCCGCCCTCCATCAGCCTGTGGGCCGCGGCATCACCACCCACCAGCCAGTTGTTCATCTTGATCGGGGCGTTGTTCATTCTGCCGATCATCCTGATGTACACCGTCTGGAGTTACTACGTGTTCCGCGGCAAAGTGAGGATCGGCGATGGCTACCACTAAACCGCTTCAACCAAAACCCGTGCGTTGGTATCGGCGCCTCGGCTGGCTGGTGCTGATCTGGTTCGGCAGTGTGTTGGCGCTGGGCGTCGTGGCGGGGGCATTGCGATTGTTGATGCATGCGGCGGGAATGAGCTCGCACTGACTTGAAAAAAACAACCCGGACGCCGTCAAGGCGGTCCGGGTTTTTGCGTTTGTCGGCGGGCGTTTACGGCGAACCAAACATCACTGTCCAGTAAATCCCCGAATCGCTCTTCGGGTCCACCGCATACGCCGCGCCCAGCTCGTGATACTGCGGGTTCATCAGGTTCGCGCAGTGACCGGGGCTGGCGACCCAGCCATCGACGACCTTGCGCACACTGTCTTGCCCGGCGGCGATGTTCTCGCCGATCTGCTGGCCGCTGTAACCCGCCAGTTCTGCCCGGTCACCCGGCGTGCGACCGTCGCGGTCCTTGTGATCGAAGTAATTGTTGTTGGCCATGGACCGCGCATGCGTCTCGGCGGCTGTCGCCAGTGTGGCGTTCCAGGTCAACGGCGTGGCGGCGGCAAAGGATTGCGTGCCGCACTGACGTGCACGGCTGCGGGCGACGTTGAGTTCGGCCAGCAGCTTCTGGCCTTCCGCCTGCCAGTCGCCCAGGCGCGCGCTCAACAATGGACGGGCGACCACGATGCGCCATTCACGGTCCTGGCGGCTCACGCCGATGTCGACGAATTGCGGATCGAGCACGATCTGGCAAAAGCTCTCCTGGATCGCTTTCATCGCCGCCGCCGCATCGCGCGGCCCGGACAGGCTGATCGCCTGCACGTTCTTCATCGGATAATTCGCGGCGACCATGGCCTGTTGCAGATTGCCGATGCTGGTGGCGGACAACACCAGCCGTGGATCACCCGCCAGCGGTGGCAGTTCCGACGAGACCTGGCCTGCGCACCGCTGGTTCTGGCTGCGGTAATCGTTGATCGAGTCGATCAGTTGTTTCTCGTCGGCCGCCAGCGCATTCATGGCGAACAACAGCCCCAGCGACAACGTGGCAAGACGCAAAACGGGTGGCAGGACACGCATGGAAATCTCCCTTGTTCGGACTGCGCCCATGATGCGCGATTTCACCCCTGTGAGCGCAATGCCTTTTCACACCGAAATACAGGTTGTCGGCCGTCTGTCGAAATGAAAACGGGCAACTACAATCAAGCGATGTCGCCGGCCAGGGGCGCTCAGCGTCGACAGTTTGTTGCTTGAATCCAGTCCACTCAGAAGGGTCGATCATGCGCTTGATTTGGATAGCGACCTGCTTTGCAATCACGTTACTCGGCGGCCAGGCAGCGGCGACTGAACAGGAACAAAAAAAGGAAGCGGCCGAAAACAAGGCCGAAGTGCTGGAACAGAAAGCGGCGGAGAAGGGGGCCGATGTGCCGGTGCCCAAGTCCGAAGCGATTACCACCTCCGAAGTGCAGGCAGTCGACCCGGCAGGTGCGTCGCCGCTGGACGATGCAATCACCTGCCTGGCGCGCTCCATTTATTGGGAAGCCAAGGGCAAATCCTCCGCCGACATGGAAGCCGTGGCCAGCGTGGTGATGAATCGCCTGGGCCATGAGGGCTTTCCGGACACGGTGTGCGCGGTGGTCAAACAGGGATCTGAAACCAAGAATTGCCAGTTTTCCTGGTGGTGTGACGGGCGTTCCGATCAGGTCCAGGAAGAAACCCAATACATGATCGCCAAGGAAATCGCGCGCAAGGCGCTCAACAAGCAGCTCAACGACCGCACCCACGGCGCGATGTATTTTCACGACCGCAACGTGAACCCCGATTGGGCCAGAAAATACATCAAGACCACCGAGACCAGCATGTTTCTCTTCTATAAGCCCAAGGGCGGAGAGGCCCATTAGCGATGTCATCTGGATGTCATCGAACCTATGTAAAAATTCTTGCAAACCGTCTTGAACGTTCAGCGGGCCTGGGTCTGCTGACAGATGAATTTGCAAGGAATACCTCAATGAAAGGAGATGCCTCCCTGTTTGCGGCCATCGACCTGGGTTCCAATGCGTTTCGCATGATGATCGGCCAGTCGGTCAAGCGGAATCAGCAACTGGTGATCCAGGAGGTGAAAACCCTGCGCGAGCCAGTGCGTCTGGCGGAGGGTTTTCAGGGCGGTGCGCTGGACGAAATGGCACTGGATCGCGGATGGCAGGCACTCGCGCGATTCGGCAAAAAGTTACGCGGCTTTGAGCCCGGTCGTGTGCGGGCGGTGGCGACCAGCGCCGTGCGTGAAGCCGACAATGCCCAATTATTCCTGGCCAGCGCTGAGCGGCATCTGGGTTTTCGCATCGACGTGATCTCCGGGCATGAAGAAGCAAGGCTGGTTTACGCCGGTGTGGCTCACACGGTTCCCGGTACGGAACGCAAACGGCTGGTGATCGACGTCGGTGGCGGCTCCACGGAATTGATCCTCGGGCAGGGCGCGCAGCCGCTGTTGACCGAGAGCATTGCCATCGGCAGCGGCACCTTTGGTGCGCGTTATTTTCAAGGAGGGCGCATCACGGCCCCGGCGCTGCTGGAAGCCGAGCGTGTCGCCACCCTGCAATTCGAACGCGTGGCGCGCCGTTATCGCTCGCTGGGCTGGCAGCAGGTGATCGGCTCATCAGGCACCGCACGGATGCTCGCCAAAGTGCTCAAGGCCAACGGTTTGAACGACGAAGGCCAGAGCGGCATTACCTACAGCGGCCTGTTGCGCCTGTCGCTGCGCCTGCTGGAAGTGGGGCACGTCAATCAACTCAGGCTCGCGGGCCTGCAAAGTCACCGCCTGAGCATCCTGCCCGGTGGGCTGGTGCTGATGCTGGCAGCGTTCAAAGTCTTCGGCGTCTCGCACATGACACCGTCCGAGCCCGGTTTGCGGTTCGGTGTGCTGCATGGGTTGATGTCCCGGCACTGAGTGCCAGCCGCGATCCCTTCATAACTTCGCATAGTTCAACGCATCGACCACGGCCGAGCCTCGTGTTGCCGGCCAACGGCTTTCCGTTAGGTGTAGACCTGATCAGGGCGTACAGTGCAAGTTAGATGGCCTTAAAAGCTATCAAACCTCCTTTACGGTCATCGGGAATTGGCGTCATGCACGAGATCGGCCTCATCGTTTACCCCGAATTCCAGGTGCTGGGCCTGGCCATGTGTGCGGCGTTCGAAATGGCCAATGGCGCCGCCGACGAGCCGGTGTACAGCCTCACCTTGTTGTCGGAACACGGCGGGACGGTGCAGACCTCCGCCGGCTTCGGCGTGGAGACCACCGCGTTCGATCAGCGCTCGTTCGACACGCTGCTGGTGATGGGCGACAACCTGATCCGTCCGGTTTCATCGGGCATGGTGGCGTTTCTGCGCAGCGCCAGTCAGAGCTGCCGCCGGGTCGGCTCGATCTGCACCGGGGCCATCGCGCTGGCCGAGGCCGGTCTGCTCGATGGCCGGCGAGCAACCACGCACTGGTGCCATGCGCCTGCGTTGCAACGGGCTTACCCGAAGGTGAAGGTGGAGGAGGACCGGATCTTCATCAACGACGGCAACGTCTGGACCGCTGCGGGCATGAGTGCCTGTGTCGATCTTGCATTGGCCCTGGTGGAAAGTGACCTCGGTGCAGACGTAGCGCGGCGGGTGGCCCGGCAATTGGTGGTGTACCACCGACGCGCGGGCGGGCAGTCGCAGTTTTCGGTGATGCTTGAACTCGAGCCCAAGACTGACCGCATTCAAGCCGCGTTGACCTATGCCAAGCAGCATTTGAAGTCCGAGCTGTCGGTCGAGGAACTGGCCAGTGCCGCCAACCTCAGCCCGCGACAGTTCAGTCGCGTATTCCATGCCGAAACCGGTCAGTCTCCTGCCAAGGCCATTGAAAACCTGCGGGTGGAGGCCGCGCGCCTGATGATGGAAACCGGCCGGCACGCCATCGATGTGGTGGCGACAGAGACCGGTTTTGGTGATCGCGAGCGGATGCGCCGGGCGTTTATTCGCGCCTTTGGTCAACCGCCGCAAGTCATCCAGCGTGCGAATCGAGGCTGACGTTGTAGGAGTCGGCTTGCTGCGGGCGGCGTTCTCGAAATCGCCATCGTCGGAACGCCGCCCGCAGCAAGCCGGCTCCTACAGGTTGGGTGTGAATCCTCGATTCTGGACATCCCCTCGATCTGTAGGAGCCGGCTTGCTGGCGATGGCGTATTTGAAATCGCTATCTGTGTGGCTTAAAAGGTGGTGTATTCGACATTTGAGCCAAAATATTATTGGCGTAATCTCGGTCTCGTTGAAGCCCATTCCCCACTGAGATCACCGCCATGACCATCGTCAAAGCCGCTGCCGTCCAGATCGCACCTGTGCTCTACAGCCGTGAAGGCACTGTAGAAAAGGTCGTCAACAAGATCCGTGAACTCGGCGAGAAAGGCGTGCAGTTCGCCGTTTTCCCGGAAACCATCGTGCCGTACTACCCGTACTTTTCCTTTGTGCAGGCGCCGTTCGAAATGGGTTCCGAGCACTACAAATTGCTCGATCAGGCCGTCGTCGTGCCTTCCGCGACCACCGATGCCATTGGCAAAGCCGCCAAGGATGCCAACATGGTGGTGTCCATCGGCGTCAACGAGCGCGATGGCAGTACCCTGTACAACACGCAATTGCTGTTCGATGCGGACGGCACCCTGATTCAGGCCCGTCGCAAGATTTCGCCGACCTATCATGAGCGCATGATCTGGGGCATGGGTGATGGTTCCGGCCTGCGCGCAACCGACAGCGCTGTTGGCCGCATTGGTCAACTGGCTTGCTGGGAACACTACAATCCGCTGGCGCGTTATGCCTTGATCGAAGATGGCGAACAGATCCACGCCTCGATGTACCCCGGTTCGTTCGCCGGTGAGCGGTTCACCCGCCAGATGGAAGTCAGCATCCGCATGCACGCGCTGGAATCGGCGTGCTTCGTGGTCAACTCGACGGCCTGGTTGTACCCGGAACAGCAGGCGCAAATCATGGCTGACACCGGTTGCGGCATTGGTCCGATCTCCGGTGGTTGCTACACCGCGATCATCGATCCGCAAGGTGAAGTCGTCGGCGCACTGACCGAAGGTGAAGGTGAAGTCATTGCCGACATCGACTTGTTCCAGATCGAAGTGCGTAAGCGTCAGATGGATGGGCGCGGCCACTACAGCCGTCCGGAAATCCTCAGCCTGAACATCGACCGCACACCGCATCGCCATGTGCACGAGCGCAACGCACAGCCGAAGCTGGCCGACACTGCGCAAGCGGAAGAGTTGTGATTATGAAAGTCATGACGATCAATCAATAAACGCCAAACCTGTAGGAGCCAGGCTTGCCGGCGAAGGCGTCGTTGAAATCGCCATCGTCGGAACGCCGCCCGCAGCAAGCCGGCTCCTACAGGTTTTGCGTCAACCCGCGATCCCGAACACACCCGAGATCTGTAGGAGCCAGGCTTGCCGGCGATGGCGTCTTTGAAATCGCCATCGCCAGCAAGCTGGCTCCTACAGGTTTTGCGTCAACCCGCGACCCCGAACACACCCGAGATCTGTAGGAGCCAGGCTTGCCGGCGAAGGCGTCAGTGAAATCGCCATCGCCAGCAAGCCGGCTCCTACAGGTTTTGCGTGAACCCGCGACCCCGAACACACCTGTGATCCGTAGGAGCCGGCTTGCTGGCGAAGGCGTCTTTGAAATCACCATCACCAGCAAGCCGGGCTCCTACCTGAAGCGTGTCGGTCTTAGAGTTCCATGCCCAGGAAGATCAGCGTATTGCCATGGGCTTCAGCCGCGGCACGCTGGTTGTAGCTGTCGCGATGCGAGCAGTTGAAACCATGCTCGGCTTCCGGGTAAACCACGATTTCAACGTTATCGTTGTTGTCGAAACGCTCGGCGATTTTCTCCACGGCTTCCAGCGGGATGTGGCTGTCCTGTTCGCCGAAGTGCATCAACAGCGGCACTTCGATTTCATCGGCGCGGTCCAGTTGGTTCTGGATGCCGCCGCCGTAATAGGCGATCGCCACGTCCACCAGCCCGTTGGCAGCGGTGTGGTAGGAGAGCAAGCCGCCGAAGCAGTAGCCGATGGAGGCAATGCCGCCATCCAGACCCGGTTGTGCTTTCAGGGCGTCGATGGCCAGTTCGATGTCTTTCTGCGCTTTGCCGACGTCGGTGGCGTTCATCAATTCGACGGCGCGTTTCCAGCCGGCTTCGTCGTAGGTCAGTTCAATGCGCGGGCCGTTGCGCCAGAACAGGTCCGGTGCAATCACCAGGTAGCCGTCGGCGGCATATTGCTCGGCGACCGAGCGGATGTGTTCATTCACACCGAAGATCTCCTGGATCAGCACAATCCCCGGGCCTTTCTGGGTATGCGGAATCGCCAGGTAAGCGCCGAATTTACCTTCAGCGCTGTCGATCTCGATCCATTGGGTGGTCACGCTCATGGTGGCTCCTGTCTTCGCAAGTGAGTTGGGGCGTAGCTTAATGCGGCTGTGTGGCTTTGAAGCTCGTCAGCCCCTGCATCCGTTTCCACCAGCTGTTGAAGCCGTCCACGGCAAATACCTGTGGCGCATCCGGAGTCATCGCGATGTAGGCGCAACCCGGTGCCAGGTAGAAGTCGCCGATGCTCGGTTCAAGGCCGGCGATATACGGATCGGTGCCTTTAATCTTCATCAACTCGCGCAGCACTCGTTTCGAGTTCTCGATGCCTTGGCGGCGCGAATCTTCATTCTGCCCGCCAATGAAGTCGGGAAACAGATGGTAGCCGAACACCGAGACCAGCGCGCCATAACCGTAGGAATCATAAATGCCCTGGGCCATGTGGGTGCGCGCACGGTCGTGGGCGTTGTCCGGGGTGATTGACGGGCCGGGCAGGACTTCGTCCAGATAGGCAATGATCGCACCGGTTTCGATCACCCGAAAGCCGTCGTGGTCGACGACGGGCACCTTGCCGAACGGGTGGCGCACCAGATGCTCCGGCAGGTGTGGTTCCCCTTTGATCACGTTGACCTGCACCTGCTCGAAGTCCGCGTCTTTTTCCACCAGCAACATCTTCACTGTGCGCACATAAGTACTGCCGTCAAAACCGTAGAGAGTGAGACTCATGGCGATTGCTCCTGTTCTATTGGGAGTGGCAGGTACGTTATCGAAACCCTGGCGCCTCAGCGATGATTGCGACGCCAGAAGAAGCGAGCCAACAACGTATCGAGACTGAGCTTGCCGGCACCCGAGAGCAACAGCGGCATCAGGGCGGCGAGGTAAATCAGCGGCAGTTTGAAGTTGCCGTGGCCCTTGTTGCTGATGGCGTAACCCTGAGCAAGCTCACTCAATGTAGACCAATCGGCCGGCCAGTGGACGGCGGCCGTCGCCACAAGGGTGACCACGATCAACGCGATGGCCGAAATCCGCGTGCCAAGGCCGACGAGGATGGCAAGGGCGCAAAGCAGTTCGGCCCACATCGACAGTTCCCAGTTCAGCGTCGCCGGTATCTGGTCGAAGGGAAACGGAAAGCGATCCTGAATGTCGGCGAACCAGTTTTCGCCATTCCATTTTTCCAGGCCTGACTCGAAAAATTCCCAGGCAATGAACAACCGCAGGGTCAATGGGGCGAGCCAGCTACCGGCACGGTCAAGGTTCAGGTGCAGGCCTTTCACGGCCGACGAGATTGCAGAGTTCATGGACGTGGTCTCCGTTCAGTCAGGGATGCGGGGCTCGCGGCCCCGCGCAAGGGTTACTCGCCGGCGCCGCACTTGCCTTCGCCGCATTTGCCTTCAGCCGGTTTTTCCGCGGTGTCGGCGTGGGCCTGGCTGTAGCCGTGGGCCAGCTGTTTCATGCTGAACGCTTCGGACTCGGAGGCCGACGCGACGTTGGACAGGGCCAGGCCGCCGGCGATGATCAGGCCGAGGGTCAGGGAAGAAGTCGAGAGCTTGAACATGGTGATACTCCGTAGCATTGAGTGAGTTGAGCGCTTTGATCGGCTGAGCCAATCGACAGGCACATTTCATCAATCGGGTGTATCTGCGATGTGTCGTTGGGGTGGGGTTTTATGGACGGGGTGTGTCAAGGACGGGGCTGTACACACTCTGATACGTAACCCCCGAAATTTCCTTGGCCTACACAAACTCCTGTAGGAGCCGGCTTGCTGGCGATAGCGTCCGTTCAGGCGATAAATGTGTCGACTGAACCACCGCTATCGCCAGCAAGCCGGCTCCTACAATGGCATTCCAATTCACAACTGTGATCCGCTGCTGACCACCAGCGTCTAGCGTCAGTGTCCCCGCAATCCCTTGGGGCGAGACTTCGGAACCCGGCATGCAAGCGCTGTTGAGCGAGATCCTTGACGCAGTTCGGCCCCTGATCGGTCAGGGCAAGGTGGCTGACTACATTCCTGCCCTCGGCACCGTGCCGGCCAATCAACTGGGTATCGCCGTGTACGGCAACGACGGCGAGCTGTTTTGCGCCGGTGACGCCCACACGCCGTTCTCGGTGCAGAGTATTTCCAAGGTGTTCAGCCTGGTGCAGGCCATCGAGCATTCCGGCGAAGCGATCTGGCAACGCCTGGGTCACGAGCCTTCCGGGCAGCCATTCAACTCGCTGGTGCAGCTGGAATTCGAACGCGGGCGCCCGCGCAATCCGTTCATCAACGCCGGTGCGCTGGTGATCTGCGACATCAATCAGTCACGTTTTGCCGCCCCTGCGCTGTCGATGCGTGATTTCGTCCGGCGCCTGTCGGGCAATCCGCAAGTCATGGTGGACGGCAAGGTCGCCGAGTCCGAATACCAGCACCGTGCGCGCAACGCCGCCATGGCGTACCTGATGCAATCCTTCGGCAATTTTCACAACGATGTCGAAGCGGTGCTGCGCAGCTACTTCAGCCATTGCGCCCTGCGCATGAGCTGCGTGGACCTGGCGCGGGCGTTCTGCTTCCTGGCCAACGACGGCTTCTGCAAGCACAGCGGCGAACAGATCCTCAGCGGCCGCCAGACCCAGCAAGTCAATTCCATCATGGCCACCAGCGGCCTCTACGACGAGGCGGGCAACTTCGCCTATCGCGTCGGTTTGCCAGGCAAAAGCGGCGTGGGCGGCGGGATCGTCGCGGTGGTGCCGGGGCAGTTCACAGTGTGCGTCTGGTCACCGGAACTCAACGCCGCCGGTAACTCACTGGCGGGCATGGCCGCGCTGGAGTTGTTGAGCCAGCGGATCGGCTGGTCGGTGTTCTGATAGCGCGGGGTTGTGGCCGGCGCGACTACCGCCACAGCCGCCGAGGCGGCCTGAAAGCCGACCTGTTTCTCAGTTGTCCGCGTTCTCCTTCACTACTGCGACCGCTCATTTTGGACATGTCCACCGATCCCCTGTAGGAGCCGGCTTGCTGGCGATGGCGTCTGTCCAGCCAATACACACGTTGACTGATCCACCGCTATCGCCAGCAAGCCGGCTCCTACAGGGGATTTGCGTACGGTTTTGCAATCGAACGAAATGCGCAGGATGGCCACCGGTTAATGACGCTCCAGAAGTTTTGCTATACATTTTCTGACCGCCCATTGCATGGTGAAACCGCTTCATGTCTCTTGCGCTCGAACGTCTAGTCGCTGGCACGCCAATCCCTTTCGCTGGTAACCGCGTCACTGTGGTCAGCCCCGAACTGGCCTTGCGCTTTCAGCCCGGGGACCACCTGTTGGTGGAGCAGGTCAGCGGCGAGTTGCTGCTGATTCCCGTTGCTGACCAGAAAGCAGCGGCGGTCGCGATTGAGCGGGCTGAAGCGGCGTTTACGGCGATGTCTGCCGTTTCCGATCAGGCGATCAGTGCGTTTTTCGACCTTTTTGCCCAACGCCTGGAAAACCAGGACTGCTGGGACTTGATCGAAGCCGCCAACCGGGCCGACATCGAATGGGCCAAGTCGCGTGGACGCTCCACCACACGGTTGCTGGCCGATGAGCGCATGCGTCGTGACATGATCGCGGGCCTCAGGGCCTGGCGCGATGCGTCAGCCACGCGCGGCAAAGTGATCAGTTGCGTCGAGCATGACGGCTGGAAAGTCGAGCAGGTGGTTTCGCCGTTGGGCATCGTCGCCTTCGTCTTCGAGGGCCGGCCGAATGTCTTCGCCGACGCCGCCGGCGTGTTGCGCACCGGCAACACCGCGGTGCTGCGCATTGGCAGCGATGCCTTGGGCACGGCGCAAGCCATTGTCACCCACGCGTTGAATCCGGCATTGAGTGAGGCCGGTTTGCCGGTGGGCGCAGTGTCGCTGGTGGAAAGCGTCAATCACGCCGCCGGTTGGGCCATGTTCGCCGACCGTCGTCTGTCGTTGGCGGTGGCCCGTGGTTCGGGGCGTGCGGTCAGTCAGTTGGGCAGCATCGCGCAACAGGTCGGCACTGCCGTCAGCCTGCATGGCACCGGTGGCGCCTGGCTGGTCGCCGACAAGGACGCCGACGCCAAGCGTTTTGCCGCCGTCGTGCGCAATTCCCTGGACCGTAAAGTCTGCAACACCCTGAACGTCTGCCTGATCCACCGCGACCGCGCCGCCGAACTGGTGCCGCTGTTTCTGGACGCCTTGGAAAAAGCCGGCAGCGCCCGGGAAGAGGGCTGCAAGTTGCACATCGTCGAGGGCAGCGAAACGTATTTGCCTGGCCGTTGGCGGAGTGCAACCGTCGAGGTCTATCGTCCTGACGGCTACCAGACTGAAGCGTTGGCCGAACCACTGCCCGAAGACCAGTTGGGCCGCGAGTGGGAATGGGAAGAAACCCCGGAGGTCAGCCTCAAGATCGTCGATGATCTGGGCCAGGCCATCGTCTTGTTCAATCGCTACAGCCCGCAATTCACCGTGTCGTTGATCAGTGAAGATGCCGAGGCGCATGAGCGCTTCTACAACGCAGTCAACGCGCCTTTTGTCGGCAACGGGATTACCCGTTGGGTTGACGGACAGTACGCGCTGAACAAACCGGAACTGGGGCTTTCGAACTGGGAGAGTGGTCGCCTGTTCGCTCGCAGCGCGATTCTCTCGGGCGATGGCGTGTTCACGATCCGTAGTCGCATGACCCAGATCGATCTGTCGGTCAAACGCTGAGAACCCGACCTCAAGCGCAGACCGCACTATAATTAAGGGTGTCTGCGACTGCGTCTTGAGACAGGGGTCCGCCATGAAACTTCCATCCTTCGATCATTACTCTCATAAGCTGGAAATGGCCACGCACGACGTGTGGCTGACAGCCCGGGTGAAGTCGGCCTTGGCGTTGGCCGATCCGACCCTTGGCCTGCAAGTCCATGTCAAAACCCTCGCGGGAACGGTGATGTTGAGTGGTCGCGTCAACACGCATAAGCAATGTGAGCAGGCTGTTGCGCTGGCTCGCACGGTCAGTGGTGTCAATGAAATCGATGCCAGGGAATTGCTGACTCACGTGTTCACGCCTGGAAGCTTTCCAACACCGCCAAACGCCGAGGAAAACCCGGAGATCCGGCCATCCTCGTCAGCCAAACCGGAAGACAAATAAAGCGGGGTGCAGCGCTTCCGTGAATCGGGCGCGCTGCATTTTCACTTCGCGGCTATTGAGCGCGGATGTTGATTGGCTGCACGGTGCCAGCTGAGGGCGATGGCCCTCTGGTGCGCGGATCAAGCCGCTTCAACCGCTTTGCCGTGAACGGCGCACGTGCTCGGGTGCTTGACCAGCGACACGAACGTGCGGCTGTTGGCATCCAGTGCATCGATCGACCCGGTTTCGATGTCGTAGACCCAGCCATGCAGGTTCAGCAGGCCTTTTTCCTGAGCCAGTCGCACGCTCGGGTGCGTCTGAATGTTCGCCAGTTGCGCGATCACGTTTTCCCGCACCATCGAACTCACTTTCGCCGCGTCGCTGGCATGAGGCCGGGATTCGTTGATGACCTTCGCCGATTCCGCGTGTTGCAACCAGCCACTGACGGCGGGCAGGTGATCCATGCATTTGCAGTTGGCGACGGCTGTCATCGCGCCACAATCCGAATGGCCGCAAATCACGATGTCGGTGACGCCCAGTACGGCCACCGCGTATTCGACCGTGGCCGATACACCGCCCGGATGCGGGCTGTAGGAGGGCACGATATTGCCGGCGTTACGGATCACGAACAGTTCGCCGGGTTCTTGCTGAGTCAGCAGTTCCGGCACGACACGGCTGTCGGAACAGGTGATGAACAGCGTGCCGGGGTGTTGCGTGGTGGCCAGGTGTTTGAACAGGTCGGTCCGTTGCGGGAAGGCTTCCGTCTGGAACTTCAAAAAACCGTCGATGAGCGCTTTCATGGGGGAATTTCCTTTCAAATGATGGGGGATCAGTTCGAGCAGCCGGTGCCAAACACGCTGTAGTCCAGAATGTGGGTGGCACCTGTGGAGTCCTGGTACGTCATTTTCACAGGGACGACCCCGCATTCATCGGCAATCGGCGTGATGCTCACGACATGCGCGATGTCCAGTTTCATGCCGTACTCGTACGCGACGGCCGTTTCTTCTGCGTGAACCTGGGCAGACATGCCCGCTAATAACGACAGCACCAACAGAATTTTTTTCATGGGGCATCCTCCAGGCCAATGTGGTGAACAAAGAAACAAGCGGGGTTCTGGAACTGGCCCGCACTTGAGTGCGGGCCGGGATCAAGTCAGAAAGGACGCAGTGGCAGGAACTTGCCGTCGAGGGTGATCACGGCGCGGGAGCCGCCTTCCGGGTCTTCGACTTTTTTCATGTCGAGCTTGAAGTTGATCGCACTGATGATGCCGTCGCCGAACTGTTCATGAACCAGGGCTTTGAGCGTGGTGCCGTAGATCTGGATCATTTCGTAGAAGCGGTAGATGGTCGGGTCGGTCGGCACGCCAGAGAGGCTGCCGCGCAGTGGAATGATTTGCAGGCGGGCCACGGTGTCGGCGTCCAGGTCGAGTTTCTCGCCAATCACTTTGGCGGCGCTTTCCGGCAGTGGGTGCTGACCGAGCAGGGCGGCGGTGACGTAGGCCAGGCCGAGGCCGGTGCCGTCGGTCAGGTCCTGCCACGACAGGTTCTTGCGCGCCTTGGCATCGAGGATCGAGGTGGTCAGGGCCAGGCTCGGGTCGTTGTAAGCGTGGGACTGTTGCATGGTGAATCTCCTATCGGGTTGAGTACTGCTGGGTGTGAAGCAATCTTCTGCCGATTGATTCATAGCGTCCAAGACCGATATACAATGCATTGCATAAGCCCTGCCTATAGGTTGATCCCGATGTTGCTCCGACATTTGCGCTACTTGCTGGCGGTCGCCGACCACGGCGGCTTCACCCGTGCTGCCGAGGCTTTGCACGTGTCCCAACCGACCTTGTCGCAACAGATCCGCCAACTGGAGGAAACCCTCGGCGTGAGCCTGTTCGATCGCACCTCGCGCACAGTCAAGCCGACCGATGCGGGTGAGGCCTATATCGAGTGCGCTCGGCGGGTGCTGGTGGAACTGGAGGCGGGTAAACGGGCGTTGCATGACGTGAAGGACTTGTCCCGGGGGACGTTGCGATTGGCGATGACGCCGACGTTCATGGCGTATCTGGTCGGGCCATTGGTGCGCGACTACGTGGCGCGCTATCCGAATATTCACCTGGAGATTTTCGAGTTGTCGATGGACGACATTGAGGCCGGGCTGCTGGATGACTCGCTGGACATCGCCATTGCATTTGATCAGGTCAGGAATGCCGACATCGAGTCGATCCCGGCGTTTACCGAGACGCTGGGCGTGATGGTCGGGCGGGATCATCCGTTGTACGAAAGCCGGGTCGCGTTATCCGCTGAAGCGGTGGCCCAGCTGGAGTTTGCCCTGTTGGCCACGGACTTCGTCACCCGAACCCGAATCGATGAGTATTTCGCTGAGCAGCGGATCACGCCAAAAGTGGCCATCGAGGTGAACTCGGTCAGCACCTTGCTGGAAGTCATCCGCCACACGGCGATTGCCACCATCCTTCCGGAACCCATCGCCACTCAGGACCGCGCATTACGCAGGATCCCGTTGCTGGGGGAGGCGCCCAAGCGCGGGGCCGCGCTGCTGCGGCGTAAAAACAACTACCACAGCGCGGCGTCGGTGGCCTTCATGGAACTGTTGCTGGGAACCGTTGAGGCGACGTCAGTCATCCACTGACTGACACACGCCGTTGGAGGCTTTGCCGGTGGAGGTCACGGCGACCGAATCGTCATCGGCGAGGACAATTGACAAGGTGATGCCGGAGCCTTTGGCTTCGAAGCGGCGCTCACTGATGATTTTGGTATCGGCTTCCTTGCCGTTGATCATGACCGGCCCATCCTGATCCGCCTGGACGAGAAACTTGCCGGGGCACTCCACCGCGAATGACGGGACACCGTCGACGCTGTTTGCCTGAGCAACACTTGTCAGAACCAGCAACAGCGGGAATATCAGCTTGTTTTTCATCGCAAGTCTCCAGTGACCAACAGCGGATACGCTTAACAATAGCTTTGTTTGGCAAACCGGAGACAAACAAAAAGGCCCCGCTCGTTTATTCGAGCGGGGCCTTTTTTATTGCGATGGTTTATCAGTAGAACCGATCAATCACCCGAACTTCATTCTGGTTCTGCATCGAGTCCCAAGCCTGCTTCAGCGTTTGCAGGACATTGCCGATGAAGTCTTTGTCGGCTGCAGCTTTCTTGCCGACATAACCCTGGCCGCGACGGTACATTTTCAATCGGGCCAACAGGTTCTGGTTGTTCTGGTCGAACTCGGCTTCATGGGCATGCGGCGACAGGCAATCGATATGAACCTGGCCCGATTTGCTGATCCACAGAATGTGGCTGTCGTGGCTGTCTTTTTGCGCAGCGAACATACGAGCCAGTTCATCGATAGTAGGTTGATTGTTCAGATTCATAATATGCCCCTTGACCATTTGGTGATCTTTCAAAGTTGATTCGCTAATACAAGTAGCCCATCGGTTAGTTGATCCCTGGCACCGAAACCAGGACGTCAGCGTTCGGCCGTCGAAAGTGACGGGGTTCCGCGTCTGTTGCATGTAGTCGTGTTGAATAACTGCTACGCAATAGCGTCACAACGAAGAGAAGCAGCGAATACCTTCAGGCCACTGCCGACGTTTTCAGGGTCGGCCACAAGCTTCATGAGGATTGATCGCCAGCGCTTCTCGTCCTTGTACTGGACGTTCGGGCCAGGTCAGCTTCTTCAATCTGCCTTGTGGGCAGCGTGTATCCGGGAAAAACAGCTCGGCGGTCAGACGAGCTTGCTCAAACATGTTGCTGTACTCCCGATCGGGGAGATGTCTGCATCATGCAAGGGCAAATCGGAGGCGTCAACGGTTTTGTAGTGATTATTTTCAGTCACTACATATTGTCGGACAAAGCTGTTTGGAATTAGAAAGCAGCAGGGAGAAAGCGCCCCTCAGGACGAGGGCGGCGCGCTTTGGAAGCGGTAAAAGGTGCAGGGATAACCGTCCACTGAGTGCTGATGCCGGGAGAACGCGTCACCCGTGAGGTGTGGCATCACACTGGCCCAGAACTGCCGTGCAGGCGGGTTGGCATCGATGTGGAAAATCTGCCATTGCCCGGGCAGCTGGCTCAAGAGGGTAGAAACGACAAACGTCGCGACTCCTTGGCCACGAAAGCGTCGGCTGACAAAAAGGTAGCCGATGTTGTTCTGGGCGCCAGGCAGATGGGTGTTGTCATCCACGGTCACAAAACCGGCCAGCTCCCCGTCGACCTTGATCAGGAACGGGCGGGTTGCGGGGTTGCGCCAGTAGTCCTGTTGCGACTGGATGTGGAAGAAGCCATGCCCGCCGAGTTTGAGCGGCAGCCACTCACTGAGGTCGTACATATAGAACTGCATCAGGTTTTCGAGCGTTTCCAGTTCGTCGCGCTGAGCGGCGTGCAGTTCTATCGAGGGCATGCGGGCTGGCTCCTGTTCAGAGCGGAATCAATCAGTGAGGCGCGAAGTCGTATTTTCCGCCTTTCTTCAGTGCGGCTTGATAGGCCGGGCGCGCCTGGAAGCGCTCGACCCAGGCCGCTACATGAGGGTAGTCGCCGAGCTTGCCTTGGGCGCGGGCGATTTCACCTATGAAACTCATCTGGATATCGGCTGCGCTGAATTCCTTGCCCAGCAGGTAATCGGACTGGTTCAGTGCCGTGTTCAGATAGCCGAGGTAGTTGGCTACTTCCGAGTTGATCCGTGGATGCAGCGGTGCGCCGGCTTCACCGAGACGTCCGACATACAGGTTCAACATCAGCGGCAACATGGCCGAGCCTTCGGCGAAATGCAGCCACTGCACGTATTCATCGTAGGCCGGGGTGGACGGATCGGGTTGCAGCCGCCCCTCGCCATGGCGACGAATCAGGTAGTCGATAATTGCGGCGGACTCAATCAGCTTCTGCGTGCCGTCTTCGATGACCGGCGATTTGCCCAGGGCGTTGATCGCTTTCAGTTCCGGCGGGGCCAGGTTGGTTTTCGGATCGCGCTGATAGAGCTTCAGTTCGTAAGGGATGGCCAGTTCTTCCAGTAGCCACAGAATGCGCTGGGAGCGGGAGTTGTTCAGGTGGTGCACGATAATCATGGTCGATGCCTTTTCAGGAAACAGGGCTGTAGCCGGGCTTGAAGAACACTAGACCATCGCTGGCCAGTCGAAGTGCCATCAAGCTTTACCCGGCGTTTTTGCTGCACGTTTGGCGCCGGTCGATGGCTTGCGTTTGGCCGGCTTGCGTTTGTTTTTCCAGGGTGTGGCACCTCGCCCGGCAGGGCTTGCAGGCCCGCTGATGGTCAGGCTCAGGCCGGAGCAGCGGGCAACCTGCTTGCTCATCCACGCCGCTTGTTTGGTGACGAATTCTTCCAGGCTCATTTCGCCGCTCTGCACCATGTCCAGCGCCTGCTCCCAGATCGCCGTGGTGCCAGGGTCGGCAATCGCGCGCGGCACGGCGTCGATCAGGCTGAATGCCGCCGGGGTGGCGGCCAGGGCCTTGCCGTTCTTGATCAGATAACCACGGTCGAGCAGGCCCTGAATGATCGAGGCGCGGGTGGCCTCGGTGCCGATCCCGGTGGTGTCCTTGAGTTTCTGTTTCAGCAGTGGATCCTCGACCAGCTTGGCGACGTTCTTCATCGCCTTGATCAAATCACCCTCGGTAAACGGTTTGGGCGGCTGCGTCCAAAGGTCCTTGAGCTTCACTTCGGCCACCGCGCAATCACGGCCTTCGCTCAATGTCGGCAGTGTTTGCGGCGCCGGTACTTCGCGGCCCTTGGCCGGAGCAAGGGCCTCGGGCAGGGCGCGTTTCCAGCCGGGTTCGACGATCTGCTTGCCGACCGCGCGCAAGGCTTCGCCGGCACAGTCGAAGTCGGCCTGGGTCCGGTCGTATTCATGGTTGGGCAGAAACTGCGCCAGATACCGCGCGCGGATCAGCGTGTAGACCGCTCGCTGCTTGCCCACCAGTCGATCCAGGTTCTTTGCCGCAGCCGTGGGGATGATGCCGTGGTGAGCGCTGACCTTGGCGTCATTCCAGGCCCGTGAGCGCCGTTGCGGTTCAAGGTGGTCCTGCAAGGCGTTCAGCGTCGGATCTGCTTGCCGCAGGGCGGCGAGAATACCGGGCGCTTCACTGTGTTGACTCACCGGCAGGTAACCGCAGTCGCTGCGAGGGTAGGTGATGACTTTATGGGTTTCGTAGAGTGCCTGGGCGATGTCGAGGGTTTCCTGAGCGCCAAGCCCGAGTTTCTTCGAACAGACCTCCTGCAAGGTGCCCAGATCGAACGGCAATGGCGCCACTTCGCGCATGCGCTCGGTACGCAGTTTGATCACCCGGGCGCTCGCCGCGTTGCCAATCGCCGCAGCTGCCTGTTGTGCGAGTGCCTGATTGAGGCAGCGATCCTGGTCGTCGCAAACGTCGGACGGCGCACGCCACTGTGCAGTGAACGCGGTGCCATCGTGCAGCAGCTGCACGTCGATGGCCCAGTAAGCCACGGGGACGAAATCGGCGATGCTGCGGTCGCGGTCCACCACCAGACGCAGGGTCGGCGTTTGCACTCGACCGACCGGCAATACGCCCTGATAACCGGACTGGCGCCCCAGCAGCGTGAACAACCGGCTCATGTTCATGCCGATCAGCCAGTCGGCCCGTGAACGGCCCAATGCCGAATGATAAAGGCTGAAGGTCTCCGCCCCCGGCTTCAGCGCAGCCAATGCCTTGCGGATTGACGCATCGTCCAGCGCCGACAGCCACAACCGCTGGATCGGCCCACGATAACGGCAATGCTCCACCAGTTCCCGGGCGATCATTTCGCCCTCACGGTCGGCGTCGGTGGCGATCACCAACTCATCGGCCTCGCCGAGCAAGCGTTTGACGGCCTTGTACTGACTGGCGGTGCGCGGTTTGACGGTCATTTTCCATTTGTCCGGAATGATCGGCAGATCCGCCAGCACCCAGCGCTTGTAGCGTGCGTCGTAGGCATCCGGTGGCGCGGTTTCCAGCAGATGGCCGATGCACCAGGTCACCGTGACGTCCGTTCCCAACCAGCAGCCGTCGCCGCGACGCCGGGCGCCGAGCACGGCCGCAATGTCTTTGGCCTGGGAAGGTTTTTCACAGAGGTACAACCGCATAACCACCATCGTTCATCAACTGCCGGGAGGTGCACAGAATGGCGGCTGATGAGCGATGGAGCAATCTTTATCTGTATGGATGTACAGCTCGTGCGTTTCGACTCATTGCAACGAACGGCATCTCGCTTCTGCATTTGACGTTATCCGCCTCTGCGCTTGTGCCGGTCCTGCGACGGATAGCTTCAGCGCCCCGTTCGGCTGTGAAGCCGTCGCGCTGATGAAATCTGGGTTATACCTGACAAAGCTGTGTTCTCAAGTTTTGGGGCACTGTGCGACCCATTGCGGGCAAGTCGGATTGCCGCATCGCACGCTCCCACAGGTTTTTCACCGTCCCGAGGAACGCATTTCATGAAAAGCTCCGGTCCTAGCCCTGTCATTACCATCGCCGAGCAGCCTGGCTGTCTGTTGGTGAAGTTTCACGGCATTCAGGTGGCTGCGTCGGCGCGCGCGCTGGTGCTGCTGGAGGCCAATTACCCTCCGGTGTACTACGTGCCCCGGGAGGATATCGACGAGAAGTATTTTGCCCGCACCGACCACACGAGTTACTGCCCCTACAAGGGTGATGCGAGCTATTTCAGCCTGCAGGTCCCGGGGCATGAGGGCGCGAATGCGGCGTGGAGCTATGAAGATCCCAAAGTGTCGGTAGAACAGATTCGGGGCTACATTGCGTTCTATCCCGATCAGGTGAAGTTCGAGATTCTCAAAGACGTCGAGTAATTGAAAACGCCCTGCATCGACAGGGCGTTTTTACGATCAAGCGTTCAGTTCACGAACCGCTCGCACCAGCGTCGACTCATCTATCTGAGCAATCGAGGTCACTCCGGTCAACGTCATGGCCACGCGCATCTCTTTGGCGAAAATATCCAGCATGTTTTCCACCCCGCGTTGACCATCGGCGGCCAGCGCATAGGCCATGGATCGCCCCAGCAATACACCTTTCGCGCCCAGGGCCAGCATCCGCACGACATCGAGCCCCGAGCGGATCCCCGAGTCGACCAGCACCGTCAGATCATTCCCCACCGCTTGTACTATGGGCGGCAATGCCTTGGCGGTGGAAAGCACGCCGTCCAGCTGCCGTCCGCCGTGGTTCGATACCACAATGCCGTCCGCGCCAAAGCTGACGGCGTCTCGCGCGTCCTGAGGATCGAGAATGCCCTTGATGATCATCGGGCCTTTCCAGAAGTCACGAATCCACTCCAGATCGCTCCAGCTGATCGACGGGTCGAAGTTGTTCGCCAGCCAGCCCATGTAGTCTTCGAGCGTGACGGCTTTGCCAAGGTACTTCGAGATGTTGCCCAGATCGTGCGGGCGTCCCATGACGCCGACGTTGAAGGCCCAGTCGGGGCGGGTCATCGCCTGAAGTATTCGCCGCGATGACGCAAACGGTCCGGACATGCCTGAGTGCGCATCCCGGTAGCGGGCGCCGGGCGTGGGCATGTCGACGGTAAACACCAGGTTCTTCACCCCGGCAGCCTTGGCCCGTTCCAGGGCATTTTTCATGAAGCCCCGGTCTTTCAGCACGTACAGCTGGAACCAGATGGATTGTTGGCTTTGCGCCACCACTTCCTCGATCGAACACACCGAGACCGTCGACAGGCACAGGGGAATGCCTTTGTTTTGCGCCGCTTTCACGGCTTGTACTTCGCCTCGACGGGCGAACATGCCTGTCAGGCCTACGGGCGCCAGGATGATCGGCATTGCGAGGGGCTGGTCGAAGAGGGTGGTTTGCAGGCTCAGGGTTTCGACGTTTTTCAGAATGCGCTGACGCAGGCTGATGCCTGTCAGGTCGGCGCTGTTGGCCCTTAGTGTGTGCTCCGCGTAAGCGCCTCCATCGATGTAATCGAACAAGAACCGGGGGAGTTTGCGGCGGGCTGCCTCGCGATAGTCGGATGCGGATGAAATGATCATGGTGCCTCGGTCGGGTGAGTGGCGGGGCGATGGGTGCTTGGAGCCAGAGTAGCGAAAACGGCTCGTGTTTGCGGTAATTCTGTTTTTCGCGGTGTTGGTGGGATTTGCTCGCGAAGGCTTTGTGTGGGGTGTTTGGGTTTTTTTGGGGGGTGTACATATCCGTTATTGGGGTAACGGCGGCTATTGGTTTCGCCCTTACGGCGAGTCACTTGGAGAAGCGCCAAGTAACCAAGCGCTTTTGCCCCTTTCGTTCGGTGCCTCGCTAATGCTCGCCATACCCTCGCTCCGGTCCTGCTCCGTGGGCCCGCCGCGATCGGCCATCCTTGGCCGTGCGCGGCTAACCCGGCATCCATGCCGGGTTGCCCACTGCGCAGAACCTCCACTCGGCCTCTCGAGGGGGCGACGACCGCCACAGCCGCCGAGGCGGCCTGAAAGCCGACCTGGCTCTTCAGTCGTCCGCGTTCGCCTTCTCAGCTGCGTTCACTCATTCCGGACATGTACACCAAACCCCTGTAGGAGCCGGCTTGCTGGCGATGGCGTCCGTCCAGCCAATACATACGTTAACTGACCCACCGCTATCGCCAGCAAGCCGGCTCCTACAGTTGATCGTATTTATCCAGACACATATGCATTCCCCTTGTAGGAGCCAGCTTGCTGGCGATGGACGCCAACGATAACGCGTGCTGTCTGAATGAACGCGTTGCCCCGGCGCTTTTCGCCGGCAAGCCGGCTCCTACAGGGAACCCCATACGCTTTTGATTCCCACCACTCATCAGGCCGAGCGTTAGCTCGCCTTCAGCTTTTGATCTGAGCGCCCCCTCGAGAGGCCGAGTGGAGGTTCTGCGTAGTGGGCAACCCGGCATGGATGCCGGGTTAGCCGCCCCCGGCCATGGATGGCCGATGGCGGCGGGCCCACGGAGCAGGACCGGAGCGAGGCACCGAACGAAAGGGGCAAGAGCCCTTGGTTACTTGGGGCTTTTCCAAGTGACTCGCCGTAAGGGCGAAACCGCCAGCAGCCATCACCGAAACAATGGACATGCCCCCAACCGCCCAAACACCAACCAACCCTCAGTTAGTATCCAGATCCACGTTCTTGGTCTCACGCAGACAGATCATCCCCACCACAAGGCTCACCGCAGTAATCACCACCGGGTACCAAAGCCCATAGAAAATGTCCCCGGTGTACACCACCAACGCAAACGACACCGTCGGCAGGAATCCACCAAACCACCCGTTGCCAATGTGATACGGCAGGGACATCGAGGTGTAGCGAATGCGCGTCGGAAACAGCTCGACCATCAACGCCGCCAGCGGCCCGTAGCACATGGCCGAGATGATGATCAGCGCGACGATCAGCGCCACGATCATCGGTTTGTTGATCAACTGGACGTCGGCTTTTGACGGATACCCAGCCAGGGTCACCGCACCCCGCAGGGCCGCTTCGTCAAAGCCTTCAAGCCTCACGTCACCGACGCTGACCTGCACACCGCTGCCGGCCGGGGCCGCTTCGCTGCTGTAGGGCAGGCCCTGTTTCACCAGGAAGGTTTTGACCTTGTCGCACGGACTGTCAAATTTCGCCTTGCCCACCGGATCAAACTGGAAGGTGCAGGTCGCCGGGTCGGCCAGTACGGTAATCGGTGCCTGACGGCTGGCCTGGTCGATCGCCGGGTTGGCGTAATGAGCCAGGGTCTTGAAGATCGGGAAGTACAGCGCGGTGGCCAGCAACAGGCCGATCATCAGCACCGGTTTGCGCCCGACCTTGTCCGACAGCCAACCGAAAAAAATGAAGAACGGCGCGCCGATGATCACGCTGACGATCAGCAGGCTGTTGGCCAGGGCCGGGTCCATTTTCAGGAACTGGGTGAGGAAGAACAGCACGTAAAACTGCGCCGCATAAAACGTCACCGCTTGCCCGGCGTTGATGCTGAACAGCGCGATCAGCACGACCTTGAGGTTTTCCCATTTGCCGAAGGAATCGCGCAGTGGCGATTTGCAGAGCTTGCCTTCCTCTTTCATTTTCACGAACGCAGGCGATTCGTGCAGGCTCAGGCGAATCCAGGTCGAGATGCCCAGCAGCACGATGGAAAACAGAAACGGAATCCGCCAGCCCCAGACTTCAAACTGGTCACCGGTGAAGTAGCGGCAACCCAGCACCACGAGCAACGACAGCAGCAGGCCGAGGGTCGCGGTGGACTGAATCCAGCTGGTGTGGAAACCGCGTTTGCCGATGGGCGCGTGTTCGGCGACATAGGTCGCAGCGCCACCGTACTCACCGCCCAGGGCCAGGCCCTGAAGCATGCGCAGCACCACGAGGATGATCGGCGCGGCGATGCCGATGCTCGCGTAAGTCGGCAGCAACCCGACGCAAAACGTCGCGACGCCCATAAGGACGATGGTGGCGAGGAAGGTGTATTTGCGCCCGATCATGTCCCCCAGCCGCCCGAACACCAGCGCACCGAAGGGCCGCACGATAAAGCCGGCGGCGAACGCCATCAGTGCAAAGATGAATGCGGTGGTGTCGTTGACCCCGGCGAAAAACTGTTTGCTGATCACCGCCGCGAGGGCGCCGTAGAGGAAGAAGTCATACCACTCGAACACCGTTCCCAGTGACGAAGCGAAGATGACTTTGCGGGTGTCACGGCTGGCATCGGCGCTGCCCGTGATTTCCAGAGATTGAACGTGTTCTGACATATCGGTATCCCTCACAGTGATTGTTTTTGTTGTTCCACTGTCGGCACATGCTTTGTGGGCGGGTGCCGCTACTGTCCGTGCATCGGGTGACATCGATGTTGATTGATCCGCCGCTATCGCCAGCAAGCCGGCTCCTACAGTTGATCTTTGTCGTTCATATTTCTTGTGCCCCACCTACAACCCTTGTAGGAGCCAGCTCGCTGGCGAAAGCGGTGTCTCAGGCGACATCGATGTTGAATGATCCGCCGCTTTCGCCAGCAAGCTGGCTCCTACAATGTTCGTGTTTGGAGGTCAGGCATTGGTCACCAGTTCCATCGGTGAGGTCAGGCTCCTTGTGGCGGGGTTGAGGATGAGTTGTGCGGCCTTTTCGGCAATCATCAGCGTCGGCGAACAGGTGTTGCCCGAGGTGATGCGCGGCATGATCGAGGCGTCGGCGATACGCAGGCCGGGGATGCCGTGGACTTTCAATTCGGCATCGACCACCGCGTCCCCGTCATTGCCCATGCGGCAGGTGCCGACCGGATGGAAAATCGTCGTACCGATTCGCGCGGCGGCTTCGTGCAGTTGTTCTTCGCTCTGCAAACTGTCGCCGGGCAGGTATTCCACCGGTTTGAACGCTTGCAGGGCAGGCGCGGAAACGATGCGTCGGGTCAGGCGGATCGCATCGGCAGCGACGCGCAAATCTTCCGGATGGCTCAGGTAATTGGGTTGAATCAGCGGCGCGTCCTGCGGGTTGGCCGAGCGAATGTCGATTCGCCCACGGCTTTGCGGACGCAGATCGCAGACCGACGCCGTGAAGGCCGGGAAGGCATGCAGCGGCTCGCCGAAGCGCTCCAGCGACAGTGGCTGCACGTGGTATTCGAGATTCGCCGAAGTCTGCTCCGGCCCGGAGCGGGCAAACGCACCGAGCTGACTCGGCGCCATGGACAGCGGGCCACTGCGGTCATACAGATAACGCAGCCCCATGCCGATCTTGCCCCACACACTGCCGGCGATCTGGTTCAGGGTGCGCGCGTTTTGCAGTTTGTAGATCAGCCGCAGTTGCAGGTGATCCTGCAGGTTGCCACCCACACCGGGCAGCTCATGGGCCACACCGATACCCAGTTTTTCCAGGAGCGGGCGAGGGCCGATGCCGGAGCGTTGCAGGATGCTCGGCGAACCGACGGCACCCGCGCAAAGGACGATTTCCTTGCGCGCCTTGAAGGTTTTCGCCTGACCCTGCCAGCGTGCGCTGACCGCCGCTGCACGGCCGTTTTCCAGGAGCACACGGTCGACTTCAACGTCAGTCAGCACGGTGAGATTAGGGCGATGGCGGACCGGTTTGAGAAATGCCTTGGCCGCGTTCCAGCGAATCCCGGCCTTCTGGTTGACCTGAAAGTAGCCGCAGCCTTCGTTGTCGCCCTGATTGAAGTCATCGATGCTGGCGATGCCGCTTTGTTCGGCCGCGCTGCGGAACGCATCGAGAATCGGCCAGGACAGTCGCTGGCGCTCGATCCGCCATTCCCCGGCGGCGCCGTGAAATTGCGAGTCGCCAGCAAAATGATTTTCGCTTTTCTTGAACAGCGGCAGCACATCGTCCCAACGCCAGCCGGGATTGCCATCGGCTGCCCAACCGTCGTAGTCGCCGGCCTGGCCGCGCATGTAGATCATGCCGTTGATTGAGGAACAGCCGCCGAGCACCTTGCCGCGCGGGTAACTCAGGGCGCGACCTTGCAGGCCTGCTTGCGCTTCGGTCTTGAAGCACCAGTCGGTGCGCGGGTTGCCGATGCAGAACAGGTAACCCACGGGGATGTGAATCCATGCGTAGTTATCGCGGCCGCCGGCTTCGAGCAGCAACACCCGGTGTTGCGGGTTGGCCGACAATCGATTGGCCAGCAAACATCCCGCCGGCCCGGCCCCGACCACGATGTAATCGTATTCATCAAGGGAAGTCTGCATCCCTGACCTCGTATTGTTGTTCTTGTTGTCGATCATCCTAGTTGTTAGCTTTCGTCAAAAGAATGTTAGTTTTTGCGCAGCCGCTGTGCGTTTTTAAACAGCGTATCCCTAAGGACGGTTCATGTTCGATTGGAATGACCTGCGTTTTTTTCTCGAATTGCAGCGCAGCGGGCGTTTGCTCACCGCTGCCCGCCGTTTGAACACCACCCATGCCACCGTGGCCCGGCACATCGAGGCCATCGAAAAAAGCCTCGGTACTGCGCTGTTCGTCCAGCATGCCCAGGGCTATGAATTGACGCCGGCGGGTGAAGCGCTGCTCAAGCACGCTGAAGCGATGGAGAACGTCGCCTTGCTGGCCCAGGAAGAGATCACCCAATCGACTGCGCCGCTGGGCAAGATTCGCGTGGGGGTGACCGAGGGCCTGGGCATCATGTTCCTCGCCAGTCGCATGAACGGTTTGTTCGAGCGCTATCCGGGGCTGGAAGTGGAACTGGTGGCGGTGCCGCGATTTGTCAGCATCCTCAACCGCGAAGCGGAGATCAGCATCCACCTCGAACGCCCCGCAGCCGACATGCTGGTCACGCGCAAACTCACCGACTATCGCCTGGCGCTGTATGCCAGCCAGGCTTACCTCGACAGGGCGCCACCGTTGCGCAGCCGCGAAGACCTCGGGCGCCACGCGTGGATCGGCTATGTCGACGACTTGCTGTTCAGTCAGGAATTGATGTTCCTCAACAGCTTCTGCCGCAATCCGCAGGTGGTGTTCCACAGCACCAGCGTGATCGCCCAACAACAGGCGGCGCGCTCGGGGTTGGGGATTGCGGTGCTGCCGTGCTACATGGCCAGCGCCGATCCGCAGCTGGTGCCGTTGTTGCCGGATGAAAGCATCCAGCGCAGCTACTGGATCAGTACCCGTCGCGAGCTGCACAAGTCCGTGCGGTTGCGGGTGTTGTGGGATTACGTGGTGGAGTTGTGTGAGCGAGAACAAAACCTGCTGCTAAACCCTGACCCTTTGTAGGAGCGAGGCTTGCCCGCGAAGGCGGTTTTGAAATTGATACCAGATTCAAGGGCCTCTTCGCGGGCAAGCCTCGCTCCTACAGGGGACCGCGTGTTCAGGGGAGGATTTCGAAGGCCGTGCTGGCGAGGCGTTCGCCGTTCACCAGGACGTGCACCGCGTGTCGGCCGGCGTAGTGCTTGCGCGTGGTGAGTTCCTTGATGTGCTGACCACGGCTGAGGAGGGCGGTCGCATGGCCGGGCAGCGTCAATGCCTTGAGCTTGAACACCTTCGCCGAGGTGCTGCCATTGGCTTTGACGTAATCGATGGCGTAGTCGATCACCAGGCGCTGACTGTCCTCAACCGTGGATTTAACGCTGAAGGACAAGGTGACTTTTTCCCCCAGGCCAATCACGGCCGGTTCAACGTTCACATCAATGATTTCAACCTCGGGCTTGCCGCCCGCGCCGATGATCGCCAGCGCCCGCTGGTTGCCCTGTTTGATCAGGCTGCGTAGTGCATGTCTGGCGATCCATGCGGTGTGCCTGTTCTCCAGCGACCAGCCTTCGATCAGGTCCAGCACCCACTCGGGATGGTCCTTGGTGATGTCGTTGAGGTGGTTGGCCACCGACTTGCGCACATAAAGGCTGGCGTCCGCCTTGAGGTTGTCGAGGATCGCGGCGGCGAGGCTCGGGTCGGCCTGGATCTGCTCCAGGCGAAATGACCACGGCAGGCGCGGGCGACAGCCTTCGCTGGCCAGGCGCCGGACATGTTCGTTTTCATCCAGCGACCAATCGTGCATCACGGCCAACGCGCGCTTGAGGTCACTGCGCAGGAAATAGCGGATCGCGAATTCAGCAGAGCCGAATGTGGTGAAGTATTTGAGCGCAGCCATGGACGGTTCGAAAGCATGGGCGCCGTAAGTCGCGACGTAATGCGGCAGCGAGATGCTGACGAAGCCGCTGTTCAGGCGCGGGGCGAGGGCGCGCAATACCTCCAGCGACTCATCAAAACCCAGCGGCAGTACGGCGTGCAGTGATTCGCTGACACGGGCCATGCGCTGCATGATCGACAGCTCGGCCAGCCCGTCGTTGGCCAGTTTGAGGAAGGCTTTGGCGTTGAAGTCGGGGTAGACCGCGGTCATCTCGGTGGCAATGTGCTTGAGGCGCTCGGCGTTGAAGATTTCCTTCAGGGCGGGGGCGGGTTGGTCAACGGCCATTGTCGATTCCTTCTAAATCGTTATGCGCGGCTTTTTTCAGGACTTCATCTTCAATGGTTTTATACATCGCCGACCTATTGCTTGCGCTGGTTGTCGAGAATCACCTTGCCCCACGGTCGATAACGCAGGGAAAACACCGCTGTCGGATGGCAACCAGCCGAGGAGGCGTCCGGGGCGGCCGGCTCTGCGCGGAACGGTTGGCCTTCGGCGCTGACCTGCCGGAACGCTTCGCGCACGATGCCGACCGGGCAGGGCAGCGCGCTGGCGTAGCCGTTGCGCACCAGTGGTGGTAAACGCCCGGTGCCCGCGCCGTCCTGCCACCACACTTGAACGCCCACGCTCGTCAGCCCATCGAGCCACTGCCCATTGACCTGTGGCGCAAGTTTGCCGGCCGTGAAGGCGCTGACGTGCAGCGGTGCGTCCAGTTTGCCGGCGAAATCCTTGAGTTGGCGCTGCAGGGTTTGCCGTCGCTCGACCGCCAGGAAGTGAAAGTCATCGAGCTCCATCGGCAGGTACCAACCGCTGACCGGCAACTTCCAGTCCTGGCGCAGCCGCTGTTGCTGGGCGAGCGATTGCCCGAGTTGCACCTGCCAATAAGCCGCGAGCCCGGCGCTGTCCAGCTCATCGATACGCTGGTAATAGGCCGGGTCCATGTTCAGGCCCAGTACCAGTTTCAGGCCTTGCTCGTGGGCCAGTTTCAAACTGTTGGCGAGCCAGCCATCGACGCCACCGAAGTTTGAATCACCGTACGCCGTCCATTGCACGATGACGGTCTGCACGCCGTGTTGGGCGGTGTCCTGCCAGATCCGTTGCCATTGCGCCTGGCTCAGACTGGCGTCGACGTTCAGGGGTTGGTAAAAAATCCGCTCATCGGCGCGGGCCATTGTGCTGCTCATTAACAGGCAAAAAACCAGGAGAAAACGCGTCATCAGAAATTCAACTCCACACCCAGCAACACACCGTTGCCGCCTTCATACAGATTGCCGCTCAGGGATTGCTGATACTCGGTACGAACCGTCAGGTGCGCGCGGTAAGCGTTGTAGATGTCGTCGTCGAACCACCATTGCCAGCGCAGGCCGATACCGGTGCGCAGGTCCTGGCGCCAGTCATTGTTCGGGTCCTGGCTGGCGAACTCGAGAAAGCCGTACGGCATGACGGTTTGCGCGCCGTTGAACGGCAACTTCCAGGTGTGACCCTGCTGGAAGCGGGACAGCCATTGGTGATCACCGGCCTTGGTCCACCACGCGGCGTCGAGGTAGAGGAAACGTTCCTCCCAATCGTTTTCATCAATGCGCCAGTCGTTGCGGAACCGTCCCTGATCAAGAAACGAGGCCGTGGCGCGCAACAGGTAATCAGTGCTGGTATGACCGTCCTGGCGGTGATCGTTGAACTGGTCGGCAAGTTTTTCAGGAATCAGCAATTGACCCAGGCTCAGGCGCTGATTGTCGTTGTCATCGAACGAACTCTGTTTGTAGAGCTCGCCGTAGAAGTTGATGTTCGCCGTGCCCCAGGGCTTGTAGCGCAGACCCACGCCGGTGCCGAGGGATTCGCCGTAACTCGATCGACCCTGACCGCCAAGCAGTACGCGGCCATAAACCGACAACGTGCTGCCGGCGCGACTCGGCTCTTCGCCGAGCGCATGGTCCCAGATCGCCACTTGTACGTTCTGTGAGGTGGCGCGTCGTGAGCTGTCGCGCAAGGTGCCGTTGGGGCGGAAGCTGTCGTTGGTCGAGACGCCGGCCGGTGACCAGGTGCTGGCCAGCGTGCGGCTGTCGCGACGGGACAGGGTTTCGTGAGCGCGGCGCTGGCGATAACGCCTGGCTTCCATGCTGCCGTCCTCATCGTCAGCGGCTACCGGGTGCTGTTCCAGATCAATGACCCGGCGCAATTCCTTGCGCGCCGCCGCGCTGTCCTTCACCTCGTCATAACGCAGCGCCAGGGTTTCGCCGAGGCGATAGTCTTCCGGAAAATCACGGGTGGCGCTTTGCAGATAAGGGATGGCGTGGGCGCGCTGTTCCCGGGTGTCGGCCCCCGCCAGACGCATGCCGTAATCGGCGCGATAGCGCGGGTTGTCCGGTTCGCGACGCACGGCTTCGGCGAGCCACGCGGTGCTTTGTTCCAGTTCGCCGGCCTTTTGCGCGGTGACCGACGCTGCGTAGAAATTCCCGGCATCCGGCGCCTGCTGCAAGGCTGAACGCTGACGTTGCAATGCTTCGAGATGATCGCTGCGCGCGTCGGCAATCGCTGCGCCCAGCGCCCATTCATTGGCCCCCCGGGCGCGACTGTGTTGCCAGTAACGTTCTGCGAGCTGCGTGTCGCCTGCGGTGAGGGCGCTGCGGCTGGCCGTCAGCTTAGCGTTATCGCTCAACTCAGCCTCCGGCAGGCTGCGCCAGATGGCCAGGGCACCCGCCGAATCACCGGACGCTTCCAGCGCATACGCCAGTGGCAGACGACTGCCACGGTCGCCGAGTTTTTCTGCGGTCTGGTAGTAGACGACGGCTTCACCCGGCCGATCCGGCATGGCGCAACGGCCCAGGGCTCGATAGTCGCCTGCGACCTGCGGGTGGTCGCCAATGGCTTGTTGAACCGCGCCGCACTGACCTTTCTCGGCCAGTTGCGCCAGCAGTTGGCCGCGTGTGGCGGGATCGACGCGATTGAGCAGCGACACCATGCGTTTCTGCTGCGCCGGGGTCGGCGTCGACGAGGCATAGAGCCCCGCCAGCCGTTGCAGCAGGGCAACGGGCAACTTGCCGCCATGACGGTCATAGGCGTTTTCGAGCCACTGTTGCGCGTGTTCGCGCTGGCCGGCGTTCAGCGCCAGATACGTTGCCTGATTGAGCGAGCCGAGGTTGCCGGTCTGCTGGTAGTGTCGCTCCCAGAGCGTCGCGGCTTCTGTATTGCGACCCAGGGCTTGCACCAGTTCGGCCCGGCGTTTGACCACGTCAGCCGTCTGTGGCTGGCCGGCGAGCCAGGCCATGACCTTGTCGCTCTCGCCCTGGTCCTGCCAGATGTCCAGCAGCCGTGCCTGGCGGCGACTGTCCCAGGGTTCGGGCAGGCGCGTGCCTTGCAGCAGCTCGGTGTCTTGCAGGCGCTGGGCCAGAATCAACCATTTTTGCGGGTCATCGTTCGGCTGGCAGCCACGCAGCTGCGTGCGTGCGGCTTGCGGATCTCGACCGGACAACCATTCGGCCGTCTCCAGGCACGGGCGCTGCAATTCGCTACTCAAGCGTTGCACGGTCGGTACATCGCCGCTTTGTCGAGCCAGTTCCCACAGGCGCTGGCGTTGCGCCGGATCCGCCAGTTCGCTGGCGGGCAATGATTGAATCCAGCGTTGAGCCAGTTGCACTTGGCCCATGGCGATCGCCCGATCGATCATCGCGAGGCGTGCCTTGCGCGCGGCTTCGGGTGACGGGGCTTGTTGCAACAATTGCTGCAAAGGCTGTTCGTCGAGCCGCTGCACATAGGCATTGGCCAGTCGCTGCCAGCCTTCGGCGTCCAGTTGATCGCTGGCGGCCAGTGGCGCCAGTTGCTCGATGGTGCCGTTCCAGTCGCGCAATTGCTCGGACCAATTGGAGCGGGCCAGTTGCAGGATGTTGTCGTCACCCTTGGGCGTCAGTTGTGCCAGCCAGTCGTGAGCCCTGCCGGCGCCACCAAACTTCGCGAGGCTCAAGCTATAGGCCTGCCACAGGCGTACTCGCTGACTGAGGTTGCTGTTGGCGATCCATTGTTCTACTTGCTCGCTGCCCGGAGGATCCTGTTCGATCCAGGTCAGACGCAGGTTGAGCAGGGCGTCGTTGTTGTCCGGGTTGTCCGGCAGCGCCTGCACGGCATCCTTGTACCGTCGTTGCTTGGCCAGGGCTTCCACCAGCAGGGCGCGGGCTTCATCGTTTTTCGGCACCTTGACCAGCAGGTGGCGCATCAGTCGTTCGACTTCGGCCCAGTTGCCCTTTTTCGCTTCGCGGTAGCTGCGATCCATGTAGGGGAAGCTGCGAAATTGTTCGAACTCGGTCAGCGGTTCAGCCTGTACCCATGAGCTGGTGGCCAGGCTCAGCAACAGACTGCCGATGAGCAGGGCATGGCGATCAGGCTTCATGCAACCTCCCGGACAATGCGGAAGGCCGCTTGCTGTTCACTGGCCTGGTCGGCCAGGGCCTGTTCGAGCACTTCCTGCGTGATCATGCCGCGCGAGATGAGGTGTTCACCCAAGGACATGTGTTCGGCATCGAAGTCGATCAAAGCCTGATTGAACAGGCTCGGCGGGACCATGCCGCGCACTTGCAGCAGATTGCCCAGCAGCACCTGGTGATGGCTGACGCGTTCGAGCAAGGCTTCATCGTCCTGATGGCGCTCAAGCACTTCGAGCATGTGGTGCACTTCCTTATTCTGGCGGGGGCTGGCGTACCAGTAGCGGATACCCAGCGTGACCCGGCCCTGAGGCGCAAGACGGCAGCGCACCGGGCGTTTCAATTGACGGCTGATGGCGCCGAGGGAGACCTGGCTCACCGGCCCTTCGGAGGCCAGCACCAGGGTGTTGCCTTCCTCGGCCACCGGCAGCACGCCGTAGTGGGAGGCGATCTTGCGCGGCACGGCGTCGATCAGGCGTTTGTCGAGTTTGAACGGGTTCAGTGGCGCCCATTCGAGATCCAGCTGCTCGGCGAGGGTTTCTACCAGTTGCGTGCTGTCGATGTGTTCACGCAGCAGCAGTTCGTGGCCCAGACGCCGGCGTATCGGGTTGGTGATCGCCGCTTCCAGTTGCTCTTCGGTGAGCAGGCCTTTTTCCACCAGGCGATGACCCAGCGGCGTGCGCTGGGCTTTGGTCAGGGCCGGGAATTCGTGAGTGGTCTTGTCCCACGCCACACGGCGCGAATCGCCCATTTCCATGACCTGGCGCAGCGCCCGCACGTTGGCGAAGAAGTTGATGAAGTTGCTCCATATCATGCGCGGTGCCGACAACAGGCCTTCGACGAGCCCGTAGTAACGGGTGACGAACCAGCCACGCTGGAACAGCCGATTGATCAGCATCAAACCGTTGAGCCACAAGAGCGTAGCGAGTACCGGGCTGTTGGACAGGATCGACGGATAGCGCCAGGCGGTCGGTGCAATCACTGTCATCAGCCACATCGCCAGCAGCACGAGGCACAACAGGTTCACCAGGAAACTCAGCAGGTAAGCGATCATGCCGCGACGGTCGCGCCAGAGGAAATAGTTGAGCACGCCCGTGGGGCTCCAACCGAGGTTCTTGGTGCCTTGAAAGACGATGCCGACGATCCAGCGCGATTTCTGGCGGATGGCATGCTGAAAGTCCCGGGGGAAATGCTCGCGAACGCAGATGACCTGGGAAAACACACGGTCCATGCCGAACGCCCAGGGCTGTTCGAGCGCCAGTTTCGGGTCGGTCACCGAGTAGCGGGCAAAGATGCACTTCATACCCTTTTGCTTGAGGCGGAAACCGATGTCGTAGTCTTCGGTCAGGCTCTGCACGTCGAAGGCGATGCCGTCACCGTCTTCGAGCAGGGCGCTGATGGCTTTACGGCTGAAGCAGGTGCCGACCCCGGCGCTGGGCACCTGGCCGGTCATGGCTTCGCGGACGATTACATCCTTGCCATGGTTCTCGGCGAACTCGTCGACGTAATGCCCGGCGGTGAAGCCTCGCCACTCCGGCGCATAGGGGTAGACCGGAATCTGGATCAGGTCCTTGGCCGGCAGCAGGTAGTTGAAGAGGCGCAATTCCATCGGCGAAATCACGTCTTCGGCATCGTGCAGAATGAACCCGGAAAACTGGATTTTCGCCTCGCTTTCAAAGCGCAGGATCGCGTCGATGATGTTGTTCAGGCAGTCGGCCTTACTGGTGGGGCCGGGGCGGGCGCAGACCACTTTGTGCACGTTGGGGTAGTGCTGGCAGACCGCATCGACGTCGGCCTGCGTCTCGGCATCGTTGGGGTACGTACCGACGAAAATCTGATAGTTCTCGTAATCGATGGTCGACGCCGCCAGGCGCGCCATTTCACCGACCACACCGACTTCGTTCCACGCCGGAACCATGATTGCCAGGGGTTTTTCGGCGATGGCGTACAGGCGCTCTTCATCCGCGCGCTTGAATTTTTCGTAGATCCGCCAGCGCCGGACCAACTTGCGGCCCCAGTACACGAGGTCGATGAACAGGTCATCGAGCCCGAGGAGGAACATCAAAAACGCCAGGGTGATCGCGAGGTATTTGAGACCGAACAGGACGTAGGCAAAAAAATCGACAAAACCGAAAGTCATCGTGCTTTGACCGCCGCCGAACGCACGCTCAGACGCTCGAACAATCGAGTGCCGATGCGTTCGCTGGCGTGGCCGTCGCCATAGGGGCTGTGAATGCGGCTCATGCGTTCGAAGTGGACCTCGTCATCCTGTTGGCCGGTGGCGCAGAAGCTCAGTCTGCCCCCGGACAATTGACGCAACACTCTGGCGAGTGGCGCCATCTTGATGGCCTCCGGACGCGTACCGAAAACCATCATGATGTTGAAAGACATTGACCCCTCCTGGGAATGTGGCAAGGCTCTGGCTCAAGGCCAGCAATGCTTTGCCGCTTACTGAGATGTAAATAAAAGCAGCCGGATTGGAGCTTGTCCAATTGGGTTTGAGGCTTGATTGATGTCAATAAATTGCAGCAAATGCTCAGCCGATTATGGCTATTAGATGGCACTTTTCTTAAACGTTCAATTCAGTGCAAAGAAGGTCGCAGCCAGCCGGTTTGGGCCTCGCACTTATTCGATCAGCCTGGCTGATTCGGATTGAAGGCAATTTTCGGGTATCGAGTATACGTGATGCGTTCTCCACACCGTAATTGAGCATGGTCTTGTCGCAAAGCGCCAACGAGGATGCCCGTGCGCAGACATCGCCTCCTGTCAGAATTGACAGTAGACAGGAGCATCGGCAGGAGTGCTTGATTGCACTCGGTTGATTGTTGGGCTCCAGGCCGTGCCGACAGTTTTTCAGCCAGTTTGATGAATTCATTTCTGGATATGGAAGGGTGGCCGGCATGATCTCGACAGCAGTGGACAGCGGTTTTTTCGATAGGCAATCACGATACTCCCTCTCTTTACTCGCGGCACCGACGGTGTGGTTTTCCGCGTACGAAGTCGTGCGAGTGTTTCTTCCGCTACTGGTCGACTACCGCCCCGGCGTGGTGACCACGCATATCTCTGATCCTGCGCTGGCGCCAGGCGATTGCGTGTACATCACGTTGCTTAGCGATAAAGGGAAATATGAGGCCGAACCTCATCCCGTTGTTTCTTCCGGGCTGCAACAGGTCGCTATTCCCGACGCCGCCGTATTAATGCATTCGGGTGTCGCGGTTGACGTTAGCTATACCGTCAGCCATCCGGATGGCACGCAATCGCACTCCCATGTGTTCTCTTTCGTAGTGGCCACTGGCGAACTGGACATTGATCACCTGCTGGATGTCGAGATTGTCGAGGCGCGGGACCGCGTCCTCAACCTTGCTGATGTTCCGAATGGCGCCATATTCCGTATTCCGCCGATTCGCGGTCTGCACCGGGGAATGTTCCTCGGGCTCAGGATTTACTCCACGACAGGTGGTATCCCGTGCGGTCCCGACGTTCCTCCACCTTGTGGCCCAGGCGTCGAATATTTGTTGGAGTGGCAGCAGATTCGCACGACCGCGGATGGTTTTCTGAGCTTTCGAGTGGATCCGGCCGTGCTTCGGCCCCTCATTGGCAAGGAGTCCAGGGCCGGGTATGCAATCGAACTGCTCGATGGCTTGTTCTATAACAAAGGGGGGTTAAGCGGTTTGTTCCGGGTTGAGAGGTAAGTGTGAGCCAGGCGCAGGCAAGGCGGGCGCACCCGATCGGGTCAGCCTTCGCCCAATTGAGATGCTTTTACCCGCCCGTTGTGGCGAACGGTAGCGCCCAGTCGTTTGCACGAGCGCTACCGTTTTTTCCTGTTGCAGCGCATCCCGTTGATTTCACTCGATTTGTAATTTTCCGAGAAATGGCCCCACAACCTGTGGCACACTTTCTGCTGTCTATTCCGTTGTTACATACTCAGTTCCGGTATAGCGGAATACACATCATCCTGGAGTGCTTGCCATGCATCGCCGACCTTCCTTGTTTAAAGCGTGTGTTTTTCTTTTTGCAGCTTCGGCTGCTGCCATGGGCGTTGCCCAGGCGGCGGACAGCAAACTCGATAGCGTGCTGGCCCGTGGGAAACTGATCGTGGGCACGGGCAGTACCAATGCGCCGTGGCATTTCCAGGGAGCGGACGGCAAGTTGCAGGGGTTCGATATCGATATCGCGCGAATGGTCGCCAAAGGGTTGTTCAACGATCCGAGCAAGGTCGAGTTCGTGGTGCAGTCGTCCGATGCGCGGATTCCCAACCTGCTGACCGACAAGGTCGACATGAGTTGCCAGTTCATTACCGTGACCGCCAGCCGTGCGCAGCAAGTGGCGTTCACGCTGCCGTACTACCGCGAAGGTGTCGGCCTGCTGTTGCCGGCCAACAGCAAGTACAAGGAAATCGAAGACCTCAAGGCGGCCAATGACAGCGTGACCGTGGCGGTGTTGCAGAACGTTTACGCCGAAGAACTGGTGCACCAGGCGCTGCCCAAAGCCAAGGTCGATCAGTACGACAGCGTGGATTTGATGTACCAGGCCGTGAACTCCGGCCGTGCCGACGCCGCTGCCACCGACCAGTCTTCGGTCAAGTACCTGATGGTGCAGAACCCCGGTCGCTATCGCAGCCCGACCTACGCCTGGAGCCCGCAAACGTACGCGTGCGCAGTTAAACGCGGCGATCAGGACTGGCTGAACTTCGTCAACACCACGTTGCATGAAGCCATGACCGGCGTTGAATTCCCGACCTACGCGGCGTCCTTCAAGCAGTGGTTCGGTGTGGATCTGCCCACCCCGGCCATCGGTTTTCCCGTCGAATTCAAATGACCCCGTGAGAGTGGGGCGCCCATAACGCGCCCCGTTCAAGGTACTGCTGACCATGAACTATCAGTTGAACTTTGCCGCCGTGTGGCGCGATTTCGACACCTTGCTGGCGGGGCTCGGCCTGGGCCTGGAGCTGGCGCTGGTGTCGATCGCCATCGGTTGCGTGATCGGCCTGATGATGGCGTTTGCTTTGCTCTCAAAGCACCGCGCATTGCGGGTGATGGCGTCGGTGTATGTGACGGTGATCCGTAATACGCCGATTCTGGTGTTGATTCTGTTGATCTACTTCGCGTTGCCGAGCCTGGGGATTCGTCTGGACAAGATCCCGTCGTTCATCATCACCCTGTCGCTGTATGCCGGGGCGTACCTGACCGAAGTGTTCCGTGGCGGGTTGTTGAGCATTCCCAAGGGCCAGCGCGAAGCCGGGTTGGCCATCGGCCTGGGCGAGTGGCAGGTCAAGGCCTACGTCACTGTGCCGGTGATGTTGCGCAACGTGCTGCCGGCCTTGTCGAACAACTTCATTTCGCTGTTCAAGGACACCTCGCTGGCGGCGGCGATTGCCGTGCCCGAGCTGACCTATTACGCGCGCAAGATCAATGTCGAGAGCTACCGGGTGATTGAAACCTGGCTGGTGACCACAGCGCTCTATGTTGCGGCCTGTTACCTCATTGCCATGATGCTGCGTTACCTCGAGCAGCGTCTGGCGATCCGCCGATAGGAGGCCCTCATGTACGAATCACCCAGTTGGTTGCATGAGTTATGGGTTGCCCGCGAAGTGTTGTGGCAAGGCTTCCTGACCAGTGTGCAGGTCTCGGCACTGGCGATTTTGCTGGGCACGATGGTCGGCATTGTCGCCGGTCTGGTGCTGACCTACGGCAAGTTCTGGATGCGTGCGCCGTTCCGTTTTTACGTAGACATTATTCGCGGCACACCGGTGTTTGTGTTGGTGCTCGCTTGCTTCTACATGGCGCCCGCACTGGGCTGGCAGATCAGTGCATTCCAGGCCGGAGCCTTGGGGTTGACGCTGTTCTGCGGTTCCCACGTCGCCGAGATTGTGCGCGGCGCGCTGCAAGCGTTGCCGAGCGGTCAGATGGAAGCGAGCAAGGCGATTGGCCTGACGTTTTATCAAGCCCTCGGTTATGTGCTGTTGCCTCAGGCGCTGCGGCAGATCCTGCCGACCTGGGTCAATTCGTCCACCGAGATCGTCAAGGCTTCGACGCTGCTGTCGGTGATCGGCGTGGCCGAGTTGCTGCTCAGCACCCAGCAGATCATCGCCCGGACGTTCATGACGCTGGAGTTTTACCTGTTCGCCGGATTTCTGTTTTTCGTCATCAACTACGCCATCGAATTACTCGGCCGGCACATTGAAAAGCGGGTGGCCTTGCCATGACTCAACCTCAAGTTTCGAACGTTCCAAATGAGCAGCCCCTGCTGGACATTCGCGGGCTGCACAAAAAATATGGCCAGCTCGAAGTGCTCAAGGGTGTCGACCTGACCATGCAGCGCGGCAACGTGGTCACGCTGATCGGCTCCAGCGGCTCGGGCAAGACCACGCTGCTGCGTTGCGTGAACATGCTCGAAGAATTCCAGGGCGGACAGATCATGCTCGATGGCGAATCCATCGGCTATGACGAGGTCAACGGCAAGCGCATACGCCACCCGGAAAAAGTCATCGCCCGCCATCGGGCCATGACCGGCATGGCGTTCCAGCAGTTCAACCTGTTCCCGCACCTGACCGCATTGCAGAACGTCACCTTGGGTTTGCTCAAGGTCAAAAAACTGCACAAGGACGAGGCTGTCGCGCTCGCCGAAAAATGGCTCGAGCGGGTCGGTTTGCTGGAGCGCCGTGATCACTATCCGGGGCAACTGTCGGGCGGCCAGCAACAGCGCGTGGCGATTGCCCGGGCGATTGCAATGAACCCGAGCCTGATGCTGTTTGACGAAGTCACCTCGGCCCTCGACCCGGAACTGGTGGGCGAAGTGCTGAGCGTGATCAAGGGCCTGGCCGAGGATGGCATGACCATGTTGTTGGTGACCCATGAAATGCGCTTCGCTTTCGAGGTCTCGGACAAGATCGTTTTCATGAATCAGGGGCGTATCGAAGAGCAGGGGCCTCCCAAGGAGCTGTTCGAACGCCCGCAATCACCGCGTCTGGCTGAGTTCCTCAAAAACACGCGGTTTTAACTTCTAGCTTTTCAATCAGGAGAAACACTCATGAGCATTACTCGTTACGGCACCGGCAGCAGCGCCGCTGGCGGTACGCCTCGTCCTTTCGCCCGCGCCGTTGAAGCCGACGGCTGGCTGCACGTTTCTGGCCAGGTGCCGGCGTTGGATGGCGAGATCATTGTTGGCGGCATCGTCGAGCAGACCCACCAGACCATGAAGAACCTGATCGCGATTCTCGAAGAGGCCGGTTATGGCCTCGAAGACGTGGTGCGCGCCGGGGTGTGGCTGGAAGATCCGCGGGATTTCACCAGTTTCAACAAGGTCTTCTCCGAGTACTTCAAACCCGAACACGCACCGGCCCGGGCCTGCGTGCAGGCGAACATGATGGTTGATTGCAAGGTTGAGATCGACTGCATCGCGTACAAGAAAAAGGCCTGAGATTTGCGGTGAATTCTTCGCGGGCAAGCCTCGCTCCTACAGGTCGAGGTGATCTGTAGGAGCGAGGCTTGCCCGCGAAGGCGGCCTAACGGTCAGCACAGCACTCTAGGTAAACTCCCGGCACTTTGAATGGGAATTTGAAACATGACCGAAGACACCATCAAGCGCCGGGCTCGCGGTCTGGACCGGGCGTTCGATATCCTCGATTTCCTCAAGGAAATCGGCCAGCCCCTGCGTCCGAATGAAATTGCCAGTGGCATCGGCAGCCCGAAATCCACGGTCTACGAACTGGTGGCGTCCTTGCTTGAACGGCGGATTCTGGAGCCCGTGGGCAAGGACGGTCACGTCTACCTCGGCCGTCAGCTGTACTTCCTCGGGCAGGCGCATTTGCGTCATTTCGACCTGACCCGCGAGGCCGATCACGCCCTGCAGGAGATCGTCAGCCAGACCCATGAAACCGCGCAGATGTGCCTGCTCAACGGGCGCAAATACACGGTGGCATTGATGAAAGAGGGCGAGCGGCATTTCCGCATTTCCTCGGACATCGGCGAGAACGCGCCGATCCCCTGGACCGCGTCCGGGCGCCTGTTGCTGGCGCACCTGAGCGACCAGGAAATCATCGACCTGATCGATCACGACGACTTCATCCTGCCTAACGGTGAACGCCTGCCGCTGGAGCAGTTTCTCGGTGAAATCCGTCAGGCCGGTATCGACGGTTTTTTCTCCTTCGACAGTGTCGCCGACACCTTTACCCATTGCTTCGCCGCCCCGGTCAAAGACCCGAACGGCGTGGCCATTGCGACCCTGTGCATCGTCGCCCCACGGGCCGATGCCAAGACGCATTACAACGACTATCGCCGGGTGTTGATCGACAACGCCAACCGCCTGGCCCGTCGCATTAACGAATAACAGCGGCTGTTCGCGGCCGCGAAAATGTGAGGAGTTCGACCATGTCTTCTGCCCAAAATACTGCTGCCGTGGAAAAGGGCTTTGCCCAGACCGGTGCCCATCTGGTGCGCGACGTCAGCCTGCCGGCGCTGGTGCTGCATCGCGAGGCGCTGGAACACAACATTCGCTGGATGCAGGCGTTCGTCAGCAACAGCGGCGCCGAACTCGCGCCTCACGGCAAAACCAGCATGACCCCGGCCTTGTTTCGCCGCCAACTGGACGCCGGCGCCTGGGCCATTACCCTGGCCAGCGCCACGCAAACCCGCGCGGCGTACGCGCATGGTGTACGTCGGGTGCTGATGGCCAACCAACTGGTGGGGACGCCGAACATGGCGCTGATCGCCGATTTGCTGGCGGACCCGACATTCGATTTCCATTGCATGGTCGATCACCCGGACAACGTCGCTGACCTCGGCGCGTATTTCGCCTCGCGCGGTGTGCGCCTGAACGTGATGATCGAGTACGGCGTGGTGGGTGGCCGTTGCGGTTGCCGGACCGAAGAGGAAGTGATCGCCCTGGCCAAGGCCATCAACGCACAACCCGCGTTGGCACTGACCGGTATCGAAGGTTATGAAGGCGTGATTCATGGTGATCATGCGGTCACCGGCATTCGCGCATTCGCCGCGTCGCTGGTGCGTCTGGCGGTGCAGTTGCAGGACAGCGGCGCGTTCGCCATTGCCAAGCCGATCATCACCGCGTCGGGTTCGGCCTGGTACGACCTGATCGCCGAGTCCTTCGAAGCGCAGAACGCTGGCGGACGTTTCCTCAGCGTGTTGCGCCCTGGCAGCTACGTGGCCCACGACCATGGCATCTATAAAGAGGCGCAATGCTGCGTGCTCGACCGTCGTAGCGATCTGCACGAAGGCCTGCGCCCGGCGCTGGAAGTCTGGGCGCATGTGCAGTCGTTGCCGGAGCCAGGTTTTGCGGTGATTGCCCTGGGCAAACGCGACGTGGCCTACGACGCCGGGCTGCCGGTGCCGTTGCTGCGTTACAAGGCTGGTGTGGTGCCGGCAACGGGCGACGACGTCAGTGCCTGCAAGGTGACGGCGGTGATGGATCAGCACGCGTTCATGACCGTGGCGCCGGGGATTGAGTTGCGGGTGGGCGACATCATTTCGTTCGGCACTTCGCACCCGTGCCTGACGTTCGACAAGTGGCGCACGGGGTGTCTGGTGGATGAGCAGTTGAATGTCATCGAAACCATGGAAACCTGTTTCTAGGGTTCCAGACCGAGGTGCGGCCTTCGCGGGCAAGCCTCGCTCCTACAGGATTTGTGCCGTAATCATCATTTGCGAATGACACAAAACCTGTAGGAGCGAGGCTTGCCCGCGAAGGCGCCCGACCAGACACCACCGAACCACCAGAGACACCACAACAATGAACACCATCAACACACTCGGCCCCAACATCCCGCGCATCGCCCTGATCGGCGAATGCATGATCGAGTTGCAACACCGCGCCGACGGCAGTCTGCAACAGAGCTTCGGCGGCGATACCTTGAACACGGCGGTCTATCTGTCCCGGGAACTCGGCGAAGGCGGCAGCGTTGATTACGTCACCGCCCTGGGCGATGACAGTTTCAGCGATGCCATGTGCCAAAGCTGGGCCGCCGAAAACATCGGCCTGGACATGGTCCAGCGCCTGCCCGGTCGCTTGCCCGGTTTGTACTGCATCCAGACCGACGCCGCCGGCGAACGTCGCTTTTTGTACTGGCGTAACGAAGCCGCCGTCCGCGATTGCTTTACCACGCCAGCCGCCGCGCCGATCCTCGCGGCGCTGCCGGATTACGACGTGCTGTATTTCAGCGGCATCACCCTGGCGGTGCTCGGTGTGCAAGGTCGGGAGAAGTTGCTGGAAACCCTGATCGAAGCACGGCAGCGGGATGCGCGGATTGTGTTCGACAACAACTACCGGCCACGTTTGTGGGCATCGATCGAGGACGCTCGGGCGGCGTACCGCAGCGTGTTGCCGTATGTGGATCTGGCGTTGCTGACTGTCGACGACGAACAGGCGTTGTTTCATTTTTCCGATTGCGAGGCGGTGTTCGCCGCTTACGAGCAGGTGGGTACGCCGGAAGTGGTGCTCAAGCGTGGTGCCGAGGCCTGTCTGATTCGTTGTGAGGGCGAGTCGTTCGAGGTGCCGGCGCAGAAGGTCGAACGCGTGGTGGACACGACGGCGGCGGGGGATTCGTTCAGTGCGGCGTACCTGGCCAGTCGGCTCAAAGGGGGGAGCCCGGTGGAGGCGGCCGAGGCGGGGCATCGGTTGGCGAGTCGGGTGATTCAGGTGCCGGGGGCGTTGATTCCGCGGTAGGTGGTGAATGGCCGGCTGCTGCGCAGTCGGATCGCGAGCAGGCTCGCTCCCACAATGGATCTGTGTACGCCGCAAATCCAATGTGGGAGTGAGCCGGCTCCGGGCGGCGTTCCGACGATGAGGCCCTCAAGTCAGCCGCTCAATCCCGATAAAACACCTGCACCAGGTGATAGCCAAACTTGCTCTTGATCGGCCCATGCACCACCCGCAACGGCTTCTTGAAAATCACCGCATCAATCACACCGACCATCTGCCCTGGCCGTACTTCACCGAGATCACCGCCGCGTTTGCCGGACGGGCAGGTGGAATACTTCTTGGCCAGCACATCGAAGGCTTCGCCCTTGGCGATGCGTTGTTTGAGCTGCTCGGCTTCTTCCGAGGTTTTCACCAGAATATGGCGGGCTTGAGCTTTCATGGGACGAGTACCTTGCAACGGTCGTGACGGCGGGGCGCGCGATTATGCCTCAACTCACTCGGGTTGGCCGATCATCGTGCGAATCTTGTTGGCCAGCAGGTCAACCGAAAACGGTTTGGCCACCATGTCCATGCCTTCCTCAAGGAAGCTTTGACGCTCGGCGGCCATTTCCGCGTAACCGGTCATGAACAGCACTTTGAGTTCCGGACGGTGCTGACGGGCGATTTCTGCCAATTGCCGACCGTTCATGCCCGGCAGCCCGACATCGGTCACCAGCAGATCGACCCGCAGACCGGATTCGAGCAGGGGCAGGGCGGTCTTCGCATCTTCGGCCTCATGGGCGTGATAACCCAGCTCCTTGAGCAGATCGAACACCAGCATGCGCACCGCCGGATCATCTTCCACCAACACCACGGTTTCCCCGGCTATCGCCGAGGGGGCCTCGCCGATGACCGGCGTCAGCACATCTTGCGGCTCCATCTCGTGCAAGCGCGGCAAGAACAGGCGCACGCTGGTGCCCTGGCCCGGCAGGCTGAACAGGCTCACGTGGCCGCCCGACTGCTGGGCAAAACCGTAGATCATCGACAAACCCAGCCCCGTGCCCTGGCCGATAGGCTTGGTGGTGAAGAATGGATCGAACGCCTTGGCCAACACTTTCGGGGTCATGCCGGTGCCGTTGTCACTGACGGCGATCATCAGGTAATCCCCGGCCTTGACGGGTTCCAGAATGTTGATGTCACTGCTGTCCAGATAGACATTGGCGGTTTCGATACGCAACTCGCCGCCATCGGGCATGGCATCCCGCGCATTGATCACCAGGTTGAGCAGGGCGTTTTCCAGTTGGCTGACGTCGGTGCTGACCGGCCAGGCTTCATCGGCCAGTTGCAGTTTCAGCTCGATGTGGTCGCCCTTGGTGCGGCTCAGCAAATCTTCCAGAGAATGAATCAGTTCGTTGGCGTTCAGCGGCTTGCGGTCCAGCGACTGGCGCCGGGAGAAGGCGAGCAGGCGATGGGTCAGGGCGGCTGCGCGGTTGGCTGACGACACCGCCGCTTCGGTGAAACGGCCGATCTCGGCGGTACGCCCATCGGCGATGTAGCGCTGCATCAGGTCGAGGCTGCCGATGATCCCGGTGAGCATGTTGTTGAAGTCATGGGCGATACCGCCGGTGAGCTGGCCGACCGCTTCCATTTTTTGCGCATGGCGCAGGGCATCTTCGGCACGTTCGCGCTCGAACATTTCGTTTTGCAGGCGCTGGTTCGCTTCGGCCAATTGCTGGGTACGGGCGGCGACACGTTCCTCAAGGGTTTCGTTGAGGTTGCGCAAGGCTTCTTCGGTCTGTTTGCGCTCGGTTTCGTCGATCACAAAAATATAGAAACCGTTCACCGCGCCATCCGGCCCGTGGCGGGGCAGGTAATTCATCAAGGCTTGTCGAGTGCTGCCATCACGATGCGGCGTGCTGATGCTGAAACAGCAGGTCCTGCCCGCCAGTGCTTCGGCGATGTATTCGGCGCGCAAGGCGTAGGCTTCTTCACCCAGCACCTCACGAATGGTCCGACCATAAAGCTCCTGGGGCGTCAGGCCGTACCAGTCGAGGTACGCCGCGTTGTTCAGGCGAAAGCGTTCCTCGCTGTCGACGTAACTGATCAGAATCGGCATGGCGTTGATGATCAGTTGCAGCTCGGTCTGACTCTGACGCAAGGCTTGTTCCGTGTGTTTGCGTTCGGTCAGGTCCAGCGCGGCGCCGAGGAAACGGATCGGCCGGCCATGGTGGTCCTTGTAACAGCGGCCCCTTGCAAACACCCAGCGCAACTGGCCGTCGGGTTGCAACAGGCGATATTCCTCGGCGTATTCGCTGCCCTGGGTGATGCACTGCTTGATGCCGCGGGTGACCATCGAGCGGTCTTCCGGATGCACGGCTTCGAGATAGTCGCTGATGGGCAACTGACTGGCGAGTAGCGGGTCGATGCCGTGCAATTGGGCGAAGTGCGCGTCGGCAATGAAGCGGTCCTCGCCGATGTCCCAGTCCCAAGTGCCGACGGCGTCAGTGGCGGCCAGCGCCAGTTGCAGGCGTTCTTCGGTCTCGCGCTGAGCCTTCAGGCTGGCGGCCGAGCGCTGCTCCAGTTCAAGGGCGATACGTCGGCGTTCGTTGGTTTCGATGGCCGTGACCAGAATCCCGGCGACGTCGGCGTGTTCATCGCGGATCGGGCTGTAGGTCAAATCCAGCCAGAAGTCGGAATCATTCCCGTCGCGTTGCAGGGTGAAGCGCTGTTCGCTGTAAGTCCGCACCTGGCCTTGTAGGACGGCGCTGTAAATCGGGTCGGTAAAGTCTTTGAGTTCTGGCCAGATCTGGTGCGTCGGTTGTCCGAAAGCATGCGGATGCTTGCTGCCGGCCAGCAGCGCGAAGCCGTCGTTATAGATCTGCGTAAGCTGCGGCCCCCACAGCAACAGCATCGGCATCGGTGAGTGAATCACGATGTCCACCGCTGTGCGCAGGCTCTGCGGCCAGTCACTGGCGGCGCCGAGCGGGGTGCACGTCCAGTCCAGTCTGGCAATCAAGGCCTGGGCATCGCTGCCGGTGGGTACTGCGTTCATCAAGGTGTCCTGCACGTCGGTCGGGGTGACGGCGTCTACTATCCTAGGGCGGTAGACGCTGAATGACCGATTTTTCGGGTCATTTCTGTTCATTGAATGCTTCGCGGGTGTTTTTTGCCATGGAAATCGATGCGCTGTTAAAGACCCTGTCCAGCCAGGAGGGTTCCGATTTGTACCTGTCCACCGGTGCGCCACCCTGCGCCCGGTTTGATGGTGTACTCAAACCCTTGGCCGACCAGCCGTTCAAACCGGGGGAAATCGCCGCGATTGCCGCGTCCATTATGGATGCCGAACAGCGATTGGAGTTCGATCGGGAACTGGAGATGAACCTGGCGATCTCGTTGGCGGGTGTCGGGCGCTTTCGGGTCAATATTTTCAAGCAACGCAACGATGTGTCGATCGTGGTGCGCAACATCAAGCTCGACATTCCGCGTTTCGAAGACCTCAAGTTGCCACCCGTGCTACTGGAAACGGTGATGCTCAAACAAGGGCTGATGCTGTTCGTCGGCGCCACCGACTCAGGCAAGTCGACCTCGCTGGCGGCGTTGATCGATTACCGCAACCGCCATAGCAGCGGGCATATCGTCACCATCGAAGACCCTATCGAGTACATCCACCGGCACAAAAAATCGATCATCAATCAGCGCGAGGTCGGCGTCGATACCCGCAGTTTTCATACGGCGCTGAAAAACACCCTGCGCCAGGCACCCGATGTGGTGCTGATCGGTGAGATCCGCGACCGCGAGACCATGGAGCATGCGCTGGCGTTTGCCGACACCGGGCATTTGGTGATTTCCACCTTGCATGCTCACAACGCCCATCAGGCACTGGACCGCATTATCAATTTCTTCCCGCAAGAACGGCGGATGCAACTATTGCATGACCTGGGCAACAACCTTAAAGCGTTCGTTTCCCAGCGTCTGGTGCGCACTCGTGACGGTCAGCGCAGGGCGGCGGTAGAAGTGATGCTGGGCACGCCGACCGTAGGCGACCTGATACGGCGCAATGAATTCGACGAGCTCAAAGGGATCATGGAGAAGTCGACCGAACAGGGCATGCAGACGTTCGATTGCGCGCTGTACGCATTGGTGATCGAAGGCGCTATCGGCGAAGAAGAGGCCTTGAAGCATGCGGACTCGCTGAACAATTTGCGCCTGCGGCTCAAGCTGCATGCCGACGCATCACCGGGACCCAACGCACAACCCGGCGAATGGGGTCTGATGGACTGACACGGATGAAAAATGTGGGAGCGGGCTTGCTCGCGAATGCGGTGTATCAGTCACTAGTGATGTCGACTGGCGTATCGCATTCGCGAGCAAGCCCGCTCCCACAGTTGATCTTCATCAGTCCTGGAGTTCGGGGCGATTGCGAAATTGCTCCAGCGCTTCGGGATTGGCCAGCGCATCGGTGTTTTTCACCGGCTGGCCATGCACCACGTTCCTAACCGCCAACTCGACCACTTTGCCGCTGATGGTGCGCGGAATGTCCGTCACGGCGACAATCTTCGCCGGTACGTGCCGTGGCGTGGTGTTGGCGCGGATGACTTGGCGGATCTGCTGTTGCAGCGCCTCGTCCAGTTCGACCCCCTCGACCAGCCGCACGAACAGCACGACTCGCACGTCGTCTTGCCATTGCTGACCGATGGCCACGCTGTCGGTGACTTGCGGGACTTTCTCCACCTGACGGTAAATTTCCGACGTGCCGATACGCACGCCGCCGGGGTTGAGCACCGCATCCGAGCGTCCGTGAATCATCATCGCGCCGTGAGCCAATTGTTCGGCGTAATCGCCCTGGGCCCAGACGCCGGGGAACAGGCTGAAATAAGACGCGCGCAGCTTTTCCCCGGTCGGGTCGTTCCACAGGCCAACGGGCATGGCCGGAAAGTGTCGGGTGCAGACCAGTTCACCTTTTTCGCCAATGACCGCGCGGCCGGCATCGTTCCAGACTTCGACCGCCATCCCCAGGCTTTTGCCCTGGATTTCGCCGCGACGCACCGCCAGCAGCGGATTGCCGTTCACGAAGCACGAAACGATGTCGGTGCCACCGGACATCGACGCCAGACACAGGTCGGCCTTGAGGTCACGGTAGACGTAGTCGTAGCTTTGCGGCGATAGCGCCGAGCCGGTGCACAACAAGGTTTTCAGCGTGCCGAGATCATGGCTTTGCCGAGGCTTCACGCCGTTGCTTTCCAGGGTCGCGAGGTACTTGGGACTGGTGCCGAACACGCTGATGCGTTCGTCGTCGATCAGGTCGATCAAGCGCTCCGGGCCGGGATGAAATGGCGAGCCGTCGTACAGCACCACGGCGCTGCCGACGGCCAGGGCCGACACCAGCCAGTTCCACATCATCCAGCCGCAAGTGGTGTAGTAAAACAAGCGGTCGCCGGGCCCGAGATCGCAATGCAGGCCGTGTTCCTTGACGTGCTGCAACAGCACGCCGCCGGTGCTGTGGATGATGCATTTGGGCACGCCGGTGGTGCCGCTGGAATAGAGGATGTACAGCGGATGGGCGAAAGGCACGGCAACGAAATCCGGCTCGCCGCCCGGTTCGTAGAACGCATCCCAAAGCGTCACGCCTGCGTGGGTGCGGAAGTCTTTGATGTGCGCCTGGGGTCGTGCGTAAGGCACCACGATCAGCTGTTGCAGCGACGGCAGGCGTTCAAGGATTTCGTTGACCTTGGCGCTTTGGTCGATGTCTTTGCCGGCATAACGGTAACCGGCGCAGGTGATCAGCACTTTCGGTTCGATCTGGCCGAAGCGGTCGATGACGCCCTGGGTGCCGAAGTCCGGCGACGAGCAGGACCAGATCGCCCCGAGGCTGGTGGTGGCGAGCATGGCGACCAGGGTTTGCCAAGTGTTCGGCATGCACGCGGCGACGCGGTCGCCAAGACCGACACCGACGGCGATCAAGCTGTTTTGAAAACCGGCGACATGCTCGGCCAGTTCGGCCCAGGTCAGTTGTTCGCGCTGGCCGTTTTCACCGATCGCAATGACGGCGACGGCATCGTCACGACGGCGCAGCAGGTGTTCGGCAAAGTTCAGGGTGGCGCCGGGAAACCATTGGGCGCTGGGCATGTGATCGCCTTCGATCAGCACAGCATCCGCTTGCGTGTGGAAACGGATGTCGAAGAAATCGACGATGGCTTGCCAGAAATCGACCCGTTGATCGATGGACCATTGGTGCAGGGCGGCGTAGTCGGCAATGTCGAGGTGGTGGCGCTGATTGATGGAGCGCCGGAAGGCGTCCATGCGGGTCTTGGCGATGCGTTTGGCGTCAGGTTGCCAGAGGATGTCGGACATTTTTTGCCTCTTCTTTTATCTTCAGATCCATTCGCGGGCAAGCCTCGCTCCTACAGGTTATCGGTGTTTTCATGAACGACGCATGACCTGTAGGAGCGAGGCTTGCCCGCGAAGAACGATAACGCGGTCTATCGCCCAATCACTGCGCCAACCACCCACCATCTATATTCCACGCCGCGCCCCGCACTTGGCTACCGGCCTCACTGCACAAAAACAGCACCAGTTCACCCAGCTGAGGCGGCGTAACGAACTCCAGCGACGGCTGCTTCTCGGCCAGCAAATCGTGCTGCGCCTGCTGCGGATCAACCCCTTTGGCGATGCGGTCGTCAATCTGCTTCTGCACCAACGGAGTCAACACCCAGCCTGGGCAGATTGCGTTGCAGGTGACGTTGGTCGTGGCGGTTTCCAGGCCGACCACCTTGGTCAAACCGATCACCCCATGCTTGGCCGCGACGTAAGCCGCCTTGCCCACCGAACCGACCTGGCCATGCACCGAAGCGATATTGATAACCCGTCCCCAACCCTTGGCGCGCATGCCCGGCAAGCTCAAACGGGTGCTGTGAAACACCGACGACAGGTTGATCGCAATGATCGAATCCCAACGCTCCACGGGAAAATCTTCCACCGACGCCACGTGCTGAATGCCGGCGTTGTTGACCAGAATGTCCACGCCGCCGAACTCGCGCTCGGCGTAGGCGATCATGTCGGCAATCTGCGCCGGGTCGCTGACATCGGCGGGGTGATGACCGACCTTGCCGCCGAACTGTTCAACCTCGGCAATCACTGTGGAGGCATCGCCGAAACCGTTGAGAATCAGGTTGGCGCCAGCCTTGGCCAGGCTGAGGGCGATGCCCAGGCCGATGCCGCTGGTGGAGCCGGTGACCAGTGCGGTCTTGCCTGAAAGAGTCGTCATGAATACCTCACACAATGCCAGTGGCGTAGAAAGTACCGATCACCACAAAAACCGCCAGGGTCTTGATCAGCGTAATACAGAAAATGTCTTTGTAGGCTTCGCGGTGGGTCAGGCCGGTCACCGCCAGCAAGGTGATGACCGCGCCGTTATGCGGCAGGGTGTCCATGCCGCCACTGGCCATCGCGGCGACGCGGTGCAGCACTTCCAGGGGAATGTTGGCCGCATGGGCCGCAGCGATGAAGTCATTGGCCATGGCCGCCAGCGCAATGCTCATGCCTCCCGATGCGGAGCCGGTGATACCGGCCAGCAAAGTCACGGTGATCGCTTCGTTGACCAGCGGGTTGGGAATGCTTTTGAGCCAGTCGGCCAGCACCAGAAAGCCTGGCAAGGACGCGATTACCGCACCAAAACCGTATTCGGACGCCGTGTTCATTGCTGCCAGCAATGAACCGCTGACTGCACTTCTGCTGCCTTCAGCCAACTTGCCGCGAATCGCCTGGAAGCCGAACACCAACACCATGATGATGCCGACAAGCAAGGCAGCCTGAACTGCCCAGATCGCCGTGAGTTTGGCGACATCGGTGGTTACCGGTGCGGCCATGCCTGGCAGCGCGAGGCTGTGGGTCTTGCCGTACCACTGGGGAATCCACTGGGTAAACAACAGGTTCATGATGCCGACGGCCAACAGCGGCGACAGCGCGATCCATGGATTCGGCAGTTTGATATCGGCAGCGGTTTCCGGCTCGTTGCGCAGGTCGGTGCCGTAGCCTTCACCCGAAAGCTGAGCCTTGTTGCGCTGGCGCTGCAGAAACGCCATGCCGGCGCAGACCACGAAGATTGCGCCGATCAAACCCAGCCACGGCGCCGCCCACGCGGTGGTGTTGAAGAAGGTGCTGGGGATGATGTTCTGGATTTGCGGGGTGCCGGGCAGGGCGTCCATGGTGAACGAGAAGGCGCCGAGGGCGATGGTCGCCGGGATCAGGCGCTTGGGAATATTGCTCTGGCGGAACATCTCGGCCGCGAACGGATAGACCGCAAACACCACCACAAACAGCGACACGCCGCCGTAAGTGAGCAGGGCGCAAACCAGCACGATCACCAGCATCGCCTGACGGGTGCCGAGCAGGCGAATCGCCGCCGCAACGATGGAGCGCGAAAAACCCGATAACTCGATCAGCTTGCCGAACACGGCGCCAAGCAGGAACACCGGGAAATACAGTTTGATGAAGCCGACCATTTTCTCCATGAACACCCCGGTAAAAGCAGGGGCGACGGCGGAAGGGTCGGTGAGCAGGACGGCGCCGAGGGCGGCAATCGGGGCAAAGAGGATAACGCTGTAGCCACGGTAGGCCGCGAGCATCAGCAGCGCGAGGGCTGCCAAGGCAATGATCACACTCATGGTGTGTCTCCTGGATTGTTATTTTTGTGGGGTGAAACGGTGTGAGGGAGGGCTTTAGCGAGATTTGTGCCAAGGTGGCAACATATTGAAATATAAGGATATTTATTGTTTTTTCAGAGGAGGATGAGCGTATTTGTCTCTGTTTTGAGATTTTTTGTGGTTTGGAGGCCGTCATCGCCAGCAAGCCGGCTCCTACAGAAGATCGCATCAACACCGAAAACCCTGTAGGAGCCGGCTTGCTGGCGATGAGCGCAAAGCGCTCCAAAAATATGTCTGTAAATAGAGATTAATGTCTCGTTATAGAGACTCTGCAATCCCCAACGCCACCATCTTCTTGTACAACGTCGACCGCCCAAGCCCCAGCCGCGCCGCCGCCTCAATCACTTTCCCCCCGCATTGCGCGAGGGCTGATTCAATCAACTGCCGGTCAAACCGTTCACGTGCCTCACTGAACGTCTCGTGTGCCACCGACTCAACCTTTAAAGGCGCCACACGCTCCACCAGCGTAAACGTACCAATCGCCGCGCGGATATCGGTCGCGTTCAGCATCAGATCGTCACTGAGCAATGCCGCCCGTTCCAGCACGTTGCGCAACTCGCGAATGTTCCCTGGCCAGGCGTGTCGGGCCAGCAACTCCAGCGCCTCGTGGTTCAGCTCGTGCTGACTGCGCAACTCCTCAAGGATGGCTTCACTGAGTGCCGGCAAATCATCGAGACGATCACGCAGCGGCGGCACCTGGATCGGCAGCACATTGAGGCGGTAATACAAATCGGCGCGAAACTCGCCGCGTTTGATCGCCGCTTCAAGGTCGGTGGAGGTCGCGGCGATCACCCGCACATCGCTCTGAATCACTTCGTTGGACCCGACCGGTTCGAATTCCTTTTCCTGCAGCACCCGCAGCAGCTTGCTTTGCAGCGGCAGTGGCATGTCGCCGATTTCATCGAGAAACAGCGTGCCGCCCTGAGCAATCTGCAACTTGCCGACGCGACCCTTGCGATCGGCGCCGGTAAACGCGCCGGGGGCGGTGCCGAAGAATTCGGCCTCGAGCAGCGCCTCGGGAATCGCTGCGCTGTTGATGCTGACGAAAGCCTTGTGCGCACGGGGTGATGCGCCATGAATCGCCTGCGCCAGCAGCTCTTTACCGGTGCCGGTTTCGCCGAGCAGCAAAACGGGGGAATCAGCACTGGCGCTGCGTCGGGCGCGGCGTTTGACTTCGAGGCTGGCCGCGCTGGTGCCGATAAAATGCGCGAAGTTGTACTTGGTCTGCCGCGCCCGCAGCAGCGAGCGGGTGGAGGCCAGCTCTTCCTGCATGCTCATGTAGCGTTTGAGCATCGGGGACAGGCTGCGCAACTCATCGAACAACGCGAAACCGATGGCGCCGATCACCACGCCGGCGTCGTCATGGATCGGCAGGCGCATCACCACCAACGGTTCCTTGGGTGTGTCCTGCATGTCGAGCAGAATCGGTCGGCCGGTGCGCACCACTTCCCGCAGCAGGCTGCCGGGGATCACACTTTCGCAGGCCTTGCCGATGGCCACTTGCGCCGAATCCAGACCGAAGCGTCGGGCATAACGTTCGTTCATCCAGACGATGTTCGCGTCGCGGTCGACAATCACCGTGCCTTCACTGGACTGCTCGATGATCTCGAACAGCGAACGGATCGCCAACAGACGAACGCGCTGGTAATCCTTGAGGCTTTCGGTGGTGTTCATGGGGTCATGTCCAGAATGTGTGTGTCTGTGCGGGCCTCTTCGCGGGCAAGCCTCGCTCCTACAGGGGATCGCGTTCACCTGTAGGAGCGAGGCTTGCCCGCGAAGGCAGCGACGCGATTTTATGCCTGTTGCAGATGCGCCGCCGCCAACAGCTCTTTGGTGTACGGATGCTGCGGTGAATCAAACACGTCGTGGCTGGCGCCGCTTTCCACCACTTTGCCGTCCTTGATCACGATCATGTCGTGGGCGAGGGCGCGCACCACCGCCAGGTCGTGGCTGATAAACAGGTACGTCAGGCCGTGTTTTTCCTGAAGCTGGCGCAGCAGCGCGACCACTTGTTTCTGCACGGTGCGGTCCAGCGCCGAGGTCGGTTCGTCCAGCAGGATCAGCGCCGGTTTCAGCACCAGCGCCCTGGCGATGGCGATACGTTGGCGTTGGCCGCCGGAGAACTCGTGGGGGTAGCGATGACGGCTTTGCGGGTCGAGGCCGACTTCCTGCAGGGCCCGAATCACTTCGGCCTTGCATTCGTCCGCCGTCAACTGGCTATGCACTTCCAGGCCTTCACTGATGATTTGTGCCACGGACATCCGTGGGCTGAGGCTGCCGAAAGGGTCCTGGAACACCACCTGCATTTTCTTGCGCCATGGCCGCAGTTGCTTTTGCGTCAGACCGTCCAGCGCCTGGCCCTGAAAGCGAATGCTGCCTTCGGAGTCGAGCAGGCGCAGGATCGCCTGACCCAGTGTCGACTTGCCCGAGCCGGACTCACCCACAATGCCCAATGTCTTGCCACGCTGGACATTCAGGCTGATGCCGTCCACGGCATGCAAGTACGTTTTGCGCTGAAACAGCCCGCCACCGAGGGGGAAGCGCACGCAAAGATTGTCCACTTCCAGAACGTTCTCGCGCTCGTCACGGGGCAGCGCCTGGCCTTCCGGTTCGGCGTTCAGCAGTACGCAGCTGTAGGGATGTTTCGGCTCGGTGAACAGCGTTTCGCACGGCGCCTGTTCGACGATTTCCCCGGCCTTCATCACGCACACACGCTGAGCGATGCTGCGCACCAGATTGAGGTCGTGGCTGATCAGCAGCAATGACATGCCGAGCCGCTGTTGCAGGGACTTGAGCAGGATCAGGATCTTGCGCTGCACCGTAACGTCGAGCGCAGTGGTGGGCTCGTCGGCAATCAACAACTCTGGCTCGCAGGCCAGCGCCATGGCGATCATCACCCGTTGCCGCTGGCCGCCGGAGAGTTGATGCGGATACGCCTTGAGCCGCTCTTTGGGTTTCTGGATGCCCACGAGGTGCAGCAGCTCCAGAATCCGCTCCTGCGCAGCTTTGCCGGTCAGGCCCTTGTGCAGCAGCAGGGTTTCACCGATCTGCTTTTCAATGCTGTGCAGCGGATTGAGCGAGGTCATCGGTTCCTGGAAGATCATGGCGATGCGGTTGCCCCGCAACTCTCGCAAAACCCTGGACGAAGCGCCGAGCAACTCCTTGCCGCGATAGCGGATGCTGCCGCTGGTTTCGGTGCCGGTCTCGGGCAGCAGTTGCAGGATCGAGTGCGCGGTCACCGATTTGCCGGAACCCGACTCACCTACCAGCGCCAGGCATTCACCGGGGCGGATGTCCAGACACAGGTTGCGCACCACGGTCTGGCCGCTGAAGGTCACGCAGAGGTCACGGATTTCGATCAGGTTGTTACTCATATCAACAGTCCGCGTCAGGATCGAGGGTCAAAGGCATCTCGCAACGCCTCGCCGATAAACACCAGTAAAGACAGGATCAATGCCAGGGTGAAAAACGCGGTCAGCCCCAGCCACGGCGCTTGCAGGTTTTGCTTGCCCTGGCCGATCAACTCGCCCAGCGAGGCACTGCCGGCCGGCATGCCGAAACCGAGGAAGTCCAGCGCGGTGAGCGTCGAAATGGCCCCGGTCAAAATGAACGGCAGGTAGCTCAGCGTCGCGTTCATCGCGTTGGGCAGGATGTGCCGCACGATGACTTTGCGGTCGGTCAGGCCCAGTGCCCGCGCAGCCTTGACGTATTCGAGGTTGCGTCCGCGCAGGAACTCGGCACGCACCACGTCCACCAGCGCCAGCCAGGAAAACAACGCCATGATCCCCAGCAGCCACCAGAAATTCGGCTCGACAAACCCCGACAGAATGATCAGCAGGTACAGCACCGGCAGACCCGACCAGACTTCCTGCAAACGCTGGCCGATCAGGTCGACCCAGCCGCCGTAATAGCCTTGCAGCGCGCCGGCGGCGATGCCGATCAGTGCGCTGACAAAGGTCAGCATCAGTGCAAACAGAATCGACACCCGCGCGCCGAAAATCACCCGTGCCAGCACGTCGCGAGCCTGGTCGTCGGTGCCCAGCCAATTCACATTCGACGGTGGACTCGGTGCCGGTTTGTTCAGGTCGTAGTTGGGCGTGTCGTCGCTGAACGGGATCGGCGGAAACAGCAGCCAGCCGCCGTCCTTTTTGACCAGCTTCTGTACATAGTCACTGCGGTAATCCGCCTGGAACGGCAGTTGCCCGCCGAACGCCTGCTCGGTGTAGCGCTTGAAGGCCGGGAAGTACAACGAGCCCTGATAACTGACCACCAGCGGTTTGTCGTTGGCGATCAGCTCACCACCGAGGGTCAGCAAAAACAGGCCGACAAATAGCCACAGCGACCACCAGCCACGGCGGTTTTTCTTGAATCGGTCGAAACGACGGCGCGCCAACGGCGAAAGCTTGAGCATCAGGCATTCCTCGCGGCGAAGTCGATACGCGGGTCGACCAGCGTGTAGCACAGATCGCCGACGAGTTTTATCAGGAGGCCGAACAGCGTGAAGATGAACAGCGAACCGAACACCACCGGATAATCCCGCGACACCGCGGCTTCATAACTCATGCGGCCCAGGCCATCGAGGGAGAAGATCACCTCGATCAGCAACGAGCCGGCGAAAAATACGCTGATGAACGCCTGGGGAATGCCCGACACCACCAGCAGCATGGCGTTACGGAACACGTGGCCGTAAAGCACGCGACGTTCGCTCATACCTTTGGCGCGCGCCGTGACCACGTACTGGCGGGTGATTTCATTGAGGAAGGAGTTTTTGGTCAGGATGGTCAATGTGGCAAACCCACCGATGACCAGCGCCGTGACCGGCAATACCAGGTGCCAGAAATAGTCGGCGATCTTGCCCACGGTGGACAGGGAATCGAAATTGTCCGAGACCAGGCCGCGCACCGGAAACCAGTTCAGCGATGTGCCGCCGGCGAACACCACGATCAGGAACATCGCAAACAGGAACGCCGGCATCGCGTAGCCAATGATGATCGCGGTGCTGCTCCAGATATCGAATTGGCTGCCGTGGTGCACGGCTTTGCGAATGCCCAGCGGGATCGACACCAGATAGGTGATCAGCGTGGCCCAGAGCCCGAGGGAAATGGTCACCGGCATTTTTTCGAGGATCAGGTCGGTGACCGTGGCGCCGCGGAAAAAGCTTTTGCCGAAGTCCAGTCGCGCGTAACTGGTGAGCATCAGCCACAGGCGCTCATGGGCCGGTTTGTCGAAGCCGTATTGCTTTTCGATCTCCTTGATCAGTTGCGGGTCGAGGCCGCGACTGGCTCGCGAACTGCCGCTCATGACCTCGCCGGAGCCACCGCCGACGCTGGCGCCGCCGATACCTTGCAAGTGCGCGATCGCTTGTTCGACCGGGCCGCCCGGTGCGGCCTGAACGATGACAAAGTTGACCAGTAGAATGATCACCAGGGTCGGAATGATCAGCAGCAGGCGCCGCAGAATATAAGCCCACATCAGTGCGGCCCTCCGGGTTTGCCGCGCTTGATCAGTTCGGCGGTCATCTGTTGGTTGGTCAGCGGCGTGGTGCTCACTTCCCACCAGCTCTCGATGGCTTCGTCATTGGCTGCTTGCACGCTGGGAATGCCGAAACGGTTCCACCACACGGTCGAGCTGCCCGGCGGGTAGTAGTTGGGAATCCAGTAATAGTTCCATTGCAGCACCCGGTCGAGGGCATGGGCGTAGCGCAACATATCGGCCTGGGTGGTGGCGCGGACCAGGCCGTTGACCAGCGTATCGACCGCCGGGTTCTTCAACACCATGTAGTTGTTGGAGCCCGGATCGTTGGCCGCTGCCGAACCAAAATAGTTATTCAACTCGTTGCCGGGCGACGTGGTGACCGGGTAGCCGGTGACGATCATGTCGTAATCCCGGGACATCAGGCGATTGACGTATTGGGAGGAGTCGATGCGGCGGATGTTCAGGTCGATGCCGATCTGCTTCAGCGTGCGCTTGTAAGGCAGCAGCAAACGGTCCATCCCGTTCTGACTGACCAGGAAGGTAAAACTCAGCGGCTGGCCCTCGGCATTCACCAATTGATCGCCATCGGGCTTCCAGCCGGCCTGTCCGAGCAAATCCAGTGCTTGCAGTTGTTTGTCACGGATCACGCCACTGCCGTCGGTTTTCGGCGCTTCGAAGACTTTGGTGAACACCTCGTCGGGGATCTGCCCGCGCAGCGGTTCGAGAATCGCCAGTTCGGCGGCATCCGGCAGGCTGCGGGCGGCGAGGGCGGAGTTGGAGAAGAAGCTCTGCTGGCGGATATACATATCGCGCATCATCTGCCGGTTGCTCCATTCGAAATCCCACAGCATCACCAGCGCCTGGCGGACACGGCGGTCCTGGAACATCGGGTTCTGCAGATTGAACACAAAGCCCTGGGCCGATTGCGGCGCTTCTCTGGCCAGGTGCGCCTTTTGCAGGCGACCGTCGCTGAGGGCCGGGCTTTCGTAACCGATGGAGTAGGCGGTGGCGGAGAATTCGCGGTTGTAGTCGTAGGCGCCACCGCGCAGCACTTGACGCGCGACATCGGTATCACCGAAGTACTCGATGCTGAAGTGATCGAAGTTGTACAGCCCACGGCTGACCGGCAGGTCCTTGCCCCACCAGTCCGGATTGCGTTCGAAGGTGATGCTGCGCCCGGAGTCGACCTTGCCCACCCTGTACGGGCCGCTGCCCAGTGGCGGCTCGTAACCACCACCGCTGGCGAAGTCGCGGGTTTTCCACCAGTGCTCGGGAAACACCGGCAAGGTTGCGATGTCGAGGGGCAGGGTGCGGTTTTCGTTGCTTTTGAAGTCGAAACGCACCGTCAGCGGGGATTCCACCTCGACGCCTTTGACGTCGGCGAACTGGGTGCGATAACGCAGGCTGCCCTGGGTCATCAGCAGGTCGAAGGTGTATCGCACGTCTTCGGCGGTGATCGGCTTGCCGTCGGCGAAGCGAGCCTTGGGGTTGAGGTAGAAACGCAGCGATAACCCGTCATCCGAACGCTCCATCTTCTGCGCCACCAGACCGTACACGGTGTAAGGCTCGTCCTGCGAACGCTGGGCCAGCGGCGAATAGATCAAACCGTCGATCTGCGTCACGCCGATGCCTTTGTCTATATAAGGCAGGACATGGTCGAAATGCCCGATCTCGATCGCCGAGCGACGCATCGTACCGCCCTTGGGCGCTTGCGGATTGGTGTAGGCAAAATGACTGAAGCCGGCCGGGTACTTGGGCGGTTCGCCGTAGACGGTCAGCGCGTGTTGAGGCGCGGCGGTTGCGGTTGAAACACCTGACAACACAGTCAGGGTCATGCACAACAGTGAAGAAAAAAACAAGCGCATTGTCGGCCTTGGGGCGTAAGTCTCGATGACGGGTCGTGGTAGGTGAGGCTGCGAGATTATCGGCCAGTAAACCACATTGGACTGTGGTGAGGGGAGACGGAACGTACTGGGTGGTGCACACCTGTCAATTGTGACAGTAGACAGGGTTGAGGCGCTGGAGCCTGATAAGGCGGGGTGACTTCATCGGTAGTCACGGCTGTACATCGTTTGAATGATTTTGATGAAGGAGTCAGGTCATGGAATTTATACCAGGTCCCGTTGCTCGAATTAAGGAAGCTCATGGGGATGTCTTGTTTGCTGTTAATGTGCGTCACCAGTTAACGGTTGTTATTGATCTTTGGGAAAACCCCAAAGTCAGGCAGTATTATTTCGTCTGGATTAGAGGTGTTTTTGAGGGAGGGGGTGATAGAGCTGAAATCAGATTGCTTTTCAAAGCGGGGCTCAGCGGAAAGGAAATAGACGCGGGCAGGGTGGAAGTTGTCGTGGATAGTATTAAGTATGAAGCCCTCGTAAAATATCGAAAGTTTAGCGTTCTGTTTGGCGTTCATCCCGAGATCAATAACGAAAGCCCGGAGGGCGTCATACCTTTCAAGCCTGGCTTCAGTTATTGGCATGCGACTAATTATAAGGACAAGACGTCGTTTGCAGAGGGGGGTAGAGAGGGGTGGTTGACGAGCCCGGAAGTCGATCCGGCAGCTATTACTTTCGAGGTTGTCGAAGGGAAAACATGTTTCCACTATAAGGCAATCGATGGCGTGGGCCGCAAGGAACTCCTGTTCAAGGAGTTGACCAATCTGATCGTGGGCAAGCGATATTGTTTTACGGCGAGCGTTTATGCTCCTGGATCGCCGCGCCAGGGGGAAGTGGTGCTTAGTTTAGAAGAGGGCAAGCGGTATGCGGACCGGTGGAACCTGGCCTATCAGTTTCAGTCAGGATTTTATCCAATTGGAGGTGGGATTACGGCAACGTCTCCTGAGGTACGGCTAAGTATATTTCGCGAAGGTCGAGGTTCGCCGGAATGTCGCGAACTCTCTATTACCGACATTGCTGTTTATGAGTTTGATGAAGGACGGTCGTGGGATTCGGATTGGGATAAGGAGTGGCCCAGGGACGAATTGCCCCCTGCCAAGGAAACGGAGGGTGAAGTCTCTGATGTCTGATGCTAAAAAAGCGCAGTTACTAAAACGCCGCTTGTCTGTGGAGACAAGCGGCGTTTTAGTAACTGCTTCGTACTGGAACGCTCAGTGCTGGCACTGACGAATCAATCAGTCCTGACGGCTGGTCACTTCGAGCAAGTGGTAGCCGAACTGGGTCTTGACCGGGCCTTGCACGACGTTGATCGGTGCGCTGAAGACCACGGTGTCGAATTCCTTGACCATCTGGCCCGGACCGAACGAACCCAGGTCACCGCCCTGACGGCTGGACGGGCAAGTGGAGTTGGCTTTGGCAACTTCGGCGAAATCGGCGCCAGCCTCGATTTGGGCTTTGAGTTCGTTGCACTTGTCTTCGCTGGCAACCAGGATGTGACGGGCAGTGGCTTTAGCCATGGAAAAATACTCCTTCTAATGTTCAGTAAAGTGCTCAGCCTACCGGATTCAGTAGTCTATTTCTCCTCAAAGTTCCGTCCGGTTCACAGACCGGCTTTGCGCAAACGCTCGGCGTGTTGCACGTACAGGTCAATCGGGTCGATGTCTTTGCGAACCCGGCCGACTGTCTGGCTGATGCTGTCCAGGTGGTCCAGCGGATAGTCGGAGCGGATCACCTTGCCCAGATGAGAACTGAAGCGGCCGACCATGCCGTCGTTTTGCTCGGCCTCGATGGTGAAGTACCTGGCAAAAGCACGGGAGCACCCATTCAGTGGGTCAAGTGCGTTGAGCCCTTCATCGAGGAAGTTGCCCTGCAGGGTTCCGCTCCAGGAATAGTAGCGAACGCCGTTGACCCGCTCGCTGCCTTTGCCGCCCCAGGTCTTCGGCAGCCCTTGAGGGTATTTCTCGTTAAACGCGCTGACGCCTTCGGTGGTCAAGGCATTGAGCGCCGCGATCGCGTTTTGCGGCAGGTGGCGGTCGCCACTCAACAAGGACAGGAAGTCAGCGAACAACGTGGCCACCGTATCGGCGACTTGTTCCGGCAGCTGTCCAGGCGTCAGCGCCTTGCGCAGGAAATCCGCCAGTTCCGAGCCATGGTTGGGCCCGCTGACCGAGGTCACCGACGCAACGATTTGCGGCGCTATCGCTGCGGCATAGCGGGCGGCCAGAGCTCCCTGGCTGTGCCCGATCAGGTTGACCTTGTCTGCACCGGTGCCTTCCAGCACCCGTTCGATCTGTGCCAGAAGCTGGTCACCGCGTGCTTCATTGGTATGGGTAGCCGACAGGTGCGGGATGAACACCCTGGCGCCGGCGCTCCTGAGGGTTTGCTTGATGTCATGGAACAGTTCGAAAGGGCCGATCCGATCGAAACCAAACAGGCCGTGGACCAACAGGATGGGGTGGAGGGTGCTTGCATTCCGTTGCATGTTCATACCTTTTCGCGGGAGTTCGTGAGTGTGTCCGGGGCCCACTCTAAAGCACCCGGACGTTTGCGCGATGTATGAAGAAGCCGCTGTGAATGGGTGAAAACGGAATAGGGAATGTACGAATATTCGAATCAGCAGGAGGCTCTTTTCGGAATGTCCGGACGTCCTTTAATCGGAGGTAGCGCAGAGCTCTGCAATGACCTACCTCCGAAATGTCATTTGCCTGTCAGCCGCGTGTGGTTCTCAGCTGTTCCGCCGCTGAACGCAATAACGCCTCGGTCCCATCCCAGCCCAGGCAGCCATCCGTCACCGATACACCGTACTGAAGCGACGGACTCAGCGGCTGGCAGCCCTCGAACAGGTGACTCTCAATCATCATCCCGATCAGAGAGCGATCACCTTGCAGACGCTGCTCAAGCACATCGTTGAATACCGCTGGTTGACGTAGCGGGTCTTTGCCGCTGTTGGCGTGGCTGCAATCGACCATGATTCGGGTCGGGATCTTCAGCTTGGTCAAATCACTGTTCACCTGGGCGACGCTGTTGCGGTCGTAGTTCGGGCCGCGATGACCGCCGCGCAATACCAGGTGAGTGTCAGGATTGCCGGGCGTCTGGATGATCGCGGGGTGCCCCTGACTGTCGACACCGAAATGCCGATGCGGATGAGCGGCCGAGCGCATGGCGTCACTGGCAACACCGACGCCACCATCGGTGCCGTTCTTGAAGCCGACCGGCATGTTCAGGCCGCTGGCCATTTCCCGGTGGATCTGCGATTCAGTGGTGCGGGCGCCAATGGCGACCCAACTGAGCAGGTCGTCGAAGTACCCGGCGGCCATCGGTTGCAGCAGTTCGGTGGCAATTGGCAGGCCGAGTCGAAGCATTTCGCGCATCAGATCCCGTGACAGGGTCAGGCCACCGGCCATGTCGTCGCTGCCGTCCAGGTGCGGATCGTAGGCCAGGCCTTTCCAACCGACGGTGGTACGGGGTTTTTCGACGTAGGCGCGCATCACCAGCAGCATTTCATCGCTGACGTCGGCGGCGAGGCGGGCGAGGTGACTGGCGTATTCGAGGGCGGACTGCGGATCGTGAATCGAGCAAGGACCGACGATGACCAGCAAACGGGAGTCTTCACCGTTGAGAATCGCGCGGACCGCATCGCGGTGGGCGGCGACTTGCCGTGTCAGGGCGTTGCTGAGCGGCAGTTGCTGTTTGAGTTGCAATGAGCTCGGCAGGCGCAAGGTCAGCGCTTCATTGGCAGGGCTCAGGGTGGACAGCGGCAAAGCAGAGACGGACGAGTTCATGTTCAGGCTTCCTGGGCGGGCGGCGGGTTCGTTCCCGCGCGCTCGGCCCTACTGGGGTGTTCGACAATTGGCCGGATTGGCTGCGTGTGTGTGCTCGCCACCTGTGGGTGACCGATCGGAGGCGGCAGGCTGTCCCGAGCGGAGGCTGCTAAATCGCCAGGCGGTAAAACTGTCGTGACGGTAATAAGTGGCGTAGTTCATGTCGTGAATCCTCAAAATGTCTGTGTTGTTGCTAAAAAGTGTGGGGGCTGAAAAAACAAAACCCCCGGTCGGGAGGCCGACCGGGGGTTGAGAATTCTCTGGTGGCGACCCGTTTAAAGTGGGCGCCGTGTGGGTATCAGGCGCGCCAGTGGCTAAACCAATACCCAAAGTAAAAGCTGACCGAAGCGCAAACGACATTCACCCGGGCAGCCGCAACCGAGCGCGGGGCGCTGGCGGAACGAAGCTGTGAGAGGGCGTTGAACATGGTCTGTCTCCGATGGATGCGCCGAGCTTACTAGAGGCCGGTACACGGATTCAATCAGAAATTGCTATTGGTTACTGGCGGCGTTTTCTATCGCTTGAGTGCGTCGGCGGTTGTGACACACTCGCCGTTTAAACAAAAACACAACGTCACAAGGACGAACCATGACGACGCTGACCATCGCCGCCGCTCAATCGATCTCCATCGCCGGAGACCTAGCGGCCAACATTGCGTGGCATCAACGCTTCTTGCAGGTGGCGGCGGAGCAGGGCGTGCAGTTGCTGGTGTTTCCGGAACTGTCGCTGACCGGGTACGAGCGCGGGCTGGCGGCTGAGCTGGCCATCGCTCCGGAGGATGCGGTGCTGCAACCGTTGCGCGATTTTGCGCAGGAAGTCGGCGTAACGACCGTAGTCGGGATGCCTGTTCGTCTGTCGGAGCATTCGCCGGTGTTGATTGGGGCGCTGGTACTGGGCGCCGATGGTTCACTCGGGGTCTACAGCAAGCAGCATCTGCATCCCGGCGAGGAAGTAGCGTTTGCGCCGGGCACTGGCGGCTCGCCCCTGACCATCGGCGGCGACACGATAGCCTTGGCGGTGTGCGCCGATTTTTCCCACGCCAGTCATGCGGCCGCAGCGGCGCAACAGGGCGCCGACCTGTATGCCGCAGGCGTGCTGATCACCGAAAATGGTTACGCCCCCGATACTGCGTTGTTGCAAGGCTATGCCGTCAGACATTCGATGGCGGTGCTGATGGCCAACCATGGCGGTGCGACGGGGGGCTGGGAGTCGGCAGGACGCAGTGCCATCTGGGCGTCGGACGGTTCGCTGATCGCTGCCGCACCTGGCACGGGCAATCTGCTGGTCGTTGCTCGCCGCAATGCTGACAGCTGGACGGGGCGCGTCGTCGCCGTCGCGGAGGCCTGATGGGATTCGAATTACGTCCTGCGACATCGCAAGACCTCGACTTTGCTCGTGAACTGACCTGTAAAACCATGCTCCGCTATTACATTCAGCACGATCTGCTGTGGCAGGACGAGGCTTTCGATGTGGCCTGGGCGGGGCGGGAAAACTGGGTGATCGTCCGTGATGATGTACGGCTGGGTTATGTAAGCCTGAGTCGGGATGCAAGGGCCTTGTACATCCGTGAGTTACACGTGCTCGAAGCGTTCCGGGGGCAGGGCGCCGGTTCCTGGGCGATCGATCAGGTATTGGCAATGGCGAGCAAGGAGCGACGCCCGGCATTGCGCCTGACGGTTTTTGAAAATAATCCGGCGAAAGCGTTATACGAGCGAAAGGGCCTGGCAGTGGTCGGCAAAGACGAGTGTTTCCTGAGAATGCAGCGCGATATCGATGCCTCGCATCGCTGAAACACGCATGAGACAAGCCTTTCAAGATGTATTGAAACTTTTTATATGACGCTTGCCGCTAGGTCTGCCAGTTGCTTTTTGCTAAGGTGTCGGCAACTCAATAAGACCATATCGCGAGGTGTCTGCTTGATTAGGGTGCTAGTAGTCGATGACCATGATCTCGTTCGTACAGGCATTACACGAATGCTGGCTGACATCGATGGCCTGCAAGTAGTCGGCCAGGCTGAGTCCGGGGAAGAATCCCTGCTCAAGGCGCGTGAGTTGAAACCCGATGTGGTGCTGATGGACGTCAAGATGCCGGGTATCGGCGGTCTTGAAGCCACGCGCAAACTGTTGCGCAGTCATCCGGATATCAAGGTCGTCGCGGTCACCGTGTGCGAGGAAGATCCGTTTCCTACACGTTTGTTGCAGGCCGGGGCCGCGGGCTACCTGACCAAAGGCGCCGGGTTGCCGGAAATGGTCCAGGCCATCCGCCTGGTGTTTGCCGGGCAACGCTACATCAGCCCGCAGATTGCCCAGCAACTGGCGATCAAATCCTTTCAGCCGACCAATGATTCGCCCTTCGACGCACTGTCGGAGCGGGAAATCCAGATCGCGCTGATGATTGTCGGCTGCCAGAAGGTCCAGATCATTTCCGACAAACTGTGCCTGTCGCCCAAAACCGTGAACACCTACCGTTACCGAATTTTCGAAAAGCTTTCGATCAGCAGCGATGTCGAATTGACGCTGTTGGCAGTTCGTCACGGCATGGTTGATGCCAGCCTCTGAAAATGACTGACACCTTCGATCCGAGTGCTTTCCTGTCGACGGTCAGCGGACGCCCCGGCGTCTATCGCATGTTCGACAGCGAGGCGCGCCTGCTTTACGTCGGCAAGGCCAAGAATCTCAAGAATCGTCTGTCAAGTTACTTCCGCAAGTCCGGCCTCGCGCCCAAGACCGCTGCGCTGGTGGCGCGTATCGCCCAGGTCGAAACGACGATCACGGCCAACGAAACCGAAGCCTTGCTGCTTGAGCAGACGCTGATCAAGGAATGGCGCCCGCCCTACAACATTCTGCTGCGCGACGACAAATCCTACCCGTACGTGTTTCTTTCCGACGGTCAGTTCCCGCGCCTGAGCATTCATCGTGGGGCGAAAAAGGCCAAGGGCAAATATTTCGGCCCTTATCCCAGTGCCGGGGCGATTCGCGAAAGCCTGAGCCTGCTGCAAAAAACCTTTTTCGTTCGCCAGTGCGAAGACAGCTACTACAAGAACCGCACACGCCCATGCCTGCAATACCAGATCAAACGCTGCAAGGCTCCGTGTGTGGGGCTGGTGGAGCCCGAAGTTTATGCCGAGGACGTTCGTCACTCGGTGATGTTCCTCGAAGGGCGCAGCAATGCGCTGACCGATGAATTGTCCGCCGGCATGGAAGAGGCGGCGATCAACCTCGAATTCGAGCGTGCCGCCGAATTCCGCGACCAGATCTCGTTGCTGCGCCGGGTCCAGGATCAACAGAGCATGGAAGGCGGGACCGGTGACGTCGACGTCATCGCAGCGTTCGTCAATCCGGGCGGTGCCTGTGTCCATTTGATCAGCGTGCGCGGTGGTCGGGTGTTGGGTAGCAAGAATTTCTTTCCGCAGGTGGGCATTGAGGAAGACGTTTCCGAAGTCATGGCCGCGTTTCTCGGTCAGTACTTCGTCAGCAGCCCCGAGCGCGACTTGCCGAGCGAGCTGATCGTCAACGTGGTTCACGAAGACTTCCCGACCCTGATCGCGGCCATCGAAGAGCTGCGCGGTCGTGAGCTGAGCATCAGTCACAGGGTTCGTGGCACGCGGGCACGCTGGCAGCAATTGGCCGTGACCAATGCCGAGCAGGCTCTGGGCGCGCGCCTGGCCAACCGCCAACACGTTGCGGCACGTTTCGATGCCCTGGCCGACGTGCTGAAACTGGATGAGCCACCGCAGCGCCTCGAGTGCTACGACATCAGTCACTCCAGCGGCGAAGCGACCGTGGCGTCATGCGTGGTGTTCGGCCCCGAAGGGCCGATCAAGTCCGATTACCGGCGCTACAACATTGAAGGCGTCACGCCCGGCGATGACTACGCCGCGATGCACCAGGCCCTGACCCGGCGCTTCAGCAAACTGAAGGACGGGGAGGGCAAGTTGCCGGACATTCTGCTGGTGGACGGCGGCAAGGGGCAGTTGTCCATGGCGCGCGATGTGCTCAATGAACTGGCGGTGCCCGACCTGATTCTGCTGGGCGTGGCCAAGGGTGCGACGCGCAAGGCCGGCTTCGAAACCTTGTACCTCAATGACGCCGCCCACGAATTTACCTTGCGTGGCGATTCTCCGGCACTGCATTTGATCCAGCAGATCCGCGATGAAGCCCACCGATTTGCAATTACCGGACACCGTGCCCGTCGTGGCAAAACGCGCCGTACGTCTACGCTTGAGGGTGTAGCCGGGGTGGGTCCGACCCGTCGGCGCGATTTGTTGAAACATTTTGGTGGATTGCAGGAGCTGTCTCGTGCCAGCATCGAAGAGATCGCCAAAGCACCCGGGATCAGTAAAAAGCTCGCAGAGTTGATTTATGCAAATCTGCACAGCGAGTAGAATGCCCCCTCACCTCGTAGCCAGTTGTGCCGATGAATATCCCTAATCTGATTACCGTTCTACGCGTCCTGCTTATCCCGATCTTCATTTTACTGTTCTACCTGCCTTACCAATGGAGCTACCTGGCGTCCGCTTCGGTCTTCGCGTTTGCCGCTGCCACAGACTGGCTGGACGGATACCTGGCTCGTCGTCTGGAGCAAAGTACGCCGTTCGGGGCGTTCCTCGATCCGGTGGCCGACAAGCTGATGGTCGCCGTGGCGTTGGTGCTGCTGGTGCAGGAACACGGTAATTTGTGGCTCACGCTGCCGGCTGCCGTGATCATCGGTCGCGAGATCGTGGTATCGGCACTGCGCGAGTGGATGGCCGAGCTCGGCGCTCGTGCTCACGTCGCCGTGTCGAACCTGGGCAAATGGAAAACCGCCGCGCAGATGTTGGCGCTGGTGATCCTGCTGGCCAATCCGTCGGACTTCACGTTCTGGGTCCTGGTGGGTTACGCCTTGCTGATGATCTCTGCGGGCCTGACATTGTGGTCCATGGTTCAATACCTGCGGGCTGCCTGGCCGCATCTGAAGACCGATGTGGAAAAATAAATAAAACTTTTTTGAATCAAGGGGTTGACGGAGCTTCTGGATTCTATAGAATGCGCACCACCAAGACGCGGGAATAGCTCAGTTGGTAGAGCACGACCTTGCCAAGGTCGGGGTCGCGAGTTCGAGTCTCGTTTCCCGCTCCAAATACAGAAAAAGCGCCACTCAATGAGTGGCGCTTTTTTTTGTGCGTTTTTTTTGGTTGGCATTAGAAAAAGAGGCATCAGCCTCTTTTTTCATTCCAGCGATTTCATTGCGCCTATCAGCAAACAGCGCTGAGATCACCGAGAAGCCAATCTGATTCCGTCACCCGCCCCAAACATCGGCAAGCGCTGCAACATCCAGTTCAGCAGCTCCTGAGCCGGCGCGGCCAGCGGTCGGCCGGACTTCACCAGCAGTTTCGCCTCCACACCCAGAAACAGTGGATGGTCGATCAGTACCGCCGCGAGGCTGCCTTGTTCGATTTCCCGATAGGCAGCGAATTCGCCGAGCAACGAGGTGAAATCTCCGGAGGCCACCAGGCGCTTGAGTGCGGCGAGGGAGTTGCTGACCAGTGCCGGGCGGATTTCGATTTTCTCGGCGTACTCAAGCATCTTGATCGCATGCCCGATACCGAAGGTGGGGGGCGTCAGCACCAGTCGGCAGGTGAGTATGTCCTCGACGGTTGCCGTTCCCCCTCGCACTGCCAATGGATGATCGGGGCGAACCAGCAGCATCACTGGCTGCGATGACGTCGCGCGGTAATCGATTTGCGAATGCGGCGGAGGATTGTAGGCAAGGCCGATGTGCGCACGGTTTTCGGCGACTTCGTTCAGTACGTCGTCGACGGGAAGAATGTCCAGCCGGACATCGAGCTTGGGGTACTGTTTGCAGAAGGGGGCGAGCACGTTGTCGACCAAGGCATCGACATAGCCCTCACTGATGACGACTCGCACCTGACCCTGTTGCAGGCCCTTGATCGCTTGAAGCTGGTCTTCGAGTTTCTCCTGGTGTGATCGATAACCGCGCCAGAACTCCAGCAAGTGCGCCGCTGCCTCGGTGGGTTGCACGCCGCGAGCCTGGCGCTCGAACAGTTTTGCGCCCAGTTCCTCTTCCAGCAGCTTGATCTGGCGCGTGATAACGGAGGGCGACGTATTGATGCTGTCCGCCGCGCCACGAATCGAGCCGTGGACCAGCACTTCATGAAAATACCGCAGCCGTTGTTGGTTGATCTCGCGCATCCCGAGCCCTCTCGCCAGAAAGTTTGTGTTGCCTGTAGGGCAACGATACACGAACTTAGTTGCTCTTGCTGGGCCTGCGGTGCCGGTGCAACATTCTTTGGCACGAACGCAGACCAACAAGAATAATTGGAGACTCGCATGTCAACCTTACTGACACCGGCAAGCAGTGATGCCGTTTCTGCCCTTTACCGCAAGCTCAATTGGCGGCTGTTGCCACTCCTGTTCATTTGCTACGTCTTTGCGTATCTGGACCGGATCAACGTCGGCTTCGCCAAGCTGCAGATGCAAAATGATCTCGGACTGTCCGATGCGGCCTACGGAGCGGGCGCCGGTATTTTCTTTCTGGGGTACGTGCTGTTTGAGTTGCCGAGCAACCTGATGTTGCCGAAGGTGGGGGCGCGAAAAACCTTCAGCCGCATTCTGGTGTGTTGGGGCATCACATCGGCCTGCATGCTCTTTGTGCGCAACGTGCCAATGTTTTATGCGATGCGTTTTCTACTGGGCGTATTCGAAGCCGGTTTTGCCCCCGGCATGATTTATTACCTGTCTTGCTGGTACGGCCCCAAGCGCATGGCGAGGGCCATTGCGATCGTGTTTATTGCCGGTCCCATCGGCGGCATTATCGGCGGTCCGCTGTCTGCCTGGCTGATCACCACGTTCGAAGGCGTTGGGGGCCTGGCCGGCTGGCAATGGATGTTTTTGATTGAAGGTCTGCCTTGCGTGTTCCTCGGCATCCTGACCTATTTCGTACTCTCCAACCGGCCCTCGGAGGCCCGATGGCTGAGTGTTGAAGAAAGGACACTGCTGGAGAGTGAACTCGGTACATCGTCGGGGCGTGCCCATTCGTTCCGGGCGGTGTTGCGCGACCCGAAAATCTACATCCTCGCGTCAGCCTATTTCTGCATCATCTTCTCGATCTACGCCATGAGTTTCTGGCTGCCGGCAATCCTCAAGGCCCAGGGCGTCAACGACACCATGCAGCTGGGTTGGTATGCCGCGATTCCCTATGTCGCGGCGGCATGCGGCATGTACTGGATAGGGCGTCGGTCCGACCGGGTCGGCGAACGACGCTACCACTGCGCAGTCCCTGCGGGCATTGGCGCCATCCTGTTGCTCATGTATCCCTTTGCCGACGGCAACCTGATGGCGTCGCTGGTTCTGCTGACCGTGGCGACCGCCATGATGTTCATGGCCTACACCGTGTTATGGGCGATGCCCTCCGAGCACATCAAGGGTGATGCGGCGGCGGGAGGCATCGCCTTGATCAACACCATCGGTCTTTCCGGCGGCTTCTGGGGGCCTGCGGTGATTGGCTGGGCAAAAACGGCAACCGGCAGCGCCAATCTCGGCATCGTCGTTGTGGGCTGCGTCTTCCTGTGTGCAGCGTTCGTGATCCTTGCCACCAAACGGCAACCCCGTGAGCGCCCGGTTTCTGAATTCAGCGCGGGTTGATCAACCGCCTCCCACTTGATCAGTCGTGTTCCGAAAGGAACCCTTTTAAAGAGAGAACCCACATGCTTTTACACCTATCGACCTGGGCCGAGATCGGGAAATTCCTTGAGCGCAGCCGCACCATCGTGATCCCGATCGGCTCCAATGAACAACACGGTCCGACCGGCCTTTTGGGGACCGACTGGATGTGCCCCGAAATCATTGCGTGCGAAGCGCAGAAGTCGGCAGACATCCTGATTGCGCCGACTTTCAACATCGGCATGGCCCAACACCATCTTGGATTCCCCGGGACCATTTCACTTCGTCCTTCGACGTTCATTGCGGCCATTGGCGACTGGGTGCGTTCGTTGGCCGCTCACGGGTTTGAAAAAATCCTCTTCCTCAATGGCCACGGGGGCAACGTCGCATCGATTGAAGCGGCGTTCTCGGAGCTCTACGCCGAAGCAAGCTTCGCTCGACGCCCTGCGGGGTTCGCGCTGAAGTTGTGTAATTGGTGGGATCTGGAGGGAATCGGTGAGTTGGCGCGGGCGCAGTTTCCTGAGGGGCACGGCATTCATGCCACGCCGTCCGAGATTGCCGTGACCCAATGGGCCTACCCGGATTCCATCAAAACCGCCGGGTACTCGCCGCAGATCGCGCCGTGGGGGCCGATTCGCGAAGCACTGGATTTCCGCGCACGCCATCCGGATGGCCGCATGGGTTCGGATCCGTCCCTGGCCAACCCGGACAAAGGCCGTGCTCTGGTGATGATGGCAGCGCAGAGCCTGGTGCAGGAAGTCGACGCCTTCAGCCGCGAATCGATACCCGGCTAAACAACCGGATCAAACGTTTTTCAACTAGCCCAGCGCCCGGAAGTTCCGGGCGTTGGCACGTTCTATTCGAGGAAAGCCCATGATTGAACATGATGTTTATACCCGCCTGAAAGACCTCGGTATCGAATTGCCCACCACCGGTGCTCCCGCCGCAGCCTATGTAATGAGTGCGCAGAGTGGCAATGTCGTTTACCTGTCCGGCCATATCGCGAAGCAAGACGGCGAAGTCTGGGCAGGAAAACTGGGCGAAACGCTGACGACAGAGGAGGGCTATGTGGCCGCGCGTTCGACCGCCATCGATTTGTTGGCGACGCTGCAGGCACATCTTGGTGATCTGAATCGGGTCACGCGGATTGTCAAAGTGCTGAGCCTGGTGAATTCAACGTCCGGTTTCACCGAGCAGCATCTGGTCACGAACGGCGCCTCGGAGCTGCTCGCCGAGGTGTTTGGGGATAAGGGAAAACACGCGCGTTCGGCATTCGGCGTGGCACAGATTCCGTTGGGCGCCTGTGTCGAAATCAAGATGACCGTGGAAGTCAGTTGAAGGCCGGGTAACAGTAAAACCTGTGGGGGCGAAGTGATTCGCCCCCACACTTGTTTTTAGAAATCAGAACAGCGTCCACGTGTAACTGATGATCAGTCGGTTCTCGTTGATATCCGTGCGGTAGTTGGAGCGTGCCACCGCATTGCGCACTCGCACGCCGAGGCCTTTCAATGGGGCTGCCTGGAAGGTGTAACTGAGGTCGAGGTCACGCTCCCGATCTTTGCCTTCATAGCCCATCCCCGTCTTCACATTGTCGCCGGTGACATAACGTGTGCTGGCTAGCAGGCCAGGCACACCGAGGGCCGCGAAGTCATAGTCATAGCGCAGTTGAAAGGAGCGCTCATGGGTGGAGACGAACTCGTAGGTCGGCAGTTCGTTGCCAAGGGCGCTGACATTGAGAAACACGCGAGGAAAGGGGCTGTCGCCGTACATGCCCTGGTAACCGGCATAGAACGTATGGCCACCGAGCTTGGCCGATAGCAACGAGAAGAAGGACTGGTTGTCGACCTTGCCCACCAGTTTGCGACCTTCTTCCTGAGCGTCGTAGTAACCAAGATTGGCGCCCAGCACCCAACTGCCCACCGGCACACTGTGTTTCAAACCGAAGAAGTTTTGCTCGTAGATATCTTCCAGTCGGGAATGCCAGGCACTCACGGTGGTGCGGTTACTGTTGAACGCGTAATCGCCGCCCACGTAGTTGAAGGCATCGCTCGACACTTGGCGTTGCGGCTTGTTGCCCAGCAACGCCTGGAGTTTGCTCTCGCCGGCTTCATTGCGCAGGGTCGTGGAGGTCAAATGCCCGGCTTGCAGCGTCAGGCCGGGGATTTCGCTGCTGGTAATGCTTGCGCCCTGATAGGCCGGGGGCAGCAAGCGGATGTCGCTGAAGACCAGTGTCGGCAGGTTGGGTTGCAGTTCACCGACCTTCAGCTCGGTTTTGGAAACGCGCATCTTCGCCGCCAACCCGAGGCGACCATAATTGTCCGCGGCATGGCCATCGTCCTTGACCGGTAATAACCCCGAGTTGACCCGGTCCGGGCTGCTGTCGAGCTTGATGCCGAATTTGCCGATGGCATCCAGGCCGAATCCTACCGGCCCGGGTGTGTAGCCGGATTTGAAGTTGAGGATGAACCCTTGGGCCCATTCCTGAGCCATCGATTTTTCCGAGCCTCGGATATCGGAGAAGTCTCTGCTGAAAAAATAGTTTCGGGTTTGCAGGGTAGCGGTGGACTGTTCGACGAATCCGCTGTCGGCGGCCTGGGCAAGGTTGGCGCCAGCCCCGGTAAACAGCAGTACACACAGTTTGCCTTTGTCTCTGGTCATAATTTAACTCTTGTTTTTATTAGACATGACTCTCCCGTAGGCCCTCTGTCGGGGCTTGTGCGCGTGCGGGGGAGGTAAGACAGCCGGCAGGATGTGGCGCTCGCAGCCGCTCCGGTGTCGAGAGCGATGCTCGCTCCATTGATCAATGGCAGCAAGAGCAACTTAATTCAGAGATCGTTGCTCTGGAGGCAACGCTGATGGCAAGGCGTGAAAAGACTGCTACAGGAAAGTGGATCAGGACGTTGTAAGCGTCGGACCCGCCAGAGCAGCGGGTCCGAAGGGGAGGGCTTAGAGTTTTGGCAACTGGCCGATGCGCCCGAACATCTCGGTCACGATTTGAAGGTCCAGCAGGAACTGGTCGACGGTCTTGAACTCGTTGTCGGTGTGGCCGGTGTATTTGACTTCGGGCCGGGCCAGGCCGAACTGCACGCCGTTGGGCAGTTCATGGACCGAGGTGGCGCCGGCCGAGGTGCCGAATTTGTGTTCCATGCCCAGGTTTTCGCTGGCCACGGCGAGAAGCGCCTTGACCCATTCACCCTCGGGATTGCGGTACATCGGTTCGGCGATCGAGTAATCGAAGGCCACCGCAACCTGGGATTTCTTGCTCCAGGCGTCCAGCTTGTCGGCGATTTCGCGCTTGAGCACTTCCGGGGACTTGCCCTTCGGTACGCGCAGGTTGACCGCGAGTTTGAAGGTGTTTTCATCCATCCCGACAAAGGTCAGGGAGGTGGTCAACGGCCCCATGAACGCATCGGAAAAACCGACCGCCAATTTGCCACCCAGATAATCGAGCCCCCAGTTGTCGGCAGCGTAGCGGGCCGCGTCGGTGATGTGGTTGTGCTTGAGGGCGACCTTGCCGTCGAGGCTGTTGATGAACACCAGCATTCTCGCCACCGGGTTGATTCCGGACTCGGGCTCGGAGGAGTGGGCGGAAACACCGGTGACTGTCAGCGTGACGTCTTTGCCGACGACCTTGGCCGTCACCTCGAAATCGCCGCCATTGCGTTTGGCGTACTCGGTGCCGGCCTTTTGCAGGCTGGCGGCCAGTTCGGCGGGTTTGTCACTCAGCAGGGTGGCGACCGACGCCGACGGAATCTGGTTGGTGGCCAGGCCGCCAGTCATCGAGACGATTTCAGCACCCTTGCCGTCAGCCTTGCGCTTGGGGAAGTTGGCCATGACGGTGCCGTAGCCTTTCTCGGCGATCACCACCGGGTAGCCGCCATCCAGCGCCAGGTTGTAGTTCGGTGTGGGGTTGTGTTCGAAGTAATAAGGGATGGCGTCGCCGCTGGTTTCCTCGGTGGTGTCCACCAGCAACTTGAAATTCCTCGCCAGCGGCAGCTTTTCTTCCTTGATGACTTTCATGGCGTAGAGCGCCACCACGATGCCGTTTTTGTCATCTTCGGTGCCACGGCCATACATGCGATCGCCAATTAGGGTGACCTTGAATGGATCGAGGCGGGTGCCGTCTTTCAGGACCCAGTTTTCCGGTGTCACGGGCACCACGTCGGCGTGGGCGTGAATGCCCACCACTTCATCGCCGCTCCCTTCGAGGGAGATTTCATAGACGCGGTTGTCGACGTTGCGAAAGGTCAGGTTGAAGGCCTGGGCCAGGCTCTTGATCTTGTCGGCGATCTTGATGAATTCAGGGTTGTCGTGCTGGGCAATGCCGTCCACGCGGAAGGTCGGGATGGCCACCAGTTCGCGCAGCGTCTCGGTGGCGGCGCTGCCGTATTTCACCCGCGCATAGAGGCCGAGCAGGCGATGGATTTCGTTCTGCTGATCGGCGGAAAGGCTCTTGTTGTCGAGGAAGGCTGAGATTGCCGTGCCGAGGTCGTCGGTTTTGGCCAGGTCGCTCTTGGCCACGCTTGTCAGGAACTGCCTGAAATCCGTGATCGATGCGTCACTGAACGTCTTGAGGATGGCCGCGCCTTGCTGCGGGGTAATGTTGGCGTGCGCTGCTGTGGTGAACGACGAAAGACTGGCCAGCATCAACGTTGTCGCGGCCAGGTGCTTGAGTGAGAAGTCCATTGTTGAAGGCATTCCTTTGCAGGTGTCTGATTAATGAAACAAAACATTTCAACATTAACATTGTAGGAGCGAGCCTGCTCGCGATGGTTTAAAGGACGCTGCGTTTACCCAGGCAACACGCGTTTGCGTTTACGACCATCGCGAGCAGGCTCGCTCCTACATGGTTTCTTTCTAAATGTGCACAAACTAAAAAAATGCTTTGAGATGTTATAGGGTAACAATATAAGGTGCCCGGCAGGCTGTCCTGCGGGACACGTTTATTCACCCCTTGCGTTGCGAAACATCCATGACCCTTGCACCTTCTCGCTCCACCGGCACGGCAGTTGGCCGGCTTCTTTCCATCGATGCATTGAGGGGCATGGTGATTCTGTTCATGCTGCTCGACCACGTCCGCGAAACCTTTTTCCTGCATCGGCAAGTGTCCGATCCCATGGACATCACCACGACCGAGCCGGCGCTGTTTTTCAGCCGGACACTGGCGCATTTGTGCGCGCCGGTCTTCGTGCTGCTCACCGGTCTGTCGGCCTGGCTGTACGGTGAGAAGTACGCCGGCAAGGCCGACGTTTGCAGCTTCTTGTTCAAGCGAGGGCTGTTTCTGGTGGTGCTTGAGTTCACCCTCGTGAACTTCGCCTGGACGTTCCAGTTTCCGCCGACCGTCATTTACATGCAGGTGATTTGGGCCATCGGCTTGAGCATGCTGGCCCTGTCGGTGATGGTCTGGTTGCCGCGTCCGGTGTTGTTGCTCTTGAGCCTGGCGATCATCGCCGGTCACAACTTGTTGGACGGTCTGCATTTTCCGATCGAGTCGGCGATGCACGTGCCATGGGCGATTCTCCATGATCGCGGCTGGATCGAACTGTCCGAAGGGTTTCGGCTGCGCACGTCCTATCCGGTGCTGCCGTGGATAGGAGTCATTGGTTTGGGTTACGCCATGGGTCCGTGGTTCGGGCGAGCGGCGCAGGCCAAGGGGCGCCAACGCAAATTGCTGCTGTGTGGCGTTTTGGGGCTGGCCGGTTTCGTCGCACTGCGGCTGCTCAACGGCTATGGCGAGAAGCCGTGGAGCGTTGGCGATACGTCCGTGCAAACACTGATGAGCTTTTTCAACATCACCAAATACCCGCCGTCGCTGCTGTTTATTGCGTTGACCCTGAGCCTCGGATGCTTGCTGCTTCTCTGGTTTGAGCACCTGCAGAAGAGCCGATGGTTGCGTCCCTTGACGGTGTTTGGATCAGCGCCGATGTTCTTCTATCTGTTGCACCTCTACGCACTGAAGGTTTTGTATCTCATCGCTGTAGCGCTGTTCGGATTGAATCAGGGCGCGTACTTCGGTTTCGACTCGGTAGGCGCGGTATGGATCGCCGCAATCCTGTTGGCCATTGCGCTTTATCGCCCGGTCCGGTGGTTCTCGGGGCTGAAGGCCCGACGTCGCGACATCGCCTGGCTCAAATACCTGTAATGCCCATGAATGCACTTTTATAAAGCCGTGAGGCCTCGGTCTGCACTATGCGAAGGCAAAAGTCTGGAGCCTGTTCGGTGCTCGTGCCTGAAAAACGCCGGGCAATCAGCGTTTTCGCGATCTGGCACAAACACTGCAATACACCGGACAGGCCCACCATAAACGCAGTCGAGTGGGCAGCCCCCTCGGTCAACGACGATCGAATCATGGGCAACATCGGTGGATCAGGCATAGACGTCTGGTGCTAACACCGCAAAAGAACAGGCAAAGACGCCTGGAACCGCAAGGTTTCAGGCGTTTTTTTTTGCTTTTTGAACCGTTTTAGCCGGGTGCTTCTTATGAATTCCAATGTTGCCGCGTTGAACAAAGTGCAAACGCTGATCGTGATCGGCAATGGCATGGTCGGACATCATTGCGTCGAGCAGTTGATTGAGCGGGGCGCGCTTGACCAGTATCGGCTGCACGTCTTCAGCGAGGAGCCGATGCGTGCCTACGACCGCGTGCATCTGTCCGAGTACTTCTCGGGGCGTGATGCCGAATCGTTGGCGCTGTCCGATGCGTCGCTTTACCAGACGCCGGGCGTCACCCTGCATTTGGGTGTGCCGGTGCTGGAAATCGACCGCACCCGTCGCCAGGTGATTACCGCGCAAGGCAGCATCCCTTACGACAAGTTGGTGTTGGCCACCGGTTCTTATCCGTTTGTGCCGCCAGTCGAAGGTGCCGAAGGCGATTCGCGCCTGGTGTATCGAACCCTTGAAGACCTCGATGCGATCCGTGCTGCGGCAGCCAATGCCCGACGCGGCGTCGTGGTCGGCGGTGGCCTGCTGGGCCTTGAAGCCGCCAATGCCCTGAAAAGCCTCGGCCTGGAAGCGCATGTGGTGGAATTCGCCCCGCGCCTGATGCCGGTGCAGCTAGACACAATGGGTGGGCTTGCGCTCAAGTCGCAGATCGAAAGACTCGGTGTCGGTGTGCACCTGTCGCGCTCTACTCAATCGATCAGCGCGGGCGAGGAATATCGCTACCGCATGAACTTCGCCAATGACGAGTTTCTTGAAACCGACCTGATCGTGTTCTCGGCGGGCATCCGCGCACAAGATGCGCTGGCCCGGCAATGCGCGCTGGAGATCGGCCCGCGCGGCGGCGTAGTGATCAATGACGAATGCCTGAGCAGCGATCCGGACATTTACGCCATCGGCGAATGCGCCTCCTGGAACGGTAGTCTTTTTGGCTTGGTCGCGCCGGGCTACCAGATGGCGCGCGGTGTGGCGGCACGTCTGTGCAACGACACGGCCGAGCCGTTTCTGGGCGCCGACATGTCGACCAAACTCAAACTGTTGGGCGTTGACGTCGGCTCCATCGGCGATGCCCACGGCAACACGCCAGGCGCACGCAGTTATCAGTTCATCGACGAAACCACGGCCAGCTATCGACGGCTGGTGGTGGATGCCTCGGGCAAGCATGTCATCGGCGCGGTGCTGGTCGGCGACAACAGCTACTACGACACGCTGCTGCAATACATGCAGAACGCGATTGCCTTGCCGGCGGAACCCGCCAGCCTGATTCTGCCGTCATCCGAAGGCGCGCCGACCCTGGGCCCGGGCGCGTTGCCCGAATCGGCCACGGTCTGCTCGTGCCACAACGTCACCAAGGGTTCCATCTGCTCGGCCATCGATGGCGGCTGCACCGACCTGGGCCTGCTCAAGTCTCAGACCAAGGCTTGCACCGGCTGCGGTGGCTGCGCCGGCCTGCTCAAGCAAGTGTTCGAACATGAGTTGATCGCCCGGGGCGTCAGTGTCGACAAAAGCCTGTGCGAACACTTTGCCTATACCCGTCAGGAACTGTATGCGCTGGTCCGCGTAGAAGGGGTCATCACCTTCGAAGAACTGCTGGCCAAACACGGCCGTGGCCACACCGGTTGCGACGTCTGCAAGCCGGCCGTGGGCTCGATTCTCGCGTCGTGCTGGAACCAGCCGATCATGGACGCATCGCTGGTGCCGTTGCAGGACACCAACGACACCTTCATGGCCAACATGCAGAAAAACGGCACCTATTCGGTGGTGCCGCGTATTCCCGGTGGTGAGATCACGGCCGACAAACTGATCGCGATCGGTGTCGTGGCGAAAAAATACGACCTCTACACCAAAATCACCGGCGGTCAGCGGATCGACCTGTTCGGCGCGCAGCTGCATGAACTGCCGGACATCTGGGCCGAACTGATCGAAGCCGGTTTCGAAACCGGGCACGCCTACGGCAAATCGACCCGGACGGTGAAGTCCTGCGTCGGCAGCACCTGGTGCCGTTATGGCGTGCAGGACAGCGTGCAAATGGCCCTGACCATCGAGGACCGCTACAAGGGATTGCGCTCGCCGCACAAGCTCAAGTTCGCAGTGTCCGGTTGCACCCGTGAGTGCGCCGAAGCCCAGAGCAAAGACGTCGGCGTGATCGCCACCGAGAAGGGCTGGAACCTCTACATCGCCGGTAACGGCGGCATGCGCCCACGCCACGCCGAGCTGTTCGCCACAGACCTGGACGATGCGACGCTGATCCGCTACATCGACCGTTTCCTGATGTTCTACATCCGCACCGCCGACAAACTGCAACGCACCTCGGTGTGGCGCGAAAGCCTGGAGGGCGGCCTCGACTTCCTCAAAGAGGTGATCATCAACGACAGCCTCGGGCTCGGCGCCGAGCTCGAATCGCAGATGCAACTGGTGGTCGACCGCTACGAATGCGAGTGGGCCAACGTCCTCAAAGACCCGGAAAAACTCAAGCGCTTCCGGACCTTCGTCAACGACAAACGCCCGGACCCGGACATCCATTTTGTCCAGGAACGCGGCCAACGGCGCCCGATCATGGCCGCCGAACTCAACCTGATCCCTGTCACCGAGGAGATTGCCTGATGAGCCAGTCCACTACCCAACGCATCGATTCCCTGGCCGACAGCGATGTCTGGCAAACCGTGTGCGAGCAGCAGGACCTTGTCTCTAACTCCGGCGTCGTCGTGTGGCTCGACGGCGCACAAGTGGCGCTGTTCTACCTGCCGGGCGCGGAGGGGCGAAGCCTCTACGCCATCGACAACCATGACCCGCAATCCGGGGCGAACGTCATCGGGCGCGGGTTGGTCGGCAGCATCAAGGGTGATCTCGTGGTTGCTTCACCGATCTACAAACAGCATTTTCGCCTCGAGGACGGCAGTTGCCTGGAGTATCCGCAGCAACGTTTGCGGGTCTGGCCGGTGCGGCTTAACGGCAGCGTGGTGGAAGTCGGGCTGGCTTGAGGTCAAGCATCGGCAATAAGCAACGATAGCGGAGGCATCCATGAAAACAGCCGCACAGCTGCTGAAACTGAAAGTCGTGCAAAACCAGCACGTGCATAGCATCGCGCCAGACCAGATGGTGCTTGAAGCGCTGAAAATGATGGCCGAGAAGAATGTAGGCGCGCTGCCGGTCATCGAAGCAGGGCAGGTGGTCGGCGTTATCAGCGAGCGCGACTATGCGCGCAAAGTCGTTCTACAGGGACGCTCCTCGGTCGGCACGCCGGTGCGCGACATCATGAGCGCGCCGGTGGTGACAGCCGACAGTCAGCAGAGCATCGAGCGCTGCATGGAAGTCATGACCGACAGCCACCTGCGGCATCTGCCGGTGTTGGATAGCGGCGAGCTGATCGGGTTGTTGTCGATTGGCGACCTGGTCAAAGAGGCAATTGTCGAGCAGGCCGATTTGATCCGGCAATTGGAGTACTACATTCGCGGGCACTAAGCGGGCCGGGGGCATGCTGAAGCCGTATTGGTGCGCGCGGGCGAAGCGTTGAGCCTGCGTCGCAACATGCAAAGCACCCGGCAAATTTTTTTTGAAATCAAGGGGTTGCCAGTCTTCGGAAATCAGTACATAATTCACGCCATCGAAAGCACTGACCGCTGAAAAAGCTCAATGTTTTCAAGGAGTTAGATCTAGATCTTCTCCAAGACTGTACGCGTTTGGTGTTGTGCTACATGACATCAGATGTTTGAGGCCGAGTAGCAAAATGGTTATGCAGTGGATTGCAAATCCACCTACGCCGGTTCGATTCCGACCTCGGCCTCCACTTTAAACAAGCTCCGTAGATCGATGATTTACGGAGCTTTTTTATTTGCGTCGTCCTGCAAGATTTAGTCTTGAAATGGGCGTTTGCAAACTTGCTTCACCGGGACGGGATGTATATATTTCGTCCTCTGCTGCACAGGCGTCAGAACTGACAGATCATCATTTGTCAGCCATCAGACTGCCTGACCGCGCTACCGCCCGAATGGCGAAACTGGTAGACGCATGGGACTTAAAATCCCCCGCTCGTAAGGGCGTGCCGGTTCGATTCCGGCTTCGGGCACCATGAATATCAAGGGCTTGCGTGACATACCTCACGCAAGCCCTTAATTTTTTACTCCGCAAAAACCAATCTCTGCTCAGCAATTCGTTACCGTTGGTCATTTCGTAGGCGTGACTTTCATGCCTTTGCGCATCCGAATGTACTGCTCTGTCATACCGACGGTGGTGTGCCCTAGCAGGGTTCTGGATATCCTCGGTAGGCGTTTTAACTTACTCCGTCTATGACAAACCCTCGATAGATTGCACCCTTGAGCCTGTGTCCAACGATGGACTGATACGCGTCGCCGTGATACCAGGCCGTGGCTTCGTCGAATGTCGGGAAGGAGAAAAGTACAACGCCTTCTGGTAATTCCCCTTCAAACGCCTCAATCCGTTGATAGGCTGAAAGCACCGTGGACTGCAGGCCGGCAAGAGCAATGGGCGCTTTTTGTGCATAGATATCAAGCTCATGCTGATCGAGCGTTTTCTCTCGGATGAAGATTACATAAGCAGTCATGATCGGCCCCTAAGTTATCGTTGACTGGGTGGTCATCACATCAGTGGCTGATAACGACCTTGCCGAAGACGTCGCGTGTCATGAGTTTTTCGTACGCCCGCTTGGCGTCCCCAAACTCAAAACGACTGTCGATTACAGGGCTGATTCCATGCGCGGCGATGCCTGCGATCAAATCTTCCAGATCTTGTCGACTGCCCAGGGCGATAGGCTGGTATCGCGCCTGGCTCATGAACATGGACATGAAGTCGACGCTGCCTTCCAAGCCCGCGAGTACCCCAACCATCGAAACTTGGCCACCTACCGCAATGGCCTTGACCGATTCCTGGAAAGTGCCCGGGCCACCCACCTCAACGATGCGATTGACGCCATTGCCGTTGGTAAGCACCCGGACCTGTTGCGACCATGCGGGATGGGTTTTGTAGTTTATGATTTCGTCTACGCCCAACAGCTTGAGCTGTTCGGACTTCTCATCGCTGGATGTGGTGGCAATGACGCGCGCGCCCAACGCTTTCGCAAACTGGATGGCGAACAACGAGACGCCTCCCGTTCCCTGTGTCAGTACCGTGTCGCCTGCGCTTACTCCTTTGACCGCAGACCACGCAGTGACCGCAGCACAAGGTAGGGTAGCGGCCTCTTCAAAGCTCAGACTGTCAGGAATGTGTGCCAGAGCGTTTTCTGACGTGACGCGGTAATCTGCCAGCCAGCCGTCGACATCATATGAGTACTGGGAATATTTTCCGGTGAACGGCCCGTCGATCCATTCAGGGAAGAATGAGTTCACGACTCGATCTCCAGTAACGAAGCGAGTCACTCCCTCGCCAACGGCGACCACCTCACCTGCACCGTCGGAAAGAGGGATGGTGCCCGACGGTACGGGCGCTGTGTAGTGTCCTTGCAGAATGAGGATATCTCGGAAATTCAACGAGGAGGCGCGTACGCGGACGACGACTTCGCCTGAGGCCGGGGCCGGAGTCGCTATGGCACCGTTGACAAGGCCATCGAGCCCGCCAAATTTTTCGAGGTGATAGGCGCGGTTTTGTTTGGTTTCAGCATTCATGAAGCAATCCTTTCTAGGGGGTTGATACATTATTTTCCCCTTGAATGCCGTGGTTGATAATCCACTTCCACCTACTCATACTGTTTAGATGAACTACACAATCGGACGCGGTGAGTTAGATGGGGTTCTCGTGTTCTTGGCGGTCGCCGAGGAGCGCGGCTTTCGGGCGGCTGCGCGCCGCCTTGGCATTACCCCATCAGCTGTTAGCCAGGCGATACGCGCATTCGAGCAGCGAGTGGGAGTGCCACTGCTGGCACGAACTACCAGAAGCGTCGGACTGACTGAGGCTGGAGAAAGACTGCTGCTTCAAGTGCGGCCTGCTGCTCAGCAGGTGCTTCTGGGAATTGAGTCCGCGCGTAACTTCGGTGAGTCTGTAACCGGGCTGCTTCGAATCAGCGTTCCCAGGGCAAGTGTTCCTGTGCTGACAGAACGCTTCGTGCCTGGGTTCCTTAGCGCGAACCCGGGAATACAGCTTGAATTTGTCGGTGATGATCACCTGGTGGACATCATTGATGAAGGTTGCGATGCCGGAGTACGACCGCGTTCTTATGTACACGCTGATATGGTTGCGGTACCTCTGACCGCTGAGGAACCCACCATTGTCGTCGGCTCACCGTCCCTGATTGCGCGCTATGCGCGGCCTCTGCTGCCTGATGATATCTTAAGCCTGCCGTGCATCACCTACCGGCAGGCGGGTATTGTGCTGGACAGCTGGACATTCAGCGTCTCGGGCGAAAGGCACGTAGTGCGCGTTCGTGGTCCGTTGATACTGGATGATGTGGCTGCTTGTATTCACGCCGCGGAGCGAGGGGTCGGATTGTTCATGCTTCCGCGATCTCTCGTTGCGCGCAATATCCACGCTGGAACACTTGAAGTCTTACTCGAAAGCTTCTCGGTGACCTTTCCCGGATTGGCGCTTTATTATCCCAGTCGGCGAAATGTGCTGCCCAAACTTCGCGCATTCATCGACTATGTTTTAGTCGGCAGACCTTGATAAGGGCATTGCAGTTGCTCGGTATGCGAGCCAGGAAGTGAAATGCACCTCGCATTGCAGGCTCCTCCTTTTGTAGTGTGCAAGAGTGAGCGAGGCGCTGAGCGCCATAGGTGATCCCTAAATGCCAGGCTTTCAAATTCGGGTGATTGTTGCGCTCCTACGCATGACCCGGCGAAAACGAATTTGCGGTTCTCTCGAAGCGTTGTTCGAAGGTATTTAAAAGTGCGCAAGATGGGCCCGGCCAGGCTTACACATCGAATGATGGGGAACGTCCAGGTAGAACATCGAATCGTGGATGGAGTTGAGGTGTATCGGTTGCCCCCTCATGCTCCCGATGTTTCAGCAAAGCACGTTTTGTATCTGCACGGAGGGGCATGCATATGCCCTCTGTGAAATCCGCCTTGATTCCGTTGTCTCCGTAATGACCGCGCACGCTGACGGTCACGTCCAATTTCCCAAGGTATCCCCACCGAAACCGCAAGACATGGCGCTCAATTCGAAGGTCGCTTGATATCCGCTCGAGTCGAAGACTAGCCCGCCAACGGTGCGCCAGACGCAATAGCGAGTTGGATGAAGTGAAGGTGCGCTTCCATGGCTGCCCAAGAAAACAGCGCAGTTGGTGAAAGTCTTTGCCCTGTCGAATCTGTGCATGACGCGCCGACATTTTCTGACGAAGGCGGGAGGTGCCTCTGTGATGCAGATCCAGAGTCTGCCTTCATCCCCATTATTAGGGGGCGTGTAACGCCCTGAATCGCTCCGGGTTTTCTAGACACTCCCCAAGCTCGCTGTGCGGCGCTTTTCAAACTCTACCGGTGACAGTTAATTGTTGAAACTATGACGCATTTTTCATGCTCGCAGCAGGAGCGATTTGGCTCGGCATAACGCCGAGCCTATAGAAAAGGCCTAAGCGATTTTCACATTCATCGTGATTCTGGCAGTGAAAACTTTCACGCCACCCTCGTCGAAGATATCAACCGGAACGAACTTGTCGCCGCCGGTTTTCCAGTCAATACCGCTGCCATCAGCTACAGCTCGAATGCTCGATTTTGCTTTCGCGAGATATTCAACGGTCATGCCTTTCGGAATCCATTTGGCGCCTGAAGGAATCGAAGCGTCAGTCATCATTCCGCCCGCGAGCTCGGCTGCGTTGCACAGGGCTATCGCGTGCACAGATGCCAGATGGTTGGTGATTTCCTTGCGAAACGGCACGTTAACGACTGCATGGCCTGGGCTGAGCTCTGAAATCTCAGGGGCGATTGTGCTGAAGTAAGGTGCCATTTGGCAGGCCATATTGCTGAACGCGGCGGGGCCTACGCTATTGAACATGCTTAGAGCTTGACTCATGAGATACCCTCTTGGTTGAATGCAGAACAATATTCTGTAACGGAACAATATTCTGTATATCTGGAAGCTGTCAAGCCAAGCTTTCTTTACGGTGCGTTCAACCTATAGACTCCGCTTCATTTGGCGTTTCCCCTCATGCATTCAACTGATCTGATCGAGCGTATCTATCCGGGAAGGCGTAGCGAGCTCAAGCGCACTATCCTGCGCCGAGCACTTGCCTGCTTTAACGAGGTAGGTATCGAAGCCACAAACATCGAAACCATTCGGGCTCAATGCGAAACGAGCGTAGGCGCTATCTATCATCACTTCGGGAGTAAAGAGGGACTGGTGGCCGCTCTTTTTTTCGCTGCGCTAGAAGATCAGGCAGCGCTCCGAGATAGCTATTTGCAGAAAGCACAGACGGCTCAAGCGGGTGTAGCGGCTCTGATCTATAGCTACGCTGAATGGGTAGATGAGCAACCGGATTGGGCTCGCTTTGTTTTCCAAAGTCGCTACGCCGTCTCAAATGGGCCTTTCAACGGTGAATTGCTTGAACGCAATAAACAACGCAACAGGCAGTTGTTGGACTGGATGAGTGTCGAGGGCCGCAAGGAGCAGTTCAGTCATCTTCCTGTAGAACTCTTACCGTCACTTATCATCGGAGCGACAGAAAGCTATTCGCGTGCTTGGCTTTCCGGGAGGGTCAAAAAAAACCCCGAAGCAGTATCAGGACTTTCTCGCGAAGGCTGCTTGGAATTCGATTACGCAAATAGACTAGATAGCTAACTGACCTTGGAGTAAGTGTCGGAGGTTCTGAATCAGCTGGCTTTCAAGGCGCAGGAAGCACGTCGCACATCACCTCGGCTGCAGTGAATCGCTCAGGTTTAAACCGCACCATCACCTTTGCGGGTGCTGTTAGCTTTTCGGCCACGTGGATTTGGTTTCACGGGGACGCTTTTCCCGTACTCGCTCCACCAGGTGGCGAGAGCCGCCATCGTCGGCCCGAGTGCACTCGCCTTGGCTGTCATCTCATATTCGACGCGCGGAGGTACTTCCGCGAAGACTGTTCGCGAGATCAGGCCATCGTTTTCAAGCTCTCGGAGTTGCGCCGTCAGCATGTGTTGCGTGATGCCGCTAATCGCCTTGCGCAGTTCCCCAAAGCGGTACATTCGCTGGTTTAGCAGCCACATGATTTCAAGCTTCCACTTGCCTGAAAGCAGCGAAAATGCGCGGCGCATTTCCTCGTGCATGTTGATCTGAGCTACATCATTAGTCTGGTTTTCCATACTAAGTACCAGTATTTCATCCTACTTGTGGGTTTTCATGTTAGGCGACATCTTTGCCCTAAGTCGACGTAACAATACCTGCTTAGGAAAACCTCATGATCGTAAATTATATTTACTGGATTAGCACGGCGCTGCTTTCGCTGCTCTATTTCGCCTCTGCCTCGATGTACATCACCAAAGGAGACTATGTACGAAACGCACAAGCGCAGTTGGGCTATTCAGCCTCCCACCTTGTGCCTTTAATGATCGTGGTCAAGGTACTGGGTCCTGCTGCGATTTTGTGGCGCTACAATGTGGCGCTCAGTGAACTCGCTTATGCCGGTATGTTTTATCACCTGCTGCTTTCAGCTTCAGCGCACCTGGGTGTTCACAAGCCCAAAGGTGCTATCCCGGCAGCCGTGGGGCTCATTCTCCTGACCGCCTCCTTTATGACACAAAACGCCGTTCGCGAATTTCCGTCGCCTTACGCACCGGCGGCGATCATCCAAACGACTCTTGGATAATGGGGAATGCTATGACTCGACTCAGTGGAAAAGTGGCCATTGTCACCGGCGCCGGTCGTGGCATTGGCCGAGCCACCGCAAAGATTTTCGCGGTGCAGGGCGCGAAAGTCGCGGTCGTTTCGCGTACGGCTGAAAATGTCGATCAGGTCGTTTCTGATATTCAGTCCGCAGGCGGCGTCGCGCTCGGAATCGTTTGCGATATCGCGGATCCCGATCAAATTACTGCTGCTGTCGACAAGGTGATGGCTGCCTTTGGACGGATCGACATTCTGGTGAACAACGCTTTCGATCCCTCTGTGGTTTTTTCATCGGTGATCGAGCTATCCGCCGAGCAATTGCAGCGTAATTTCGAAATGGGCCCGATTGCTTATCTGCGAACGATGCAGGCGTGCTATCCCCATCTCAAAGCCAGCGGTGAGGGCAGGGTGATCAACTTCGCTTCCTTGGCCGGTGTCATCGGCATGCAGGGCTACGCGCCTTACAACATGGCCAAGGAGGCGGTACGTGCCTTGACTCGCTCGGCGGCCAGGGAGTGGGGCGCTGACAAGATCACTGTCAACAATGTCATGCCGGCCGCTGACACTTGGGGAACTGCGGTCGATGTGCCTGCACCCACTAACGTACTTGGCCGTTATGGATCGCCGGAGGAAGACATTGCGCCAGTGGTGCTGTTCCTCGCCAGCAAGGATGGGCAATTTCTGACGGGATACAGCCTGACACCGGACGGCGGCCAAATCATCGACAGTGCACGCTGATTTTACCGTCCAGCCTGTGAACGATTGCTCCACCGGAACCACAAGAAACGCCTTGGCGTGTCTTGTGTTTTTTTATGCGATGTTCACCGATGCAACCGGCTCCCGCGTGGCAGAGCGTGCAGCCAGGAAGGCAAGCACAGCCGCCACGCCCAGCAATGCGGCGCTCAACTCGAAGGTTGCGCGATAGCCGCTCAAGTCAAACACCAGCCCGCCAACGGTTGCACCCGAGGCAATGGCCAGTTGAATGATCGCCACCATTAAGCCACCTCCCGCTTCAGCAGCCTCTGGCAATGTTCTTGCCAGCCATGTCCACCATCCCACTGGAGCTGCCGTTGCAACCAGTCCCCAGAGACCCAACAAGACAGTGGTGGTGGCCGCCGAACTGCCGAATGAAACGAGCGCCAGTGCGATCACCGCCATCAATATCGGAATGACGATGAGGGTGCGATGCAGGCCATTTTTCAAGAAGGCTTCAATCAGGAAGGTTCCCGCGAGCCCAGCCAGACCCAAGACGAGCAACATCAGCGACAGCGTGGAAACACTGACGTGCGTGACCGTTTCAAGGAACGGGCGCAGGTAGGTAAACAGCATAAACTGCCCCATGAAAAAGACACTGACCGCCACCATGCCTAACGCGACCGGTGGGCTTTTCATCAACTTGAAGACATTCCCAGTGCCCGAACCACTTTGCGACTTCATCGCCGGAAGGCTAAACAGAAGCCAGACAGAGGCGATTACCGCGACCGGGATGACGCACAGGAATGCACCGCGCCAGCCGATCAATGCGCCAAGGAAACTGCCCAACGGCGCTGCAATCACTGTTGCCAGAGCGTTGCCGCCGTTGACGATTGCCATGGCGCGAGTGATCTGGTCTTCGGGCACCAGACGCATGGCGGTTGCCGCCGACAGCGACCAGAAGCCGCCTATCGCTACCCCGATCAACGCGCGGCCGATCATGAATACCCAGTAATTCGGCGCGAAAGCGACCACTGTTCCCGAAATGATCATCAGCACAGTCAGTGACAACAGCAGAGGTTTGCGGTCGACCCGCGCCGCCACCGAAGCGATCAGGAGGCTGGCGAACAGCGCAAACAGCCCAGAGACAGAAATGCCCTGGCCCGCTTGCCCCTCGGTGATATGCAGATCGGCGGCAATCGGCGTCAGTAGGCTGACGGGCATGAATTCCGACGCCACCAGCACGAAGGCTGCAAGCGACATGGCGAATACGGCGCCCCACGATTGTTCAGCGTTCCGGGAGACGGGAGAGTGGTTGGTCATTGATTGAATCCTGTAATGCGCGAAGCGTCGCGGCCCCGTGAACGAGGCCGCGAGAGAGAGAGCCGGTGCCCGGCTAGGGCGCCGATCAGGCTACTTCAGGTTGCTTTTGAAGAACGAGGTCAACTTAGCGAATGGAATGAGGTTGACCCGGTCGTAAAGATCCACATGCCCGGCATCTGGAATAATCAGCAGTTCTTTGGGCTCGGCAGCGCGTTTGTAGGCGTCCTCACTGAACTCGAGCGAGTGTGCCTTGGCACCAGCAATGAACAGCAGTGGACGAGGGGAGATCGAATCGATGTCGTTAAACGGGTAGAAGTTCATGAACTTCACGTTGCTGGTCAGCGTCGGCATGGTGGTGGTCTGCGCCGATGCGCCGGCAGGCGTAACCTCGCCACGCGTGGTGCGGTAGAAATCGTAGAACTCGTCACCCACGGCGTTACCGGTTAGCTTCAGCGGCGTACCGCCGGTATAACGGATTTGACCACCCTGAAACTCTATATCACGCTGCTGCGCCGCCTCGCGAATGATCTGCTGACGTTGTTCCGCCGTTACGCCATGCTTGAGGCCATTACGATTGGCTGCGCCCATGTCGTACATGCTGACGGTGGCGATCGCCTTGAGGCGCGGATCAATCTTGGCCGCGCTGATGGCGAAGCTGCCACTGCCACAGATGCCAATGACGCCAATACGCTCGCGATCAACAATGGGTTGAGTGCCGAGAAAGTCCACGGCGGCACTAAAGTCTTCGGCATAGATATCAGGCGAGACTGCTTGGCGAGGTGTGCCTTCGCTGGCGCCCCAGAAGGACAAGTCCAGCGACAACATGACAAATCCTTGTTCAGCCATTTTGGTGGCGTAGAGGTTTGCACTCTGCTCCTTTACGGCGCCCATGGGGTGTCCAACGACAATGGCTGCGTTTTTCGTTTTCGGATCGAGGTCTGTCGGCGTGAACAGGTTGCCCGCGACTTTCATTCCGTATTGATTTTTGAAGGTGACCTTTTCCACCGTCACTTTGTCGCTTTTGTAGAAGTTGTCTGCACCGTTTGACATATCGGCTCCCATCGAAGAAAAAGAGGTAACAAGTAGCCCGAGGGCGAGAAAAATACCTTTCACTGGATCATCCTTTCGGTTGAGTCGTTACCGGCTGGAGTCTTTCGACTAGCCAACCAATGTGGCGTTGTCGATCACGAAGCGATACTTCACGTCACCCTTGAGCATCCGTTCGTAGGCGTTGTTGATCTGATCGGCGCGTACCAGTTCGATGTCGGCGACGATGCCGTGTAGGGCACAAAAATCCAGCATCTCCTGCGTTTCGGGGATACCGCCGATCATCGAGCCGGCAATCGTTCGGCGCTTCATGATCATGTTGAACACATTGGGTGATGGATGCGGCGAGGCGGGCGCACCGACTAGCGTCAGCGCACCGTCGCGCTTGAGCAACACCAGAAAAACATCCAGATCGTGGGGCGCTGCGACGGTGTTGAGGATGAAGTCGAAGCTCTTGGTATGCGCGGCCATCTCCTCAGCGTTGCGCGATACCACAACTTCGTCAGCGCCCAACTCCTTCGCCGCTTCGCGCTTGGATTCGGACGTGGTGAACGCCACAACGTGGGCGCCCATCGCATGGGCCAGTTTGATGCCCATGTGGCCCAGCCCACCGATGCCGACCACACCGATTTTCTTACCCGGCCCGGCGTTCCAGTGACGCAGCGGAGAATACGTGGTGATGCCCGCGCACAGCAGCGGCGCGACGGCGGCCAATTGCTCCTCCGGGTGACTGATGCGCAGGACATAACGCTCATGCACCACAATGTTTTGCGAGTAGCCGCCCAGCGTCCAGCCGGGCGCTTCTGGCGTCGGAAAGTTGTAGGTGCCGATCATGCCATCGCAGTAGTTTTCCAGGCCGGATTCACAGTCGTCACAGTGTTTACAGCTGTCGACGATGCAACCGACACCGACCAGATCTCCGACTTTGAATTCCGCTACATGGGCGCCGACCGCCGATACGCGGCCGACAATTTCGTGTCCCGGTACGCAGGGGAACTGCGTGCCTGCCCATTCGGCACGCACCTGATGCAAGTCCGAATGGCAGATACCGCAGAAGGCGATGTCGATCTGAACGTCATGGGTGGCGGGGGAACGGCGACTGATCTGCAAAGGCTCAAGGGGTTTGTCGCCCGCATGAGCACCATAGGCTTGTACAAGCATGGGAGAGTCCTCGATGGTGTGTCGGATGAACATTTTCCCGCTCTGCCCTGACTGCAAACAGTGCATTGCGCTGGATTACTTGCCTGATTCTATGAGTCTGCGTTCTTTTGCAGGACGGTTGCGTGCGGGCGAGTTAGAGTTCAGCGAAGAGGTACGAGACGAACATGATGCCCCCACACGAAACCCCCACATCGCCCCAAGAGGCGCTCGTCCAGGTCATTGGCTCGCGGGTCTTGAAACCCGGTGACTACGCAACCTCGATTGCGGGTCTCGGCTTCTTTAGGCGCGAACACCCGTCGCCGCCTGTTGTTTGCATGGTCGAACCGAGCATCATTCTTGTCGCCCAAGGCGAGAAACAGCTGTGGGTAGGCGGTGAGGGTTATCCGTATGACACCTCGCGTTTTCTGGTCACCTCACTGGATTTGCCGGCCAACTCGGAGGTGCTCGAGGCGAGCCCGGAGCAACCGTGCCTGGGCCTGACGTTCAAGCTCGATTTGCGCATGCTGGCAGAGCTGATAGCGCAGAGTGACCTGCCGCCCACCCGTGAACGCTCGGCCGCGAAAGGGGTAGGCATCGGTTCAGTGACCGCAGCCATGCTGGCGCCGTTCGAGCGCTTGTTGGCGCTGCTCGATGAGCCGGAAGCTATTCCTGTTCTCGCCCCCTTGATCCAGCGTGAAATTCACTACCGTCTCTTGAAAAGTGATCAGGCGGGCCGGCTTCGACAGATAACTTCTGTCGATGGTCAAGGTTATCGGATCGCGAAAGCCATCGATTGGTTGAAGTTGAATTACACCTCGGCGCTTCGAGTCGATGAGCTAGCGGCCCGTGTCCAGATGAGTACGCCAACCTTCCACCACCACTTCCGCCAACTCACCGCAATGAGCCCCTTGCAGTATCAAAAATGGCTTCGACTGAATGAGGCAAGACGATTGATGCTCAATGAACACCAGGACGTATCCAGTGCGGCTTTCAAGGTTGGATATGAAAGCCCCTCCCAGTTCAGCCGCGAATACAGTCGACTGTTTGGAGTTGCTCCTAAACGAGATATCGCAGCGTTACGAAAGGCAGGCTAGCGACGTTGTGAGGTCTTTTCGGCGAGTCAGGCCTGTGCAAGGATCAGGTCCACTAGCCGCTGCGCGGGTGGCGATAGGGTACGTCCCGCCAGTTGCACGATGGCGCACTCGATACACATATCCGATGGCGAAAGTTCGGGATGTAACAGGGAGCCCAAGTTTACTAGGCCGCCATTGCGGTCGTCGTGATCGAGCCAAGAGCTCCAGGTGAACAGGATGTTGTCGCTACACAACGTCAGGTCGCGCAGTAACGACAGGTTGTCACAGCACAGCTCCACCGGCAGCGCCTGATTCTGTTTCATGCTGAACATCGAACATCGAACATCGAACATCGAACATCGAACATCGAACATCGAACGCAGGCGCGGTGCGAGAGACTTGTCGAGCATCACTGCGGACCAGGGATATCCCGGACACCTGCGTTGGCGAGAGGGGGGACTCTGCTGAAGCAGCGGGTGCCCTGGGCCGCGCCCCGGTGTGCGTGATCGCCTCCATCGCGCCGTGGAACTACCCGCTGATGATGGTTGCCTGGAAAATCGCCCCGGCCCTGCCCGCCGGTAATACCGTGGTCAAGCCAGCGGAACAAACTCGCTGACCGCGTTGTGTCTGGCACAACTGGCGTCGGAGATTTTCCCGGCCGGTGTACTCAACCCGGCGCAGGCTAGTTGACGATCTGTCGAATCAGATCCGGTGTGGAATTTACCGCGTATTTGCGAAGCAGGCTGCCGCGATGGATGTCTACGGTTCTGGGACTGATGCCCAGGCTTTTCGCAGCTTCCTTGCTGGTCAGTCCGTCTACCAGCAGCGCAGCCACTTCGCGTTCTCGAGAGGTGAGGATCACTTTCTCCTTCAGTTCCTCTTGTTTCCGGGTATCCACTTCAGTGAATACCCAAGCAGCCAGTTCATACGGATTACTTTCGTTGAAGCCGTAACCCCGAACGGTCACCCAGAAATGCGTGCCGTCCAGACGGCGCATTAAACGGTCATCATGAAAGTCGGCATGTCGCGAAAGCAGGGGGCCGAAATGTTCCGCCGCGGTTTCGAAGTCTTTCTGTTTGGGGTACAGCATCGCGAACGAGGCCCCAATGATTTGTACATCACTGGCGCGAAACATTGTCCGCGCCAAGGCATTGCAGTTCAGGATCACCCGATTGCGGGCAATGATCACAGCGACCGGTAAATGATGAAGAAGATATTCGGGATTCAGACAATCTTCTTCACGCATAACGACAGCTTCTCTCGCAAATTGATGAATGCAATAACGCCGATTACCTAGGTGATCAGGAAGTCTGGTCGCCCCGGGGGCAGTCTGCATATGATGGCACCAAGTTTATCACCACAAGCGCTCGCCTTGCCGGTCGACAATGGCTGACTGCAGTAGCGCAACAAGTACCACCACAACAAGAATTCTGCACCTAGTTTGTTCCGAATTATTGGCTGCCCATCTTATTTAATTAGAATAATCCAGGAGAGCACCACAATGAGCGAAACAGGCCATGTTTCACCGGCCACACTGCGTAAGGTCATCGCGGCAGCCGCAGTGGGTAACTTTGTAGAGTGGTTCGATTTCGCGGTTTACGGATTTCTCGCCACCACCATCGCCAAACAATTCTTTTCCAGTGCTGACCCCAGCGCCGCCTTGCTCCAAACCTTCGCCATCTTCGCGGTTGCCTTCGCCTTGCGGCCACTGGGTGGCATCGTATTCGGCACGCTCGGTGATCGCTTGGGACGCAAACGCGTATTGTCGGTCACGGTGCTGATGATGGCTGGTGCCACCACGGTGATCGGTCTGCTGCCGACCTACGCGAGCATAGGGCTGATGGCGCCCGTACTGCTGACGCTTACCCGCTGTGTCCAAGGTTTTTCCGCTGGTGGCGAGTATGCCGGTGCCTGCGCCTATCTGATGGAACATGCGCCGAATCACAAGCGTGCCTGGTATGGCAGTTTCATTCCCGTCTCGACTTTCTCGGCCTTCGCGTGTGCAGCAATCATGGCTTACCTGCTGGAAGCCAGCCTGTCGGCTGAAGCAATGGGCGCGTGGGGCTGGCGGGTGCCGTTTCTGGTGGCTGCACCGCTCGGGTTAGTGGGCCTCTACCTGCGTTGGAAGATGGAGGAAACCCCGGCTTTCCGGCACTCCATGGCCGAATATAAAACCCATGCCCATTCCCCGCTTCGCGAAACTTTGCAGCAGCAGAGGGGCTCCATCCTGCGGCTTGGCGCCTTCATTTCGTTGACTGCACTGTCCTTCTATATGTTCACCACGTACTTCGCCACCTACCTGCAGGTGGTTGGGTATCTTAGCCGTGGGCAGTCACTGATGGTCTCGACGGTGGCGTTGCTGTTCGCGGCCGGTGTCTGCCCGGCGGCAGGGGCTTTCTCGGATCGATTCGGCCGGCGCAGGACAGTCGCCACGACTTGTTCGTGGGTGATCCTGACCGTTTTTCCGGCCTACTGGCTGGCTAGCGCCGGTCAAGTGCCAGCGGCGATATTTGGGGTCTTGTTGCTCGCGGTGGGCGCTGTGCTGTCGGGCGTGGTTACGGCCGCGCTGCTCTCCGAAGTTTTCCCCACCCGCACCCGTTACACCGCATCGGCGATCACCTACAACATTGCCTACACGCTGTTTGGCGGTACCGCGCCGCTGGTTGCAACATGGCTGATTAACCAGACTGGCAGCAGCCTGGCGCCAGCCTTCTACCTGGTGGTGATCGCCTTGCTGGCACTGGCGGGAGGTCTGGGCTTGCCAGAGACCTCGCGAATTTCTCTGCACGATGGGCCAGGTGTGGAACCGGCGCCTGGTTTGAAAAGTGCTCGCCATCCGGGTTGATGCTTGAGCAACGATGCGCCGGACTGGCTCACGCAACTATTGAAAAGGGAGACGCGGCATGAATGCGCGCGAAGTACATGACGACAGTATCGTGATCGATGGTCTGGTCATCGCCAAATGGAACCGTGAGCTGTTTGAGGACATGCGCAAAGGCGGCATGACCACCGCTAATTGTACGGTTTCGGTGTGGGAAGGCTTCCAAAAGACGATGGATGCCATCGCCGCCAGCCAGAAACTGATCCGCGAGAACAGTGATCTGGTGATGCAGGTGCGTACCACCGCGGATATACGCAGGGCCAAGGAGCTCGGCAAGACCGGTATTCTTCTTGGTTTTCAGAACGCCCACGCGTTCGAGGACCAGATCGCCTATGTGGAGATCTTCAAGCAGTTGGGCGTGGGGATCGTACAGTTGTGCTACAACACTCAGAATCTGGTGGGGACGGGTAGCTACGAGCGTGATAGCGGGCTGTCGGGTTTCGGCCGGGAGATCGTTGCTGAGATGAACCGCGTTGGCATCATGTGCGATTTGTCCCACGTCGGTTCGCGTACCAGTGAGGAGGTCATCCTGGCTTCGAGCAAACCGGTGACCTATTCGCACTGCTTGCCCATGGGACTCAAGGAGCATCCGCGCAACAAGACCGACGCGGAATTGAAGTTCATCGCCGACCACGGCGGCTTCGTTGGCGTGACCATGTTTACCCCGTTCTTGGCCAAGGGCGTGGACGCGACCATTGATGATTTCGCTGAGGCCATCGAATACATCATGAACATCGTCGGTGAAGATGCCATTGGTATTGGCACTGATTTCACTCAAGGGCATGGCCAGGACTTCTTTGAGTATCTGACCCACGACAAGGGCTACGCACGGCGTCTGACACGCTTTGGCAAGATCATCAATCCGCTGGGCATCCGTACCGTCGGCGAGTTTCCTAACCTCACCGAGACCCTGCTCAGACGCGGTCATCCCGAGCGGGTGGTGCGCAAGATCATGGGGGCAAACTGGGTGCGGGTGTTCGAGGAGGTGTGGGGTGAATGATTCCGGCCGGGGATTGCCATCATGAGCACAGTGGTCGAGTCAACAAGCGAAGCAGGACGGGCGAGGGGAACGCGTATCGGCATCATGCTTTGCCTGCTGTCGATGTTCATCTTCGCGGCCCAGGACGGGATCACCAAGATTTTGGTCAAGGACTTGCCGGTGGCGCAACTGGTGATGGTGCGCTATTGGGTATTCCTCATGTTCGCGGTGTGTTTTGTGAGGATGAAGGGTGGGATGGCCAATGCTCGGAAAACCGCCCATCCCTGGATGCAGATGGCTCGCTCGCTGTTGGGGGTGTTCGAAATTTTCGTGTTCGGCATGGCGCTGCGCTATTTGGGGTTGGCCGAAACCCATGCGATCTACGCCATCTTTCCTCTGCTGACCATGGCCATGGCTGCCCTGGCGCTGCGTGAGCAGCTCAGCCTGCGCAAGTGCATGGCGGCGGTGATTGGTTTTGTCGGCACACTAATCATTCTCAAACCCGGCATGGGCGTGTTCAGCCCCGCCTCGTTGATTCCCCTGGTGGCAGCCCTGATGTTCGCCTGCTTCAACATACTCACGCGCAAGATCAGTAGCGCCGACAGCTTCGGCACCAATATGTTGTACATGGGTTTTTGGGGTGCGGTCGCTTCGACTGCGATCGGCCTGCCGCAATGGGTGACACCTACGCCGCTGGAGCTGGTGTTGATGCTGGTGTTATCAATGACCGGCGTAATGGCGCAGCTGCTGTTGCTGCAAGCCCTAAAATACACGGCGGCGGTAACCCTGCAGCCATTCAATTACTCCCTGTTGGTGTTCGCGTCGGTGCTGGGTGTGGTGTGGTTCGGCGAGGCGCTGGAGACCACCTTGATGGTGGGGGCGCTGCTGGTGGTGTTGGGGGGGCTGTATTCACTAAGACGCTAAATCAGCCTAAGCCGGCGTGTTTCGCGCCGGCCTTGATTCCAGGTATCACGCCCAGATACCGCCGATGGTGAGGCGGTAGACTCGAATCGTGATTAGAAAACCCAGATCGCCACGGCGACAGAAAAACAGCGTCCTATGGCCGAAGAGATCAGCCGGCACATCACGCAGATCCATAGCGGGTCGAGAAATTTGCGCACTCGGCGCAGCTCGGTTCGGGGCGTCTGACTGAGATCTTCCGGCAACTCAAGGTCTTGGTTGGGTGCTTGAAGTTCTAGCTCGTATAGCCTGGCCAAGGACGACTCAACATCAATATGATTGCGTAGCGCCGATCAATTCAATTGACGCCTTGGCTAGGCACACCAAACGCCTGGACGTGCCGTGAAGCGTCGCCAGGCTGATGATTTAGAAGGACGCCACCGGTTCGCCAAATATGCTCTCTTCAGGCACAACGCCCAAGCCGACTCCTTGTGGGCGTTTGATGTGACCACCTTCCACGCGTATTCCATTTTTCTCGTCGTAGTGACCGTCAATCATGGGGGCTGCTATCCACACACCCTCCAGCAGTTCAGGAGCGACAGTTGCGCCGATGTGGGTGCAGGCGGCCGCAATGAGATCTCCACCCCATGCGTCATCACAGGTATGGGGTAAGTTCCGTGCTGCACAGATGTCACGGAACGCGCGCATCGGATGCAAGCCACCCAGCGCCGTGACCTTCATTCCGAAACCATCGACTAGACCGGTTCCCGCCACAGTGATTGCAGTATTGATGCTGGTGCAGCTCTCGTCCATGTACATCGCATGGCTAATCTGCGAACGAATTTTCTGGAAGTCCTCGACGGTGTTACAAGGTTGCTCAAGGATGAAAGGGATGTTTGCGCATTCGCGGCAAAGTCTTAAGGCGTCGCGTGTATTCAGGCCGCGATTGGCATCTACGGCGAGCTTGATACGCGAACTGCCTACTGCTTCCCACACCTTTTGAACGGCCGCGATATCTTCCTCGATTGGCCTGCCACCTACCTTTATCTGCAGGCGGGGATAACCTTGGTCGCGCTTATCGACTGCAAGGCGGGCCGACTCGTCGGGATCGCTGATCCCAACAACAGAATAGGAGGGGAGACGATCTGCCAGGGCACCGCCCAGAAGATCCGAAACGCTAAGTCCCAGATGCTTCCCCAGGAGGTCATGCATAGCGATATCGATCGCTGCTTTGGCGTAATTATGACCTTTGAGTAATCCATCCATGCGCCGGTGCAAAGGGACGGGTAGCACTTCAGTGCCGACGAGTCCCTTGGCCATTTCAATCAGGGCCGCCACAGCACCTCTCGAATGTGACTCGGAGAAGGTCGGGCCAACGGGGCATGTCTCTCCCCACCCAAACAGTCCATTATCCCCTACGAGTTTGACCAACGTGGTCGTCAATGAATAGACGACCTGGTTGGCCATGGTATACGGCCCATCAAGGACAGGTAACTCATGGGTATAAATATGAACACTGGCAATTTTCATTGATTTACCTCCGGAATGATTAAGACCAACTTGCCCATGTGTGCCTTGCTCAAGAAATCTTCCTGTGCCTGATGAATTTCATTTAGCGGATACGTTTTAGCTACAACAGGACGTATTTCTCCCGACTCGACATAGGCAATGAGATTGGTAAAAACTTCGTCGTCTTGAAAAGTGCAGCCATAAAGTGTGAGATCTTTTAGGTAAAGGGTTCGAAGATCAATCTCTGCCATTGGACCGGCAATTGCGCCGGCAATGGCATATCGGCCTCCTAGGCGCAGAACGCGTAAGAGATCCGGCCAGTCCTCACCCCCGACCACGTCTACAACGGCATCCACAGAATTTTCGCCCAGCACCGAGAGCAGATCGGCCTTGCGATCAATAATACGGTCGGCGCCTAAAGCCTTTACCTCTGATGCTTTGGCGGCAGAGCATTGCGCAATAACCACGGCACCACGTCGCTTGGCGAGCTGAACGGCGGCAGATCCTACGCCTCCCGAAGCGCCCGTTATCAAGACTACTTCTTTACCCAGCTTCAGTCGGTGCAACATGTTTTCTGCAGTTGAATATGCGCAAGGTATCGATGCGAGTTCCGCATCAGTCCAGTCGCACTCCACCTTGAGCGTCTCTTTAGAGGGGGCAACGGCAAACTGAGCAAACCCGCCGTCACATTCACTGCCAAATGTCCAGCACTCATATGGCCTATAGTCGACATAGGTACGCAGGAGATTGCTGACGATCACACGCTCGCCAATGCGTGAAGCTGAAACGCCTTGCCCAACTGCAACAATGTACCCACAGCAGTCGGCACCTTGAATTCGTGGGAATTTCAGCGCCGTACCAGACCAGGAAGAATCATCGCCGTTTACACTGTCGAACCCTGTTGCGCCACCGGACGCTGTATCGCTGCTGACAGATTTAGAGTACCAACCAATCCTGGTGTTGATATCCGTATTGTTAACAGCGGAGGCGCGTACCTGAATCAGTACTTCTCCGGCACTGGGTTGTGGGACGGATACATCCGTCCGGTATTCCAGTTGCTCCAGCCCGCCGAGTCCGTTGAGTAATACTGCATGCATCTTTGTGGGTAATGGATATGACATATTTCCCCCTGATGTGGTGGTTGAATTAGAGTTATTGGAAAACACCTTTACTATCTGGAGCGGCCTCCTGCGCGTTTTCTATTCGTCCCCAAAGTGCCAGCAGCGGTTTGCCGGTTGACCTCATTGAATGGACCGCCGATGGGGGATTGAACACGACACCGCCGGCCCCGGGACTCCACCATCCGGCGTCTTCCCGGTACCAATCACCCTCCGATAAAACGAGGTAGAACTCTGCGGGGGGATGCCTGTGGAACGGGTAATTAAGTTCCGGTTCCATGACTGCCAATCCCAGGGTTATTGTCGAGCATTGAAAAAGGCCACCCTTTCCAAAAATCAACGCATGCCGGTGTCTTTCTTCAAAGTCGGCATCATCCTTTTCGGCAGCCAATCGCTTTATCCAGCGGCTGCCGGGTAGCAGCATCTCAATAGCAGAAAGCAGAATTTTAAAGTCCGGCTTAGTCCTGGGGGCATTTGACAACGCCTGAGTCACTGTGGACTCCAGGGTCGAGGGCAGCGGCCCGCCTGAGAAAGGACCGAGGCCGATGTCCAAACGGGCATTACCTAATGATCGAATACACACTTCAGTAGCCTCAACACCGACGCCACACGAGGGTGAGTGACGGACCAGAATTCGCATGAGTGCTTCCCGTAAAATCACCCCATGCATCAACAGTTCTTGCTCCGATAAATCACACTTGGATCGCATGATCCTTTACCTCGCAAACGTGCCTGTCAGATAACGCTACATGAGGTAGCGTGATTCGCTCCTACCCGGTTTATGGGGAACTAGATTTCATAACGACTCTCTTTTGAAGGCGGATGACCGAAGAGGGCGCTATAACGTCTGCTGAAATGGCCCGCTGAAACGAACCCGCATGCGATCGCAACATCAATCATTGCAAATTTTGAGTTCTGTATCAGGCGTTTGGCTTCAGTGAGCCTCAATTCCAGATAGTACTTTTGAGGAGGCGTACCTATCTGATTCTGAAAGAAGCGTTGAATCTGACGTCTGGAAAGTTTAACGCATTGTGCAAGTTGATCGAGGTCTAAAGGTTCTTCAATATTAGACTCCATCAGCGTGATCACTTCTCGCACCGGCGCAGTTACTGTAAGGTTTCGGGCTTTAGCGGTAGTACGAAATCGAGACTGATCATAATCCAGCACATCTAACACAGCATCAGCCAACTCATGATTAGCAACTTTATGGAGCCACTGGATCATGACTTGAAATGCGCCTGCGGGCGTAGAAGCTGTGAGCCGGTCACGATCGACTACACTGGTGTCCAGTGTCACAGTCGTGTTGGGGGCGTATTCAGCCAGGGCGATTCGTTGCTCTGCATGAATGGCGCAGCGGTACCCATCTAAAAGACCTGCCTTTCCAAGATACCAGGCGCCATTCCAGAGCCCGCCCAGTACGATAGGTAAACTGGCAAGCTTGTGCAAAAGACTGATTAGCCAATGTGGAACCGTTCTCGGTGTTCGTAAGCCACCGCATACCACCATTAAATCCAAGTCTGAGATTCGAATCTCCGTCAATGGGGTGTCCGGTCTGATAGGTATTCCCAAGTCGCTCATGATTTCCGAGTTGTTTCTACTGAAAGTAGAAATTTTTACACAGCCTGGCCGAATTTGATTTGCCGTCACCAACACGTCCAGGCACTGCGTAAAGCAGGTGAGAGAAAAGTTTTCCAGCAATAAAAATCCTATGCTTGACACTTTTTGAGTATTCAAGCGGGACTCTGTGAGCTGGGAGGCGGCGTTCTGGGAATGCACACTTAAATTCCTCTTGTTTTTTGTCGAACGGCACTTCTGCTGACTAATGCAGATTGAACTTGCATTAAAGTTGTCAGGGTGTTCCTTTACACGGCGAACACCGGTGGTTGCTACTTATCAAAACGCCTTTGAAGCGCCAACTGTTTCCGTCAAACGCTTGTCCATCAGCTCGCAGTACCAGTCTATGAATTGACAAACGCCATTCTCCACCAACGGTGAGTATGGACCGGGTTGATAGGCTGGTGAGGTCACGCCAACTTGGGCGCCTTCTACCAGACGTCGATCCTGATCGTTGGTCGCCATCCACACTTTCGTGAGGCGTTCGACATCGTAATCCACCCCCTCTTGAGCGTCCTTGGGCACCAACCACTTGGTAGTTACCACCGTTTCTCCAGGGCCTCGTGGCAAAACTCGGAAACTCAGAGCGTGATCGCCAAGAAAGTGGTTCCAAGTCGATGGATAGTTGAAGTACAGCAGTGCGCCGATATTCTCTACTCCGCTGCGATCCAGGCGTCGATTGACGGCAGGTTTACCGTCCATGGTGTAACTGCTGGCGCCGTGGTCGAGCGGAATACGCGTCATACGAAACTGTCCCGCCGGATCCATAGCGAGCCGACTAGCCAGGCCACCAGCTTCGCAAGTGTTCCAATAGGCCGTCAGCTCAGGGGGTTCCTCGCCGCCGATCCCTTGTACCGATGCAAGTTCGGTATAAGACTGGAGTAGTTCTGGGTGCGTACCGTCGCAGTGGTAGCACTCTCGGTTATTCTCAAACACCAGTTTCCAATTGCCTTTCTCCACCAGGTTGGCTTCGAACGCAACTTTGCAATCCTCCAGGTAGTGAGGGCCAATAAACGGAGATACCGCGCTTCGGAATTTTTCGAAATCAGGTGCAAGCTTTGCCACACAGACGTAAATGTAGCTATGCACCACCTCGCAATGAGCGGGCAACAGGTCGTGGTCCGCTGTGTTGAAGTCGGGGCCCATGTTGCCGGCGTACAGTAGCTTCCCGTCTAACTCGAATGTCCATTTGTGGTAGGGGCACACAAGTTTTGCCACCTTTCCCTTATCCTCGGTACAGACCTTTGATCCACGATGGCGGCACGCGTTATGGAACGCACGAATGTTGCCGTCTTTCCCTCGCACCACGGCGACCGGGAAATCGCCGATTTGCAGTGTCAAATACTGTCCCGGCTTTTCCAGCTCGAAGGTATGACCCGCGAAGATCCACTCCTTATGCCAAATCTGTTCTAAATCTTGGCGATAAACTTCCGGGTCGGCATAGGTAGCGCCCGGCAACCCATGCTGGGGTTTACGTTGTTTGATAAGGTCTAATACGGCAGTGTATTTCTGCATTTTTATGTGCACTCTCAAATCTAAAATCGGGGCTTTTTGCATCGACCGTAGCCGTTCGGAGAGAACTGATTACAGATGTACCATCGGCTCACAAGGGCTATTACGCCCCAGCCAATTCAGATAATCTTTTGCTGGAGAGCCTCCCCCTAGATCGCTGGGGCTTGTAATCAGTCTAGAGCGAGGCCTGTGGCGGGAAGAATCGATTTTTTAAAGGGGCTAGTGATGATCTACAGTAATGATTAAGCAAAATGAACCTGATCAAACGCTGATCAAGATGCCATCCCTACGTGCCGTCAAAGCCTTCGTAGCGGCGGCCAGGTATCAAAACTTTACGCGCGCTGCTGAGGCTCTTTGCGTTACCCAAGGTGCTATCAGCCGCCAAATACGTGAGCTAGAGGTTCATCTCGGAACGGAGCTTTTCGAGCGGGCAGGCCGGGCGGTAAAGCTCACGGATGCGGGTTCTAATTTCTATGACGTGGTTCAGCTTTCATTTACCAGCATTGCTCAAGCGGCTGAGCGAATGCGCAGTAATACCACCTCTAAGCATGTGGTAACCCTGTGCTGCTCGCCTGCGTTCACCAATTTTTGGCTTGGCCCCCGATTACCTTCTTTCTTCGAATCCTACCCAGAGATAGACTTAAACCTAGTCGTTACCCAAAATTTTCTATCGATGGAGAGCGGTGTTCATCCAGATTTCATCATTTGCAAAATGATGAAAAGTCACGACGGTTATCACAGCCAGCCACTGGTATGCGACGTCATTTATCCGGTCTGCACGCCTCAGTATCTGGAGCAGCATCCAGAGCTACAATCCATTCAAGATCTTCGAGATGGAGCATTGCTGAACCTCAGTCCCTTTGGCCGTTCACAGGTGGCTGAACATGTGGATTGGAGCGTTTGGTTTGCTCATCACGATATCGATCTCAAAGCTCGACCCAGCCATGCTCCGCATTTCTTTAATGCTAACGACTACAACGTTCTCATCCAGCTCGCATTGGCCCACCAAGGTGTTGCCTTAGGGTGGCATTACCTTGTCGCTCCCCTGATCGAAAAAGGGCTCCTGATCCGACCAGTCAAAGAAAAACTGGTGCATAGAGAAACCCTTCATTATTTGAATTCCAATGAGGACAAAGCCCGTGATCCCAGCTGCTGCAAGCTGCGCGACTGGCTCGAAGAACAGTTCGGTAGCGGATTGCGGCAGGATCCCGACGACTCAAATGCATGAGGTCAGCTCATCAATTGATCGGCGTATAAGTCGCTATGTCCCAATCTCTCTTGTCATTATTCTTTCACCATGAAAACCGAATACGAAATGAATGTTTCAAGGTGATGAGATGAAGTTTATTTCCTGATTATTTAGTTTATTCCAGAGGCAGGTTCTCGTACCTGTTGTTACTGTGAGCTCTCGTGGAATAAAAAAGACAAATCTGCCATTTGTTGAGCGCTTAACAAGCGGAAGGTAGAAGCTCACATTTGATTTGGCAAATATCGCCGACGCTTGGCTTCTTGGAAAAGTATCGGAATAAATTTATACCAGGCTATTTGGTTGCAGGCGCAGCGATAATTTGCTTGGTGCGCGCGAATCATTACTTCCAGCTGAGAGCTATCTGGCTGGACTTTCCAGAAAAGAACAAAATGAGGTTTGAATCAATGTCTGCATTCGCTTTTTCCGGTGTCAATCTGGCAATCACAACTCCATTTGATGCGCAGGGAAAAATTGATTACCCGCGTTTTGAAAGTTTGATTGAACGCTACATCTCCGCTGGTGTACATGGGTTTGTCCTGAGCTCCGGCACGGGCATGCATGTTTACCTCAGCAAGGAAGAGTCCAAGCAACTCGTGGCCTTTGGTTCCAAAGTTATCAATGGCCGTGCTCGAGTGATTGTGCAAACGTCCGCCTTGCTTGCAGATGAAGTAGTGGAACGCACCCGTCATGCAGCGGAATGCGGGGCGGATGGCGTCATGGTGTTGCCGCCCTTTTTCGAAGGCCCAACTGATGACCAAGGGATTATCGACTTCTATTCCACCGTCTCTGAAGCCGGGCTGCCAATCATAGGCTACAACGTGCCTCAGGCCGTCGGCGTAGAGGTCACGCCATCGCTGTTTCGCCAATTGAGCGAAATTCCAAACTTTGTATCGGTCAAAGACAGCAGCGGTGATCTCGCGGCGCAGGCATCGCTGATCCGTACCGGTTTGCCGACGATGAATGGCGCCGACCCGCTGGTGCCATACGCGCTTTTTGCCGGTGCTGCAGGCTTGATTTGGGGTGGGGCGAACATGGCACCACGTTCTTGCGTAGCGGTGGTAAAAGCCGCCCTGGAACAGGATTGGGGTCGTGCTCGGGAGATCTGGCGCTCGCTCGAGCCCGTCATGTCGTTGATCTGGCAAGGCGACTATGTCCAGTCCGTTTATGCAGGTTCCGAGATCACTGGTTACGGGGCGGGAAATCCTCGTCGACCATTGGCGCGCCTATCTGCTGACAAAATAGATGCGCTCAAGGCCGCCCTTGAACCATTGATTGTTCTCGAGTCCAAACTCGCTTGACGTCTTGGGAGTAGAAGTCATGTACGTGGCCACTAAATTTCCGAAGAACAGCAGTCGTTCAGCTTGGGTTGAGATGCTCGCTCCACGGGCACCGACCACATCGCTTCATGGCGCTGTAATTGCTGATGTTGCAATCATTGGCGCTGGCTTCGCTGGTCTGTCTGCCGCGCGACGGCTATCTCAGCTTGATCCGACATTGCGAGTTGCCGTCCTGGAGGCGGGCGTTGTCGGGGAGGGGGCCACGGGGCGTAACTCAGGATTCATTATTGATTTGCCCCATGAAGTCAGCTCGGAAGATTTTGGTGGTACATCAACAGATCGGGCTCTGCGGGATATCAAGCTCTATCGCACTGCTATTAGCTTGGCTACGGACATGGCGGAAGAAAACGGCTGGGGGCGTGAAATCATTGACCCCTGTGGCCGCTACAGCGTAGCGATTAGCCAGAAGGGCGACGCCCACATCGTTACTTATGCACGCCAGCTGCAGGGTTTGGGTGAGTCCTATCAGATCCTTGATGCCAAGGGCATTTATGACGTGACTGGCAGCCGTATCTACACCTCCGGGCTGTACATGCCTGGAACGGTGATGGTGCAACCTGCAGCCTATATTCGTGCCGTTGCAGATTGCCTGAGAAAGCCAGTGACCTTGTACGAGAACTCCCCGGTACAGTCCTTCGAAAAGCAGTCTGGTCATTGGTTGCTGAAGACTTCCGCAGGTTCGGTCACGGCCAAACGAGTCATCCTGGCAAACAATGGCCACGCCCAGAGCTTTGGCTTGTTTCGCGGGCAGATGTTGCATGTCTTCACCTATGCTTCCATGACTGAACCTTTCGATTCGAAACGTCTCGGCGGAAAACGCGACTGGGCAGCGACACCGGCCTTACCGATGGGAACTACAGTGCGTCGTGTGAGTGGTGCTGAGGGTGACCGGATCTTGATTCGCTCACGTTATTCATATCACGCGGGGTTGGAGATCAACGATGGTCATGTGCAAAGCGCCGGTCGGGTGCATGACCGTAAGTTCGCCGATCGTTTTCCTGACCTTGTAGGGCTGAAAATGCAGTATCGATGGGGCGGGCCTATGGCGTTGACCTGGAACAGCGTGCCGATATTCGGGGAAATTGAACAAGGCCTGTTTGCGGCCTGCGCGTGCAACGGTTTAGGTGCGTCGAAATCTACAGCCGCCGGTATCGCTGCTGCAGAAGCGGCCCTGGGAATGAAATCTGAGTTGGTTGAGATTTTCTCCAGCTATGACCCACCGAAAAATCTGCCGCCTCAGCCGTTTCTTAGTATCGGTGCGAAGGCTGACTTAAGGCTCCGTGAATGGCGTGCAGGGCGAGAATAAGTCCCTTGGACGTTGGGTAAGCTAACTACACTTCCATTAAGGAGCTCGACCATGAGTGATCTTTTAAAGGGAGCTGAATATGCGCAAAACCCAGCGACGGTTCCCTACGGGATCGAAAGAACGCCAGGTTTTAAAACCCAAAGCCTAATCGTGTACCGCCAGCGCCAAACACTTGGCAGGGCGATAACTCGGATATCCGATGGCAAGAATTGCGTGTTGGAAAAGAAGTTTAAAAATCACGAACGCAATGTCGCCCGAGAAAAGGCGACCACTCAACCTCTGTAGGGGAAATACCATGAAAACGATTTGGAAAGCGATGTTCGCTTTGCTGATGATGATAGGAACTGTTTTGCCAGCACAGGCAGAAGAGAAGACCATCACGATGGGTACCATGGCTTGGGAGGATTTGTCGCCGACTTCACTTATCACCAAAAAGGTTTTGGAGGATCAGGGTTACACGGTCAAGCTCACTGAATTTTCCGAGTGGGGGATAGCCTTCGCAGCGCTGGGTAAAGGTGACATCGAAATGTTAGTTTCCCCAGTGAACTATCTTGCTCAAGACTATTGGGATCGTGGTAAGAATCGTTACGAAAAAATTTCACCTGTTTCCGACGGTTTGTATCAGGGGATTGCGGTTCCCAAATACGTAAACATTGACACGATCGAGCAGTTGAATGAGAGCTCCGCCAAATTCGGCGATAAGGTTATTGGTATTGAGCCTGGTGCTGGCCTGATGCGTAGTACCAGCGAAGCCATAAAAGCCTATGGCGTAAAACTTCAACTGGTTGAAGGCAGTACCGCAGCGATGACGGCTGCACTTAAGTCAGCAGTGGATCGCAAGGAGTGGGTCGCTGTCACCATGTGGGATCCATCTTGGATGACTCAGAAATTTGACCTCAAGTATTTGGCTGACTCAAAGGGAATCTATCCCCCATCGCAAACCTATTACTGGATTGGTCAGAAAGGCTTTTCTGAGAAGCACCCTCGCGCCAGAGAAGTGATTGCCAGTATTTTTGTTCCGATCACTGATATTAAGGCAATCAACGGCGATATAAAGGACGGAAAATCGGTGGATGAAGCAGTTAAAATCTGGATTGCCAAGAATGGCGATTTGATTCAGCGTTGGGAAAATAACAAAAAAAATTAAGACCGGTATTTATTTAGCTGCCGAACTTTAACGAACAATATTTTATAAAAAGGTTCGATAGGATTTGCTATGGCTACTACAAGTTTAGACGTAAATAATGTGTTGGTGAGCTGCGAGTCCGTCTGGAAGATTTTCGGCGAGAACTCGGCTGAAGCAATGAAAGCCGTTGTCGAAAGAGGGCTGACAAAAAAGCAGATTCTTCAAGACTATAGCTGCGTCGTAGGTGTGTCTGACGTCAACCTAGAGGTTCGCCGTGGTGAGATTTTTTGCATCATGGGCCTGTCCGGCAGCGGTAAATCGACACTGATCCGATTGCTTAACAAACTGATCACGCCAAGCTCGGGCAAGGTGCTGGTCAAGGGCCGTGAGCTGTCGTCGCTCAGCGACGCCGAATTACGTGCGGTACGGGCAAGGCAGATTGGGATGGTGTTTCAGAGTGTGGCACTGTTGCCGCATCGTACTGTGCTTGAAAACACTGCGTTCGGGTTGGAAGTACAGGGAGTTCCAAAAGCCGAGCGGTTGAAGGTCGCTGAGGCGGCATTAACCAAAGTTGGCCTGGCCGACTGGACTAAGCGTTACCCGGACGAACTATCCGGGGGAATGCAGCAGCGGGTGGGCCTGGCACGCGCGCTTGCTGCAGATCCGGAAATTATCCTCATGGACGAGCCTTTCAGCGCACTTGACCCATTAATACGGCGTCAGTTGCAGGACGAATTCCGCCAGCTTACAAAGGAACTGGGCAAGTCAGCTGTCTTCATTACTCACGACTTGGACGAGGCGATCCGGCTAGGAGATCGCATCGCGATCATGAAAGACGGAATGATCATCCAGGTGGGAACCGCCGAGGAAATAGTTCTAAATCCGGCCGATGATTACGTAGCAGAGTTCGTCGCGGGTATATCGAGGCTCCACCTCGTCAAAGCCAATTCGGTGATGACGCCGGTTGCGCTCTACAAGGCGGCGCACCCCAACGTTGATGTAAGTCGACTGCCAACCACGCCTCCAGACGCCGACCTTGATCACATCATCGGCCTTGCGGTAGCAAATGATCGCGACGCGATCGCCGTGATGGACGCGGGTGTCATCACAGGGGTGATCACCATGCGCGATTTGCTAAGAGGCGTACAAGGGACTGCTAACGAATATGCACACCCGGTTGATCAGGCGCTGGCGGAGGTGTCTTCATGAATGTCGAAAATTTCCCTGGCAGCTTTGACTCGACCGTGGACGCGGGGCTTGAATGGCTTTCCGACAATGGTTCGGGACTATTCGATGCAGTAAATGACGTTCTGAAAGGTATTTACGAAAGCCTTCTGTGGCTATTCAACCTCCCGCCATATTACGTTGTTGCAGTGCTTATCGCTTTGCTGGGGTGGCGTCTCGCCGGGCCACGCTTCGCCATTGCTGCTTTGATTGGAATGCTTTTCTGCGCATTTATCGGCTTGTGGCCAGAAACTATGAGCACTCTGGCACTGGTCGTCGCAGCGACGTTGATGGCTCTGCTGGTAGCCATTCCACTGGGTGTGGTAGCCGGGTTGCTTCCGGTGTTGGATCGCATGGTCGAGCCCACGCTCGACATGATTCAGACCATGCCGCCCTACATTTACTTGCTACCTGCCATTGCGCTTTTAGGCTATGGCACAGGCACGGCGCTGATCGCGACATTTATCGTGGCGTTGCCGCCGGCGTTTCGCCTGACATCGCTCGGCATTCGCATGACGCCGAATGAGTTCATCGAACTTGGCAATGCTAGTGGCGTCACTGGCTGGCAGATGTTCTTGAAGATACGTCTGCCCTTCGCAATGCCAAGCATCATGGCTGGCATCAATCAAAGCCTCATGATGGCTTTCGGCATGGTAGTCATTGCTGGCATCGTCGGCTCTGGTGGCTTGGGTGAGACTATATATGGCGCGATTCGCACTCTCGACATCGCCAAATCAATTAACGGTGCTATCGCAATCGTTATTCTCACCATGGTTCTCGACCGTTTGGCACAGAGCGCCGCGGCTGCGTATGAGGGGAAACGACCATGAGCGCACCAGAAATCCAGTTTTCCCCTGGAAAATATATTGCCCCTTTCGTTGATTGGTTCAACACCAATCTTCACGGTGTCTCTAAAGCCATAAGTGTGGTGGTTGAAATAAGTCTGCGTGCAATTGAAGGTGCACTATTGGCCCTACCGCCGTTAGCGGTGATCGCCATCGTCGCTATCACTGTTGCGCTGATCGTTCGAGTGCGTGTCGCTGTGTTGGCGGCAGTGATGCTGGGATATTGCTTGATCTCCGGACTTTGGATTGCTTCCATGCAAACCATTGCGCTGGTCTCGGTGGCCGTACTGATATCAGTGTCTATTGCGTTTCCGCTTGGCATCCTCGCCTCACGGGTGAAGCGATTCGACGCCGCAGTGCGACCGGTGCTCGACGTAATGCAGACTGTTCCACCATGGGTCTATCTCATTCCTGCGGTAATGATTTTCAGCCTCGGCCGTGTCCCCGCAATCATCGCTACCGTGGTGTATGGGATTCCTCCCATGCTGCGCTTGACCACACTGGCGCTTAACCAGGTGCCAAAGGAAATGGTCGAGTTGGGAAATGCCATGGGTGCCACAAAACGCTCGATTCTTTTCAAGATCGAGATTCCTCTGGCCACACCTACGCTTCTGGTGGGGCTGAATCAATGCATCTTGTTATCGCTCGCAATGGTGGTTCTTGCTGGGTTGGTAGGAGGAGGCGGCTTGGGCGCCGAGGTCACTCGAGGACTCACTCGTATGGAGATGGGGCTCGGTCTGCGAGCGGGACTCGCCATCGTAGCTGTAGCGCTACTTTTAGATCGCGTTAGCCGTGGATTACTTAATCGAAATAATCGGCCTTTGGCTGCACGTTAAATAGGGCATGAGGTTTTCATTTTGTCTAAATGAAAACCTCATGAAACGTCCAGTGCTATAGCCGTTTTGCACAGAAACTCGATCGCTAGACCCAACCAGCCACATCACTAAGTTAACAAATATTTAGCCCTTGATTTACCTAGAATACTGGAGACAATACTTTGAACTTTGACGGCATTTTTACGCCTGCCATCACTCCGTTGTCTTCGGATGGCCAGATTAATTATTCGGCCTTTGGCGAGGTTATTGAATACCTGATCGAGTCCAAGGTTCATGGCATTGTTGTTGGTGGGTCGACCGGTGAGTATTACGCTCACACGGTAGCTGAGCGTGTAAAGATTGCTGGCCGTGCAAAAGATATTATCAACGGTCGTTTGCCGCTCGTTGTGGGTACCGGGGGGATTCGAACTGAAGACTCTGTCTACTTTGCCGAGAGGGCGAAGGAGCTTGAGGTAGATGCTCTTATGGTAGGTTCTCCTACTTACGCGCTGCCCACACAAAAAGAAATTGGCGCTCATGTCCTGGCAGTGGACAGAGCAGCTGGACTTCCGATCATGCTTTACAACTACCCGGCCCGGATGGGCGTCGCGATGGACGAAGAGTTCTTCGACGCCATTGCACACTGCAAGAATATCGTCGCTATCAAGGAAAGTTCAGGCGAGATGAATCGTCTTCATCGTCTGGCTCAATCGCATCCGTCAATCCAAATATCTTGTGGTTGGGATGATCAAGCTTTGGAATTTTTTGCTTGGGGGGCTCGCAGCTGGGTTTGCGCGGGTTCGAACTTCATCCCCCGCGAACATGTTGCGCTCTACGAAGCTTGTGTCATTGAAAAAGACTTCGCTAAAGGACGCCGCATCATGTCGGCAATGCTTCCATTGATGTTTTTTCTCGACGGCGGAAGGTTCGTTCAATCCATCAAGCATGGCAGTGAATTAAGCGGATTACATCCCGGTGGTGTTCGGGCTCCATTGCAACCATTGGAGGAGTCCGAGAAACAACAACTGAAAGAAATTATTCGAACCCTCAAACAAAACGTAGCCCAAATCATTGGGGAGGCTTGAAATGGCAGATCTTCTTAGTAAAGAGGCATATCGCGAACTTGCAGGTAAGCTTGAGTTGCGCAATCAGGCATTTATCAACGGAAAGTTTCGTGATGCGATATCGGGCAAAACGTTCATTACGACCAACCCAGCAACGGGTGACGTTCTAGCTGAAATCGCCGCGTGCGACTCTCGAGATGTCGACGAGGCCGTGGCAGCAGCCAAAGAGGCATTTGAGGACGCCCGCTGGCATTCGCTCTCGCCTTCTGCACGCAAGTCTGTATTGCTGCGTTTCGCTCAACTGCTTGAAGAGAATTCGCACGAATTGGCGGTACTCGAAAGTCTGGACAGCGGCAAACCGATTCGTGAATGCCAGAACATCGATGTTCCCGAAACAATTCATACGCTGCGTTGGCACGCAGAACTCATCGACAAAATTTACGATTCGACCGCGCCAGTGGGTTCGGGAGCCGTCACGATGGTCGTGCGTGAGCCCATCGGAGTCGTCGGTCTTGTTTTGCCGTGGAACTTCCCGCTATTGATGCTTGCCTGGAAAATTGGCCCATCGCTGGCAGCAGGTTGTTCGATCGTGGTCAAGCCCGCGAAGGAAACCACGTTGAGTACGCTGCGCGTCGCTGAACTGGCTTATCAGGCGGGTATCCCTGCGGGCGTGTTCAGCGTGGTGCCTGGTAGTGGCAAAGAGGCCGGTGAACCATTAGGCCGGCACGCGGATGTCGCGATGGTCAGCTTTACAGGCTCTACTGACACTGGCCGGCTGTTTCTAAAATATTCCAGTGAGTCAAACCTGAAGCGCATCGTTCTGGAGTGCGGAGGCAAGAACCCTGCAGTTGTGATGGACGACGTCGAGGACATTGATCTCGTCGCGCAGCACGTAGTGAATGGCGCCTTCTGGAACATGGGCGAAAACTGCTCTGCGTCCTCTCGCCTGATCGTTCATAGCGATATCAAGGACGATCTTTTGAAGCGTATCCAGGTTCACCTGGGCGATTGGCAAATGGGTGATCCGCTTGACCCTGAAAATCGCCTGGGCTCGATGATCAGCACCGCTCACTTTGAAAAAGTGCGTTCGTACATTGAGCACGCTAAAGACCAAAAGCTGGATGTGCTGGTGGGCGGGAGTACTACGAAAAATATCTTTGTGGAACCCACCATCGTTGATGGCGTAAGCCGTGATAGCCGGTTGTTTCAGGAAGAAATCTTCGGCCCCGTCCTGAGCGTAACAACCTTCAATACTGTGGATGAGGCCATCGATTTGGCTAACGACACGGCTTATGGATTAGCGGCGTCCGCGTACACCGGTAACCTGCGCAATGCATTGAAGCTTTCGCGCGGCATTCGTGCCGGAATCGTGACCGTCAACTGCTTCGGCGAAGGCGATGCATCTACGCCTTTCGGCGGGTACAAAGAGTCTGGCTTCGGTGGCCGAGACAAGTCCATTTGGGCTCATGATCAATACACCGAGTTGAAAACCATCTGGATCGATGCGTCCTGATTCAGATTAACGGTGTCTGGTTTGGAGGTCGCCTCAACTGTATTGGTTGGGGCGATCTTCGCGTTGAAATGACCGGCATTTCTGACCCGAGGCCCTATACGTAAAGGTAGTGGTAATAACGGAGGAAGGCCATTTTTCGCGGCTCGATTGTATCGTTTTATCTTATATAAAAGGGTGCCTCGAAGTGATAGAACAGCGAACTTTTTGTGGAACAATCAAAGGGAAAAACTTTCGCTATCTCAATGATGAGAAACCTACGAACGTTTCCCGTTCGGAGGTGGGCTTTATCCTTCTTGATCACTTTTCTCTGCCTTCATTTACCAACGCATTGGACGCGCTTGTGACAGCGAATCTGCTGCGGCCTGAACTCTTCAGTACCTGCACGTTTACGCTGAATGCGCAGGAAGTGATGAGCGACTTGGGCATCATTATCCGCCCGGATCAACAGCTTTTATCCTATCCACTGAGCGATCTAAAACTGTTGATCGTGTGTGGCGGGCTTCGGACGCCACTGCGCGCCGATGCTCATTTGTCCGCTCTGCTCAAGAAAGCCGCCGAGAAGGGAGTAGCGTTAGCGGGTCTCTGGAACGGAGCCTGGTTCTTGGGGCAAGCAGGTTTGCTGGATGCATACCGTTGTGCCATTCACCCGGAGCATCGGCCAGCGCTTGCAGAGGCGGCACAGCACAGCCAGGTGACAAGTGAGAGCTTTATGGTTGATCGCGATCGTTATACGGCGGCCAGCCCGAGCGGTGCGTTTCATATGATCCTGGGCTGGATCGGTCAATGTCATGGAACAGGCCTTGTTGATGGCATCTCGGACATCTTGGCATTTGAGGACTCACGGCATCGACGCCTGAATCCAACGCTCCACATTAAAATGGCGGCGCCTTTGAGAGAAATCGTCACATTGATGGAGGCGAATCTTGAAGAACTTCTGGATTTAGAGCAGCTGGCAGGCTGGGTCAATCTGTCCAGGCGCCAAATCGAACGGTTGTTCAGGGCTCAGTTGGGCACTACCCCACAGCGTTACTACCTCGAACTTCGGGTCACTGAAGCACGACGCCTGCTGCAGCATTCCGGTCTAACCATAGTGCAGGTCGCAGTGGCTTGTGGATTCGTCTCCCCGAGCCATTTCAGCAAGTGCTATACGGCTTACTTTGGGTATTCCCCTTCCCGAGAAACACGAATGGAATTTTGAATGTCGGAGCCCTTGGTCAGTTCTTGCTATGACTGCGCTCCAGCTGACAGATCCGAATACACAACTGGCCCAGTGCTGGGAATGGCAATCCGGCTGCGCCGACACTTTATATGTACCTCTATGTAATAACGGTCTTGCTGGGGCAGCATGCAGCAGGGTGCAGCTAATGTGACTTGCGATGTATGAAAACGATTACGGAGCTTAAATGAACATCAAGCAAAAGCTAACTGGGGCGTTCGCAATCATCGCGTGTTTGCCCATCATTGTTGTCGCCAGCATTGTCATCATTAATCTGCGCAACGAGGCCACGGAAAGTTTTGTCGAAAACAGTGGGCGCGAAATACGTCAGGTCGAGAACGGCATGCAATTGTTCTTCGACAGTATCAGCCAGAACATCGATTATCTTGCGTCCAATCCGCTGGTAGCCACCGCTGGTAACGGTCTCAAAAGCTCGTTGACGCCCGAACAGGAAAACCTGCCCGAGCCCGAAACGGGCAAGAACATCGTTGCGCTGTTTGATCGCATGGCGAAAAGCCACCCTTCTTATTCCTATATTTCCTACGGTCTAGCCAACGGCAGTTACGCGTTTTGGCCTGAGGGGCAGAAGCTCAGTAACTACGATCCTCGTGCGCGCCCTTGGTACAAGACCGCTCTGGCTAACCCGGGCAGGACGGTGCGCACTGATGCCTATTACTGGTCTGCCGACGACGCGGTGATGATCGCGACCGTACGTGCGATACCTAACGCCCTGGGCAACCCAGGCGGGGTGATGAGCATTGATGTGACACTCAAACAACTGACCAACATCGTCAAACAGATCAAGCTTGGTGAAACCGGCTACCTGATGCTGATGGAAAATAGCGGCAACGTGCTGGTCGACCCCAAGCAGCCCGAGCATAATTTCAAGAAGCTCGGTGAGCTGAGCGGTGGTTTTAGTGAGCTGGCCAAAACGCCCAAAGGTCTGACAGCAGTAGAGCTTAATGGCGAGCGCTACATGGCTAACGTCTATCCTGCTGACAAACTCGGCTGGAGTTTCATCGGCCTGATCAAGCAGGATGAAGTCATGGCTTCAGCCAATAAACTGACCTGGCTGATTGGTATCATCGCTGCGGCACTTGCTGTGGTCTTCGCGCTGGTCGGCGCTACTTTCGCGAGCTTTATCGTGCGCCCGATCAGCGGTGTGTCAAGCGGGCTGGAGGGGATAGCCCAAGGTGAAGGCGACCTGACTGTCACGCTGGCAGTGCGCGGCAACGACGAAACTGCCCAGCTAGCTCGCTGGTTCAACCAATTTCTGGGCGCGATCCGCAGCTTGATCCAGCACATCTCCAGGGCTGCCAGCAGCATACTTGCAGCATCGCATAGCTCCACTCAGGTGTCGGGTAATATGGCTGAGGCCGCCAACCGCCAACGTGAAGCGGTGGACATGGTATCCACTGCCTTCCACGAAATGGTCGCCACCGCTAACGAAGTCGCGCGTTCTTGCAGTCAGGCTGCCGAATCCGCCGACACAAGTCAGCAACAGGCACGCGACGGTCAACGGCAGATCGATGATGCAGTAGAAAGCGTTGACCGGCTCAGCGAAGAAATATCCCGCTCCGCGCAGGACATGACGCAATTAGAGCGAGACAGTAACGACATCCAGTCAATTCTCAACACCATCCGCTCTATCGCCGAGCAGACCAACTTGCTGGCCCTCAACGCCGCCATCGAAGCTGCGAGAGCGGGTGAGCAGGGGCGTGGCTTTGCTGTGGTGGCTGACGAGGTCAGGGCCTTGGCGAAGCGTACCGCCGACTCTACTGCCGAGATCGACAGCTTGTTGGGCAATCTGGCCCGGCGCACCGCCTCGGTGGCGCAACAGATGCATTCTAGCCTTGAGGTCTCGCAGCAGTCGGTGAGTAAGATTGGCCAAGCTCGCACCAGCTTTGGCCAGATTCGCGAATCGGTGGACGTCATCCGCGATATGAACACCCAGATTGCCACCGCCGCCGAAGAGCAGCATCAGGTGGCCGAAGACATCAACCGGCACATCAGTCAGATTCATGGTGATGCACAACTGGTGGTCGAACTGGCGCAATTATCGCGTACTGACTCGCAAAGCCTGGCGTCGCTATCCAATGAGCTGGACGGTCTGGTGCGGAAGTTCCGCACCTGATGACGTGTTCTGGCTTTAGCTGGGATTTACGCCATCGTCATTCCCCGCTAAACGGCTACACGTACCCGGTGTCATATATGTGTGGTCAAGCAACGACGTAGTATCCAACGAACGGGGGCACTGCCCGAGCCTGTGTGGAGCGGTGAGGAGGCCAGTGGCGAGTTGGTGGGGCCGTGGCAAAGCGGCCTCGCCGACATCAGGAGGGAAGTACTTAACATCTGACCCATTACACTCCGCGCAGAGCTGTTTCGTCTGGACGCCCAGCGCTGCAGTTGGTCGGGATTCCGGCGCGACTCCGTCATCAGTTCGGGTTTGAGACAGCCCTCATACAGTAGTTCGCCTACCCGATGCTCAATGATATGGTCGCTTTGGTTGAGCAGGCTTGCAGTGCGCCTGATCATGACAGGCGTTATACGATGGAAATCGCACTGCCTGGCCCGACTCTATGCCAAGGGCAAGCCCAGCACCAGGGCATGCAGTTGTTCGGCACCTAATTCCATCTGAGAGCCGTGTCGAGAACCCGGCCAGAAGAACTTGCCTTGATGCAGGCGGCGCGCCGCCAGCCAAATACCGAACCCGTCGTGCACCAGCACTTTAATGCGATTGGCGCGGCGGTTGGCAAACAGATGAGCGCAGTGCGGCTGCGCCGCACCGAACTCGGTGACCAACCGCGCCAGCGCGGTTTCAGTACCGGCGCACATGTCCATGGGTTCGGTGGCGAGCCAGATGGCGTCGATGCGAATCATTGCAACAGATCTCGAAGGAAGGTTGCGCAGGCAGCCGCGCTATCGGTCGGCCAGTTCACTTTGACAGTGCCACACGGATGCGGGATTTCAACGCAGATAGTCGATGATGCAGCTTGCGAATTTGCTCCGGCTAGCTGCATGGGTCACGGAATAAAAGCAGGTTGCAGCTCCGTGTTTTTTTGCGTTTGCACCCGAATCCATTTGTGGACGAGGTTCGCATTGAGGCTATGGCTCAGCGAGACGCTGGCAATCGAGGTGCCGGGCTGGGCGCACTCTTGAATGACTTGGACTTTGAAGGATTTGGAGTAGGAACGGCGTTGTGGCTGCATGAAATACCCGCTTAAAAGGCTAGAACCGGTGCCCACTTAAATTTAAGTGCACACCATGTCGTAGATGACTTCGCCGGACGGATACTGACGGTCGACGAGTTGACGGCTACGTGAAACAGTATTGGCCGATTCTCAAGAACCGATTGCTGGCCGGCGAATACCCCCCGCAAGGTGTACACAACGTCGAAATCCCCGAACTCAAAGGCGGAACCCGGCAGTTGGGCATTCCCAGCGTCGTGGATCGCCTGATCCAACGGGCACTGCTGCAACAGCTCACGCAGCTCTTCGATCCGCTGTTCTCGGGCTACAGCTACGGTTTTCGTCCGGGCAGAAGCGCTCACCAAGCGATCGAAACCGCACGCGGCCATGTGGAGGCGGGTGTGGAACTTGATCTGGAAAAGTTCTTTGATCGAATCAACCACGACATCCTGGTGGCCCATGTGCAGCTTCACGTCGAAGACAATCGGTACTCAAGTTAATCCGCCGTTATCACGAAGCCGGGGTGATGTCGGGCGGGATCACCAGCCGCCGGCACGAAGGGGCGCCGCAAGGCGGCCCCCTCTCGCCGTTGCTGTCGAATATCCTGCTCAACCAACTCGACCGCGAGCTGGAGCGGCTGGGTCATTGCTTCGTGCGTTATGCCGATGATGTGAACATTTTTGTGCGCAATCAGCGGACTGGCGAACCACTCCGTCCAGAAAATATTTTTCAATGACTCAACTCGCGCTTTCCACGGTATCCGCACAACACTCTCCACAGTGCTCAACGATCAGCAGGACCAAACTTTACGATCGGCGCCATACCAGGGCAGAAGATTCGCCAACCTTCAAGGTCCGTTACTGATGGGGGATAGCGCCGGTGAGACAGACCAACTGCCACTTGCGGATCACTTATGCAGAGATCATCCTGAATCGTACCCAAGTTGTGTGTTGAGGCGTGGCCGCCTACCAGGATTCCTGTCGACTTTCGGTAACCGAGTCGCGGATGTATAGCAGCTGTTTACGCGCTGCGTAGCCCGCGCAGCGATGATGTGTCACGCGGATATCGACGACAGGGGAGATCGCCTCATCCGATCGCGTCTTGCCGCCAGCGGATCCGGCGCCTAACGATTAGAAGCAAGGAGGTCGTATGCGCTGTGCAAACTGCGGATTCGAGAATCCCTCCGGGGCCAGCTTCTGTGAAGCGTGCGGCGCCAGGCTGTCTTGCAGCTGTTCGCGCTGTGGCCACGAGGCGGGCCTTTCCGACAAATTTTGCAGTGAATGCGGTGCACCGCTAACCGATGCGTCTGCTGCGCTATCACCGCGCTCCCGGCCTGTTTCAGAGCCTTCTCCAGCGCCCATTCATTACACACCCCACTACCTTGCCGAGCGCATCCGCGCCGAACAGGCCGCCATGGAAGCCCGGGGCGAGACCGCCGGAGAACGCAAGACCATCACGGCACTGTTTGCCGACATGGCTGGCTCTACGGCGCTGATCCACGACCTCGATCCGGAACAGGCCCAGCGCCTGATCGAGCCTGTTGTCGCGATGATGATGGAAGCTGTCCACTACTACGAAGGCTACGTGGCCAAGACGCTGGGCGATGGCATCCTCGCGCTATTCGGCGCCCCCATCGCCCATGAGGACCATCCGCAGCGGGCGCTGTATGCGGCGCTACGGATGCAGGAGGTGATACACCGACATGGTGACCGCATTCGTCTGGAAAAAGGTATTCCGTTGCAAATCCGCGTTGGCATCCATACTGGAGAGGTCGTCGTGCGTTCGATCCGCACAGACAATTTACACACCGAGTACGATCCGGTCGGGCACACGATCCACATTGCATCCCGGATGGAGGGCATCGCCGCGCCATCGTCAATCCTGGTGAGCGAGTCCACCCACAAGCTGGCGGAGGGCTATTTCGAGTTCAGGACTCTGGGGGCCACCCAAGTCAAAGGCATTCCCGATCCGCTTGTCGTGTATGAAGTGCAGGGTCTCGGCGCGCTGCGCACGCGCCTGCAACTGGCGGCACATCGCGGGCTGGCCAGGTTCGTCGGCCGCCAAGTCGAACTTGATCACCTGCATCAGGCACTCTATAAGGCCAAAGCGGGCCACGGGCAGGTCGTCGCGGTGGCAGGCGAGGCGGGGGTCGGGAAGTCGCGGCTGTTCCATGAGTTCAAGGAAGGCTCGCGGCGCGGCTGTCTGGTGCTGGAGACTTTCTCGGTGTCGCACGGCAAGGCCTTTGCCTATTTTCCGCTCATCGAGCTTCTGAAAAGCTATTTTCAGATCACTGCACTGGACGACGAGCGGCGGTGCCGGGAAAAGGTCATGGGCAAGACTCTGACGCTTGAGCGCAGCTTCGAGGATCTTGTGCCCTACCTGCTCTATCTGCTGGGTATTGGCGAAGGCAGTTCGGCGCTCGCGGAAATGGATCCTCAGATCCGGCGCGATCGCATCTTCGACGCGATTACGCAACTTCTGGCGCGCGAGAGTCGCGATCAGCCGATCGAACTGCTGTTCGAGGACTTGCAATGGCTGGACCGCGAGACCGAAGCATTCCTCGCGTGTCTCATCGACCGCGTGGCGAGTGCTCCGATCCTGCTCCTCGTGAACTACCGGCCCGAGTATCAGCCTGCGTGGACGCGCGCGGGTCATTGCAGTCAGCTTCGGCTCGAACCGCTGGGCCCGGCCGAAGCCCAGGGACTGCTCGCGGCCCTGCTAGGGGACGATCCCACCCTCGTGCCCCTCAAACAACTCATCCTGGAGAAGACGGAGGGCAACCCTTTCTTCATGGAGGAAGTGGTGCAAACGCTGGTCGAGGATAGCTCGCTGCTCGGTGAACCCGGCCGTTACCGGATCGAGCAAACTCCTTTTGCGCTGCATATTCCCACCACCGTGCAAGGTGTGCTCGCTGCCCGTATCGACCGGCTCCCCGTTGCGCAGAAGGAGTTGCTGCAGACGCTCGCCGTCATCGGCAAGGAGTTTGCGTTCAGTCTGATCCAACGCATCTGTGATGGACGTGGCGCTCGGAATGACGACGATTTACGCGATCTACTGGCCCGACTGGAGGCCGCGGAGTTCATTTACCAGCGGCCTGCATTTCCGGAGGTGGAGTATTCGTTCAAGCATGCCCTGACCCAGGAGGTCGCGGGCCACTCGCTACTCACGGAGCGGCGGAGCGCACTGCACGAACGCACGGCGCAGGCCATCGAGGCACTGTTCCCCACCCGCATCGCCGATTATTGCAGCGAACTGGCGCACCACTACAGGCTGAGCGGCAATGTCCCGAAGGCCGTGGAATACCTGCACCGTATCGGGCAACAGTCCCTCCAGCATTCAGCCCATCTCGATGCGATGCGTCACCTCGGCGCGGCGCTGGAATTGCTCGAGCAATTGCCCGACACGTCCGCGCGTGCTCATCAGGAACTGATGTTGCTGCTCTGCCTGGGACCGGCGTTGATGGCTGCCCGAGGCTATGGTGCGCCCGAGGTGGAAGCCACCTACACCCGTGCACTGGCGCTATGCGCGCAAGTAGGCGACGACTCGCTTTTCCCTGCGCTGATGGGGCTGCGGATGTACTACGAGTTGCGTGCGCAATACTCAACGGCATGCGAACTGGGTGAGCGACTGCTCAGTGTCGCGCAAACTGCGCAGGATCCGAACTTGCTCGTGGGAGCCCATGCGGCGCTCGGGGCGACCTTGTTTTTCCAGGGAGATCTGCGCAATTCCCTTGACCACAACGAGCAGGCGCGTGTTCTCTACAACCCGGACCTTCATCGCACACATGCCATCAGGTACGGCATGGATCCGGGCTACGCCCTGATATTTACGGCCTTGTGTCTTTGGCACCTGGGTTTCCCCGATCAGGCAAGCACACGCAGCCAGGAGGCCCTTGCAATGGCCAAGAAGGTTGCCGACACGTTCAGCCTGGCCTTCAACCTGTCTGCTACGTCGATACTGGGACAGTTTCGGCACGACGTACAACTCGCCGAGGAGTGTGCTGATGCCGCCATCAAGCTTTCACTCGAACAAGGGTTTCCGTATTACTTGGCGTGGGGGACTATTCTCCAGGGTTGGGCTCGCACCGAGCAGGGAAACATTGACGAGGGAATCGCTCAGATAACCCAGGGTATCGCCAATTACCAAGCCGCCGGAGCAGAGCTTGGGTGCTCTTATTTTCTGGCTCTGCTGGCCGCTGCTCATGGGCGCGCCGGGCAACCGCAGGCAGGATTGGATGTCGTGACCGACGCTCTGGCTATGGTGGACAGAACAGGCGAGCACTTTTACGAAGCTGAACTGTACCGGCTCAAGGGAACGTTTACCCTCCAATGTCCGGGTGAAGACAGACAGGATTCTTCCGTGCAGCAGGAAGCGCAAGCATGCTTTCACAAGGCGATCTCGGTCGCTCGACAGCAAGGTGCAAAGTCACTCGAGCTACGAGCCACAGTGAGCCTTGCTCAGCTTTGGGAAACACGAGACAAGGAGGCGGCCAGGCAGATGCTGGCCGACATCTATAGTTTCTTCACCGAAGGCTTCGACAGCGTTGATTTGCTACAAGCCAAGGCGCTGCTCGATGCATGGGCATCAAACGGGGGGTGAACGATCGATGACGCTTGGTGCTGAATGAAGCAGCGGCGTGTCGTCGGCAAGTGCGTGACGGGGCGAAGCACTGCGCCAAGCACCCGATGCGGCCAGCACCGACGAGGAGACCAAGAATGACCACGAAAAAGCCGGTCGCGCTGGCGTTGCAGGGCGGCGGGATGCACGGTGCGTTCACCTGGGGCGTGCTCGATCGGTTGCTCGAGGACGGCAGGCTTGCCATTGAAGGGGTGAGTGCAACCAGTGCCGGCGCGATGAATGCCGTCGTGCTGGCCTACGGCATGCTGCAGGGTGAAGAGGCCGGCGCGCGCCAGGCGCTGCATGATTTTTGGTCCGCGGTGGCGCAGTCCGCCGAGCGGCATAACCCGTTGCGCTGGGCGCCATGGTTGAAAGGGACGCACAGTTTCGGGCTGGACTATTCGCCCATGTATGCGTTTGCGGACATGGCGCTTCGTATCTTCTCGCCTTACCAGTTCAATCGCCACAACTTGAATCCGCTGCGCGAGGTGCTGGAGAATCAGGTCGATTTCGCCGTCTTGCGCAAGCAATGCCCGCTCCACCTCTATCTGTGTGCGACCAATGTTGAGACGGGGAAGATACGCATCTTCTCAGGCGAGGACGTCTGCGCCGAAGCGGTGCTGGCTTCGGCCTGTGTGCCGACATTGTTCCAGGCGATCACGATCGACGGCCAGCATTACTGGGATGGCGGCTATATGGGAAACCCGGCGATTTTCCCATTGATCTACCACTGCAATACGCGCGATGTGGTGATCGTCCACATCAACCCGCTCGTCCGCCCGGGCGTGCCCATGACAGCTGCCGACATCCTCAATCGCATCAATGAAATCAGCTTCAACTCGTCGCTGATGCGTGAGATGCGCACCATCGCTTTTGTCACCGACCTCATCGAGCAAGGAAAGGTCGAGCGCGACGAGATGAAGGAGATGCTGATCCACTCCATTCGGTCCGACGCAGCGATGTGCGCGCTCAGCGTGTCCAGCAAGTACAACGCAGACTGGGACTTCCTTTGCGGGTTGCGCGACAACGGACGACGCGAGGCCGATGCATGGCTCACCGAGAACTATCGGAATATTGGCGAACGGTCGAGTATCGACATCCGAAAGGAGTTTCTTTGAACGCCGTCATGAGACGGAAAAAGGTGGCTGGCGCCGGCATGGACGGTCGCGCGATGACGACGGTGCTGCGTCGCCGCGCTCGCCTAAATGCTACGGAGTTTAAGCTGTCTCGATTTTAAGAAGAGGATTGTCGGCAAGTACGGTTTCGAACAACAGCGTTGGTTTTTCTAGCAAGTAATCTTTGAGTCTAGCTTTCTACCGAGATCCTTCGACCTGAAAGGTCCAGATGTTAATGTCATCTCCATGTTTCCTGTGAACCTTCAGTTTTTTGAACTGCGTCTGCACCCAGCGCCATTTCGCAATCTCTTAGTCTGCACCCTGTGAGATACCAGGAAACTCCTGAGCATAGCTTTGGAAAATTTCGGGTGTGACCAGGAATCCGGTACACGTCCACCGTGTCCACCGTGTCCACCTTGGCCTTGCTGGCATTGATGGATGCCTTCCTTCCTTGCGCCAATCCTAGATAGCCTGGCCAGGTTTATCTGCCCCCTGACCCGGTATGCCGCGCGTGCATATGGGCGCTGACAAGATCACCCTCAACAACGTTCTGCCGGTCGCCGACACATGGGCGCCGGGCCTGACACGCCTCCGGCGGCCAACAGACTTGGACGGCATGGATCGTCGGAAGACGACATCGGGCCGGTCGGCAGCTGAGTGCGCCGCCACCCACTATATTTGCGACCATCGGCAGGTCAACATTAAATCCGGGTTAAGCCCTGCGACGCCAATCTATCTGGTCGCAGATCATTCCTGCCGGAAATCTGTCGCTCGCGCCGCCATCGATCGCATTAGCCCGCTCTTCACGCTGTTGGCCGCTCATGCTTTTGGGGGCAGAGGTGAGCCGCATACGAGCCGCACCCATGACTATTACTCAAACGTCGACCGTCTCCGCCAGATGCGCCATCAGCCACTGGCGAAAGCGTTCGACGCTTTGTCTATGTGGGGGCCGACCTTGAGGTTCCAGCAGGCAGAACTGAGCGTCTGTGCACAGGGTGGTTTGCGTCGGTCGAACGAGGTTGCCAGTTTGCAAGTGGTTGCTGAGTAGGCCCGACCAAGCCAAAGCGATACCCTGGCCAGCCAGCGCTGACTGAATCAACATTGAATAGCTGTTGATATTGATGCGCCGCCGAGGTTCTGGAGCTTGGTAGCCAAGACGTTGAAACCATTCCTTCCACCCAATCCAGTCTCGTTGCGGGTCTTCAAACCATAACCAGGTACACGCGCCTAGCTGCTCTAACGTATGAATCTCTGGATGCTGCGCTAGAAAGGCAGGGCTGCAGACCGGGAAAATTTCTTCGTTGAACAACGGAGTGACTTTCATGTTTTTTGGTGGGGTGCTGCAGTAGTAAAGCGCCAGGTCGCAGTCTAGCCGGGAAAAATCACTGACTTGATCCGTCGCGATGATGCGCAGATCAATCTCCTCATTCTGGCGTTGGAACTCCGATACGAGAGGCAGTAGCCACAACGATGCCATCGCCGTGCTGGTAACGACAGTTACCTGCCGGGCGCCTTGCCAATGGAGCATTCCCGCTGTGGCATGGGCGATTTGCTGCAGCGTATCGCGGACGCTTTCGTAATATTGGTTGCCCGACGCGGTGAGCTTGATTTCACGGGTCGTACGGGTGAAAAGCGCCGTGCTCAGATAGTCTTCGAGCAAACGAATCTGACGGCTGATCGCGCCTTGAGTGACGTTTAGTTCGCGGGCTGCCAAGGTGAAGCTCAAATGGCGGGCCGCGGCTTCAAACGCCACCAGGCTATTGAGTGGCGGCAAGGGTTGCAGCTTCATCAGGTAGGGTCACTGTATTTTTGATTTTGCACCGTGCACAGATATTGTGCAGAAACCAGGGTGTAGTGACTACCTGTTAATGATGTAAGACTAGAGATCAATGACCAAGTCAGAAGTGGGCTTGCTGCAGCAAAGCAAGCGCAAGCCCTTGTCGATCTCACGTTGTCTGATCCCTCCGTTGTGGTTCATTTCCACAGTACCCTTAAGCAGGGCTGTTTTGCAGGTGCCGCAAACACCCTGACTGCAGGAGGACGGTACGATTGCGCCGGCTTTTTTGGCAGCACTCAGCACGGTCTGATTACCCGGCATGCTGAACGTCCTCCCCGAGCGTGACAGGGTTACCGTAAACACGTCTTGCTGATCGGACGGAGAGGCTTGCTCGATCAAAGGTTCTTCATTCAGTACCGTAATGTCGAAGCTTTCCTGATGGTAGTGGTCGAAATCGAACGCCGCTTCCCTGAGAACTGATTTGACTGCCTCCATGTAACCCTGGGGCCCACAGGTAAAGATTTCCCGTGCCTGGAAATCCGGCACTTGCTGGCTTAACAAAGGCAAATCGAGTCGGCCTATAGGCTGTCGCCATTCGGCGGTATCGCCAAATCCTTCGCAAATATTTATGACCCGCAGCCCTGTCATACCAGCCTGCATACGTTTCAACTCTTCGTGAAAGATGATGTCTGCGGGGGTGCGGGCGCTGTGCACAAAGACGATGTCGAGGTTACCGGCCATGTCAGCGGCGGTGCGGGTCATCGACATCAAGGGCGTCACGCCGGAGCCAGCCGACAGGTACAGCAACTTGGCGGCAGGGTGACCAACCGGTGTAAAACTGCCCGCTGGGCCGGAAGCCCGCAGGTTATCGCCCGGCTTGAGATTGTCGTGCAACCAGTTCGATACTGCTCCGCCAGGCACCCGCTTGACGGTTATGGAGAAAGCAAACGGGCGGGTGGGGGAGGACGAAAGGGTGTAACACCGAGCGATGGTTTGCCCCCCGATGATGGGAGAAATGGTGATGAATTGACCCGGTTCGAAACTCAGTGCGCTGAAGTCTGCACACCGAAAGATAAAGGTCCTTACATCATGGGTTTCCTGCCGTACGGCGCAACACTGCAGCGTCTTCTGTTCGCCGCTGTTCCATTGCGAGCCGCACGCGCCCCAAGTCATTGGGTCGGTGAAACGCTGGACTGCATCGATGTTTTTGGCTGGTGGTAAATTTTCGAAAGTTGTCATGTTCATTCCTCAGACGCCATGGGCGGCAAGACGCGCGGCGTACCAGCGAGAGAACTGGTCAACATAGGTTTCGGTGAAGGTAGAGAACGGCCCAGGCGTGTAGGCGGGATCCTGGGTCCCACTATGGGTAATGCCGACGAGGCTGGCGTCCTGTAAGTTTGTCGCTGCCCATACTTCGATCAGCTTATCTACTTGATAGTCGACGCCCTCGACGGCCTCTGCATGTACCAGCCACTTGGTCCGCACCAGGGTTTTATCTGGAGCCAGCGGGATGATGTAGGAAACGACGGCGTGGTCGCTCATGATGTGAGTCCACGAGTTGTGTGTCCACAGGTGCATGTCGCCCAAATCGCGGCGGGTAAGGTTGCCAAACAGGCGGGTGCATGCCACGCGCGTATCGAGGGTCTGCGATTCGCCATTACCTGCAATTGCCAATCGCTGGGAGCGGAATTGGGTCACCGTTTCTTCATCCAGGTGTTCAACGGCGTCACAAATATAGCCTTCGCTTTCCCAGTTACTCTTGGTGTCGGCATTGCGGCGGTGATATTCCGCCAGTGCCTGAAGTGAATCTTCACCAAGCCCATCCGTGCAAAATCCAAAGTCTTCGGGCAAGAAAGAGGCGGTCAGTTCAGGATGGGTGGCAGCGCAGTGGTAGCACTCGCGATTATTCTCTATCACCAACTTCCAGTTCCCGTCCTCGATGATCTCCGATTCGTAAGCAATCTTCGAATGGGTGATGTCATATTGAGCGAAGCGCGGCGTCATGGTCTGATCAAGGTACAAAATGTCTTCTGGCGGCTCGTCGCCCAGACAAACGAAGACATGGGTACCGATGACTCGAGTATGAACAGGGATCAGGCTTTTGCATTTAGGATCAAAACTCTGGCCCATGTGTGCCGCATGTTTCAGGCTTCCATCAAGATCGTAGCTCCATTGATGGTAAGGACAGACCAGCATGCCCACGGTCGATTTACCTGCCTGCTTCAAACGAGCCCCGCGGTGACGGCAGACATTTCGAAAAGCCTGTACCTGCTCGTCATCATCACGCACCAGTATGATGGACGATTTTCCGATATCGATGGTAGAGACATCGCCTGGTTCGGGTGTGTCGCCCGAGACACCGACCAAAATCCAATGTTTGTTAAAAAAGATATCTACGTCGGTTTCAAAAATATCTTGGCGACCAAACAAGCCGCCAGGCATACCATGCCCAAGCGTGCGGTCGGCTAGTAGTTCGCGATGGGTTTTCACGGTATTTAGAGTCATTATCGATCTCGCTTAAACGTACAGTCGTAAGTGACGGCAGATACAGTATCGAAAGGCAGTTTTACTCCGTCAACGCGCTTTATTCTCACGTTCGCATAACTCTGTGTTATGCGAAAAGTCGCGTTATAAATTTATAGTTATCAATAGCTTGAGTGTCGGTCTTCTCGCAGCCAGTCGACCAGGGTGTGCGTTATTGAACCAGGCTCTCGACCGGTTGGAACGACTACGTAGTAAGCGTCTTTTGGTTTGACGGTGTACGGCGTTATTCTGACTAATTCACCGCTGTTGAGTAAGTGCGTAACCAGTCGGCCCCATCCGAGTGCAATGCCATATCCTTGACGAGCGGCCTGGACCGCATCGCTATAAGAGCTGCAACGAAGTGAGTAATTAAGTTTGGGGCGCGTATCTCCGAGTTCCCGACACCAACTGTTCCAGGTCATCCAGCCTTCAAGGGTTGAATCTGAGTCAATCAGCGCCACGTCCAGAAAATCATCGATCGATGCAGGTGCCTGGTGTACCGCCAGCCAGGAGGGGGAACACACCGGAAATACCTCCTCATCGAACAAGAAGATTGAACTTCCGTCCTCCCATTTCCCATTGCCGAAACGGATTGCCAGGTCGACGTCATCACGATACGAACTCGGGGACAGCAGTTGCGTAATTAATCGCAACTTAAGCTTGGGTTGATGGGTACGAAGCTGGGTCAATCTGGGGAGCACTCTCAGATGAGAAAACGCATCCGTGCATGCAATAGCTATTTCCCGTTCACCGATCCCCTCGGAAATTTTGTCGAACACACTTGCCATTCTATGAATGGATTCCGTGACGACCGAATGAAGAATATAGCCCTCCTGAGTTAATTTAATTGCACGATGAAGTCGATGAAAAAGCCTGGTCTCCAAAGTGTCTTCCAACAACTTGATTTGTTTGCTGACGGCTGCCTGCGTTACGCCCAGCTCTTGAGCGGCCAGGGTAAAGCTGGCAAGCCGCGCCACCGCTTCGAATTCCAGTAAAGCAGTCATGGACGGTATCAGCCGCCGATAGCCTTTGACTTTTTTATCGATATTTCCGGGTTGCATAGGTGCGTTCCAAAGCTAATGCAGGGTGAGTCAAGCTACTGAGCAGTCCGCTATTGATTCGAATGGAGCAGGACGCGATAGGTCATGCCCAAGGAGTGCTCGATACAGTTCGCCATTGCCCAATACGCCTAGAACCGTATCAGCCTCATCCTGCACGATCAGTGGATGGCCGGTTTCATAGCGAATCCTAAGCGCGTCTCGCATGCTGGTATCCGGCGGTACCGAAGTGACCTGTCGACTTAGCGGCCCGACTCCCTTGGCGGGATTCCATCGTTGGACTTCCGCGACTGAGGTTCCGCGTCGAATGCTGGTTAAACGACGGGATTGATTCACCGACATCCAGAGGTTTTGAATCGTATCCAGGCAATATTCTTCCCGGAAGAAAACGCACTCATCCAGCGTGCTCATCAGACTTTTCGCACATAGAACATTCAACGGGTTCGTATGGGCGACGAAATTACGAACGTAGTCATCAGCCGGATTCAGTACGATTTCTTCGGGCTTGCTGTACTGAATGATCTTGCCGTCTTTCATGATGGCAATGCGTGTACCCAGTTTCAGCGCTTCGTCCAGGTCATGGCTGACGAACACAATGGTCTTGTGCAATTTGCGCTGCAGATCGAGTAATTCGTCCTGCAGGCCCTGGCGAATTAACGGATCGAGTGCGGAAAAGGGCTCGTCCATCAGCAGAATATCGGCATCCATCGCTAGTGCGCGAGCCAGTCCTACGCGCTGCTGCATGCCCCCTGACAACTCGTCCGGCCTCTTGTTGCGCCATTGGGTCAGGCCCACCAGCTCAAGTTTTTCATCGACCAGCTTGCGTCGTTCATTCTCCGGGCGGGCCTGCATTTCCAGGCCGAAGCTGATGTTTTCGCGAACCGTCAGCCAGGGCATCAGGGCGAACTTCTGGAACACCATGGCAATGCGTTTGGTGCGCATCATCTTCAGTTCGGCGGGGGTGCAGGAGGCAATATCGATCTGCCGACCTTCGTGCTCGACGAACAGCTTGCCGCGGCTGACGGTGTTCAGGCCGTTGATGCATCGCAATAGGCTTGATTTGCCGGAGCCAGACAGGCCCATGAGCACGCAGATCTCACCTTTGTTGATTTCCAGGTTTGCCTTCTCCACACCCACGATCAAGCCAGTCTTCTTGAGAATGTCTGGGCGCGAAAAGCCTACGTCAAGCAAATCCAGGGCGGGTTTTGGACGGTTGGAGAAGATGACGTCGACATCTTCAAAACGGATGATGCTCATACGTCACCTCTTCTCACGGTTTCACGTTGCTTGCAGATTCGGTCGAGGGTGATAGCCAGCAGCACGATCGCTAGGCCTGCTTCGAAGCCCATGGCGATATCGGCGGTGTTCAGTGCGTTGACCACCGGTTTGCCAAGGCCATCGGCGCCCACCAGTGCCGCGATGACCACCATGGACAGCGACAGCATGATGCACTGGGTGATGCCGGCGGCGATGCTGGGCATCGCATGCGGCAGTTCGATGCGCGCCAACAGCTGGCGGCGTGAGCAGCCGAAGGCCTTGCCGGCGTCCATTAACTCCTCCGGAACATCGCAGATACCCAGATAGGTGAGGCGGATCGGTGCGGCAATGGCGAAGACCACCGTGGATATCAATCCTGGAACGACGCCCAGGCCGAACAGCGTCAGGGTCGGGATCAGATAAACGAAGGTGGGCACGGTTTGCATCAGATCGAGTACTGGCCGTAGGGCTGCGTAAAACCAAGGTCGATGCGCGGCGACGATGCCCAGCGGTACGCCGACGATCACGCATACGAGCGTGGCGAATGTCACTTGGGCAAGGGTTTCCATGGTCTCCTGCCAGTAGCCGAGATTGAATATCAGCAGGAATGAGAAGGCGACAAAGAGCGTCAGGCCCACCTTGCGCTGGATGTAATAAGCAAGAAGGGCAAATAACGCTATCAAAGCCAGGGGGTTGAACCAAAGGAGGGCGCTGGTAAAAACAGTGATGATTCCAGACAGCGACAGCGATATGGAATCGAATACGCCTGCACCATGCTGAGTTAACCAATCGACATACCGGGCGATATGTTCACCCAGTGGAAGCTTCTCTTGTGTAATCCACATATTACTCATCCGGCTGATGGAAGAAATAACTCACGAACACAATCGCTCGGGCACGGCTCAGCACAGCTGATCCAAACGCACGGTGTGCTTGAACGCTTTGTTGTCGATGGGCGACGGCAAACTACCTGACGGGGTTTCGGCTTTTTTCTGGCTGGAGCATCTATTACCTCGCTTCAAACAATTGATAGTTGTGCGCCATAAGTCAGGCGGCACAAAATGGCTTCGCGATAAATTCGCTCTAGCAGTTATCGAAGTTTGGGCAGTCAATGAGTAACAGATGTGAGGTGAGACAAAGTCGGTCGCCCCGGCATTCTTTGGCCGGATGTCGAACTCTTTCAGGGGCGTGCACTGCAAGATTCATAAATGGCGGCTCGTTGTTGTTTTGGTTTGAAGTCCTTGCCTGTAGGAGATATTTATCTAGCTGCGCGTCGCTGACAAACCATTTTATGTCAACGTCTCATGACTTTTTATCATTAATGACATTGGACGTTAGGACTCCGCAACCTTGGGAAGTCAATTGAATGTACCAAGGTGTACATTGGACGTTCATCCGAGTACATTCGCGTTACGCATTATTGAAGAAGGTAAGCAAGATGCCTCAGGTAGGGAAGGCACGTGGTAAGGCGCAGGATGCAGGCTGGCGTGGGTCGCCGGAGGGTTGGCTGGAAGCTGCCTATGATGCCCTGAAGGAGTCCGGCATCGATGCCGTTCGGGTCATGCCGCTGGCCAAGCGCCTTGGCTTGTCACGAACCAGCTTCTACTGGTTTTTTGAAGACCGTGAACAACTGCTGGCCGCTTTGTTGACACGCTGGCGGGAGACCAATACGGGAGGATTGATCCGGCAAAGTGAAAGCTATGCTGAAAGCATCTCCGAGGCGATCTTGAATGTCTTCGAGTGCTGGCTCAACCCGCAACTGTTCGACTCGCAATTCGAGTTTGCCGTGCGCAGCTGGGCGCTTCAGTCAAATGAAGTTGCTCAAGAAGTCGCTGTCGTCGACGAGCAACGAATGAACGCTCTGGCCAGCATGTTCAAGCGCTTTGGCTATGACAGCCAGGCTGCTGATGCTCGGGCCCGCACGATCTATCTGACCCAGATCGGCTACATCACCATGAACACGACTGAGTTGATCACCGTGCGCTTCCAACGCATTCCTCATTACGTGAGTATTTTTACCGGCAAAGTCCCCAAGCAGCGCGAGCTGGATCGTTTCTATGGCAAGTTTGGTTATGCCGAAAAGGAGCCCGGAGTTTTCGTACCCTTGACAGACACCTTCGAGGAGACGCCTGCAGATGTTTAATGAGACGCTGGGCATTATTGGAGGAACGGGCTGGTTGGGCGGGGCGATCGCCAAGGCAGTGCTGGCGAAAGCGCTGGTACCAGCTGGCAATCTTGTCATCTCTAATCGTTCGGGCAGCCACCCATTGGCGCAATACGGCGTTGGCCTGGTCGCTGATAACCAGGACCTGGTGGATTGCAGCGACGTGGTCATCATTGCGGTTCGACCCGAGCATTTCGCCAGCCTGAACATCAATGCGACGGGCAAGACAGTCATCTCTCTGATGGCCGGGATTACAGCGCACGCCATTGCTGCGCAGACCTCGGCTTCGGCGGTCGTGCGGGCGATGCCCAACGCGGCGGTAGAAATCGAGCAGTCCTTCACGCCCTGGTATTGTTTTGGAGAGGTTGAGGGCGCGATAAAGATTATCGTGCAGCGTTTGTTCGAATGCGTCGGCAGTGCGGCTGAGGTTCAGCAAGAGGACTTCATTGATTATCTCTCGGCGCTCTCGGGCACGGGGCCGGCTTTTCCTGCCTTGCTGATGACGGCGCTGGCCAATCAGGCGATGGTTGCCGGCATACCGGCTGAAATAGCGCAGCTTGCCGCGAAGAACGTTGTTGTAAACAGCAGCCAGCTGTTGGCCAGCCACGATGCTCAACAGATGATTGATGCCTTGGTTGCCTACCGCGGAGTGACGGCTGCGGCTTTGCGAACGATGACGCAAGGTCATTTCGAAGAACAAATTGGTAGGGCGTTGCTAGCCGGTGCTGCCGTTGCCCGCAGAGGGCTAACGGCCTGATAAACCGAAGCCCCTTACAGGGGCTTCGGTAAGTGTCGTTTACTCTGCCTTGAAGCAGTAAACGGCAAGCTTGTTCCCATCCAGATCACGAGCGTAAGCGGCATAGGCATTTTCAGCCCAGCCACGAGAGCCTGGCAGGCCTTCGCAAACGCCACCGTTCGCTAATGCGGCAGTATGGAAGGCATGGACTGCAGAGCGGTTCGGTGCTTCGAAACTGACGGTGACACCGTTGCCGATAGAAGCCGGATTTCCATTGGCCGGGTTGAGTACGAAGAACGAAGGTTTATCGACGCCCCAAATGGAGCCGGCTTCATCGAGATCGGCCACGCGCTTCAGGCCGATTTCTTTCAGGGTTGCGTCATAAAACGCACGTGCTTTGGTCAGGTTGTTGGTGCCGACGGTTACGTGGGTAAAAACGGACATCTTGGTTTCCTTTCTGTGGGTGGTAATGGGACTGCCGAGCGGATCTGAGACCCGCCGATTTCAGAAATGAATGACGGTACGAATGCTTTGCCCGGTGTGCATCAGCTCGAATGCCTCGTTGATCTTGTCCAGGGACATGTTGTGGGTGATGAAGGTTTCCAGGGGGATCTCTCCGCGACTGGCTTTCTCCACATAACTGGGAAGCTCGGTGCGGCCCTTCACGCCGCCGAAGGCACTGCCGCGCCATACACGACCGGTTACGAGCTGGAAGGGGCGGGTGCGGATTTCCTGGCCTGCGCCGGCAACGCCGATGATGATCGACTCGCCCCAACCTTTGTGGCAGCACTCCAGTGCCGCTCGCATCAGTTGCACATTGCCGACGCATTCGAACGAATAGTCCACGCCGCCATCGGTGAGTTCGACGATGACGTCCTGGATGGGCTTGTCATAGTCCTTGGGATTGATGAAGTCCGTCGCGCCCAACGACAGGGCGACGTCGCGCTTGGCTGGGTTGATATCGATGGCAATGATGCGCCCGGCGCTGGCCATTTTTGCGCCGATGATTGCGGCCAGGCCAATACCGCCCAAACCAAAGATTGCGACGCTGGCGCCAGGTTCTACCTTGGCGGTGTTGAGTACGGCGCCGATCCCTGTGGTCACTCCACAGCCGAGCAGGCAAACCTGATCCAGCGGAGCCTCTTTTGGAATCTTCGCCAGGGAGATTTCAGGCAGTACGGTGTACTCGGAAAACGTCGAGCAGCCCATGTAGTGGAACAACGGCTTACCTTCGTAGGAAAAACGTGAAGTGCCGTCGGGCATCAGGCCTTTGCCTTGGGTTGCCCGGACCGCCTGGCAGAGGTTGGTCTTGCCGGAGAGGCAGAATTTGCACTGTCGGCATTCTGCGGTATAGAGCGGAATCACGTGGTCGCCGACTTGCAGCGAGGTCACGCCTTCGCCGATGGCTTCGACGATGCCACCGCCTTCATGCCCCAGCACCGTGGGGAAAATGCCTTCGGGATCGCTTCCCGAAAGGGTGAAGGCGTCGGTGTGACAGACGCCCGTGGCGACAATGCGAACCCGCACTTCGCCAGCCTTGGGAGGTGCAACGTCAATGGTGACCAACTGCAGCGGTTCATTGGGAGCGAACGCGACAGCCGCCCTGGACTTCAAGGTCTGTGCTGACATGGAAGAGTCTCGTGTTAAGTGTGAAAATTGCCCCTGATGTTTGAAGTCAGGGGCGTGACTTCAGATGTCTTTCAGCAGCCGCAGCGCATCGTAGATCGCAGCGTGGGTATTGCGCGCCGAGACCGCATCGCCGATACGGAACAGCTGGAAACGGCCTTCGGGGTTGGTCACGATATTCTGGGTTTTCCCAGCGATCAGATTGTGCTGTTCGACCGCGCCGTTATTGCTCGAATGGGGACGCAGATCGAAGTACAAATCGTCCAGGGGCAGGGTGCCGTGGTTGATCACGACCTGATCGACCACTCGCTGCTTGTGCACCTGGCCATAATCGCTGCCGAAGTTGGCAATCAACTGACCGTCGCGCTTCTCTACAGAGTCCACCCGATACGTCACAGTGAAGGTCACCGCCAGGTCTTGCAGGCTGCGCATATAAGGCACCAGGTTCATCGCCATTACCTCCGGCGAAAACGACCGGTCAGGTGTGACGATCTCCAATTTTGCACCGCTGTTGGCAATGACCTCGGCAGCCTGTAGCGCCGCGTGGTCGCCCGCGTCGTCGAAGATCAGCACATTCTTGCCGGGCTTGACGTCGCCAGAAATGATGTCCCAGGTCGATACCACCAGCTCATTGCCCTGCTTGAGCACCTCCGTGTGCGGCAAGCCACCCGTGGCCACGATTACTACATCCGGCTCTTCAGCCAGCACCGTTTCGGCCTCGGCCCAGGTGTTGAAGTGGAACTTCACACCGAGGCGCTCGCATTGCACCATGCGCCAATCGATGATGCTGATCATTTCGCGGCGACGCTCGCTAAGAGCGGTCAACCGGATCTGCCCGCCGGGCTGGTCAGCCGCTTCGAACACGGTTACGTCATGGCCGCGTTCACCGGCGACGCGCGCCGCCTCCAGGCCCGCCGGGCCGGTTCCGATTACTACTACCTTGCGCTTGGCCGGCGCTTTGGGAATTTCGTGGGGCATGGTGGTTTCACGCCCGGTCGCAGCATTGTGGATGCAATACGCGGCGCCGCCCTGATAAATGCGGTCCAGGCAGTAGTTGGCACCTACACAGGGGCGAATTTCCTCTTCGCGCTTTTCGATGATCTTGCGCACGATGTGCGGATCGGTCATGTGCGCACGAGTCATACCGACCATGTCGATTTTGCCGGAGGCGATGGCATGACGGGCGGTGGCAACGTCAGGAATCTTGGCCGCATGGAAGGTGGGGAAGCCGGTGGCCGCACGGATCTCGCCGGCAAAATCCAGGTGTGGGGAGTTACGCATGCCTTGGATCGGGATCACATCGGTCAGACCGGCATCGGTGTCGATGTGCCCGCGCACCACGTTAAGAAAATCAACCAGGCCGCTGTCCTTGAGCATATGCGAGATAGCGATGCCTTCCTGCGCGCCGAATCCACCAGGCAGGTCCTCATCGCCGGTGTAGCGTACACCCAGCAAAAAGTCCTCACCGCATTGCTTGCGGATGCCTCGCAGGATATCGAACGTAAACCGTAACCGGTTTTCCAGGGGGCCGCCGTAAGGGCCCTCAAGATCGTTGGTCAATGGTGACCAGAACTGATCCATCAAATGCCCGTAGGCCTGAAGCTCCAGACCGTCGAGGCCCGCGGCTTTCATCCGCTCGGCGGCATCCACGTAATCTTTGATGATCCGGTCGATATCCCACTCTTCCATCTTCTTGGGGAAGGACCGGTGCGATGCTTCGCGGCGGTGAGACGGCGATACCACTGGCAGCCAGTCGGCTTTATCCCAGCGGGTGCGCCGACCTAGATGGGTCAGCTGAATCATCACTGCAGCGCCATGTTCGTGGCACTCGTCAGTCAGATCTTTCATCCACCCGACGACTTCGTCCTTGTAAGCCAGGATGTTGTTGAACACCGGCGGGCTGTCGCGCGACACCGCGGCGGAGCCGGCGGTCATCGTCAGTGCCACGCCTGCCTTGGCGCGCTCGACGTGGTACGCCCGATAAAGCTCCTTAGGCATGCCGTCGACCGGGTAAGCCGGTTCATGGGAGGTGGTCATGATCCGGTTTTTGAGGGTCAGGTTTTTGATCTTAAAGGGTTGCAGCAGGGGATCGCTGGACATGGTGTTGCGCTCCGGGAACAGAACATCAGGCTTGGTTTGACATAACGGTACGTCGAATGTTCATGCGTGTCAATGTGTGGGACACAGGTGTACATTTTTCTTGCGTGACGTAAAAACCAGGATTAATATCCATTCGAAACAGGGGTGACCAGGCCTGTTCGGGCTGGCCATTCCATACATCGATCCAAGAGTGCGAGGGGACTATGAAAGTGCTCGTTGCGGTAAAGCGCGCCATCGACCCGAACGTGAAAGTTCGGGTGAAAGCTGACGGTTCAGACGTTGAACTTAATGGCGTAAAAATGGCCTTGAACCCTTTCTGCGAGATTGCAGTGGAGGAGGCGATCCGCCTTAAGGAAAAGGGGCTGGCGTCCGAGGTGGTGGTGGTTTCGGTAGGTTCCTCTGCCGCGCAGGAACAATTGCGCACGGCATTGGCGCTCGGCGCGGATCGAGCCCTTCTGGTGGAAACAAGCGCGGTACTCGAGCCGCTCAACGTGGCCAAATACCTGAGCAAAGTGATCGATAACGAAAAGCCGCAACTGATCCTTTTTGGTAAACAGGCTATCGATCAGGAGAACAACCAGGTTGGGCAAATGGTGGCGCAGTTGATCGGAAGCGGTCAGGCCACCTATGCATCATCCATCAGTTACATCGATGATAAATGGGTGGTCGAGCGTGAGGTCGATGGTGGTAGTCAGACCCTGGCGCTCTCAGTGCCTGCGGTTGTCACTTGCGACCTGCGCCTGAATGAACCGCGCTATGCCTCGCTGCCCAATATCATGAAAGCCAAGAAAAAACCTCTTGAAGTCATCGCTGCCGATACCTTGGGTGCCAGCGTGAAAGAGCACGTTCGATTGTTAGGGGTTGCCCCCCCTCCAGTGCGCAAAGCGGGAATCAAGGTCGGTTCGGTGTCCGAGCTGGTGGATAAACTGAAAAACGTTGCTGGGGTGATTTGATGCGCACATTGGTTATCGCCGAGCACGTCGCGGGTCAACTGACGGCAGGTACGTGGAGTGCAATTACCGCCGCCATCGAACTTGGTGCTGAAACGGATTTGCTTGTGACGGGAGGGCCAGATGCGCCAGCAGTAGCGGAACAGGCTGCGCTTACCCTCGGGCTTCATCGAATATTGCTCGCTCAGGGAACAATGTTCGAGAAGGCGTTGGCTGAGAATGTCCAGCCGCTGATCACTTCGCTGGTGGCCGACCGGTATACGCATGTAGTGGCTGATGCAAGCAGCATGGGCCGCAATGTGTTGCCACGCGTAGCGGCCAGTCTGGATGTCGGCATGCTGTCGGACGTGATCAGGGTTGTGTCGGCGGACACCTTCCAGCGACCCATTTATGCAGGCAATGCAATCGCCACGGTTCAGTCGCTTGATCCGATTAAATTGCTCACTGTCCGTGCCTCGGCTTTCGCCCAGGCGGCATCGCAGCATAATCGCTGCGAAGTCATGGCCGTTGATAGTGGGCAAAGCGCAAGCAATATTCGCTTTGTAAGCGAACAGCTGACAGTTAGCGAAAGGCCAGATCTGTCGAGCGCTCGCGTCGTGGTTTCCGGTGGCCGCGGGATGCAGAGCAAAGAGAGTTTTGCGTTGATCGAGCGTGTGGCAGACAAGCTCGGTGGCGCCGTGGGCGCATCGCGAGCAGCGGTGGACGCAGGTTTTGCCCCCAACGATCTGCAGGTTGGGCAAACGGGCAAAATCGTAGCGCCGGATCTTTATATCGCCGCGGGTATCAGTGGTGCCATTCAACACCTGGCGGGCATGAGCGGATCAAAGGTAATCGTCGCGATCAACCAGGACGCAGAGGCGCCGATCGCACAAGTTGCAGATTACATGCTGGTTGCAGACTTATTTGAGGCATTGCCGGAGCTCGAAAGGGTATTATGAGTGAGCTCATCATTCCATTAAAGCTCGACGCATATACCATTAAAATTTGCTCTGCCGAAGTAACAATGGAGGGGCGAGCTACTTTAACAAGTTAAATAACTTCGCATAACTAAAACTCATGTGGATATAACATTAAATCCCTTGTGATGGCGATGTCATTTTGCTCTCATGAGAAAAATTGATTCTTCTGCTGCCCTGCCAATAACTATTAATACAGTACGCGGAGATACACCAGATGACGTTATCCAGTAAAATTTGTATCAGCTGGCTTGCAGGCTTGGCTATGGCCTCCAGCAGTCTGTTTGCTCAAGCCGAGGAACCCGCGCCTATCCGTATCGGCTGGGTGAATTGGTCGGATACTGAAATCGCTGTAAAGCTGGCAGACACGGCACTGCGAGACCACCTGAAGCAACCGGTCAAATTGATTCTGGCCGATATAGGTATCCAGTTCCAAGCGCTGGCTAACGGTAATATTGACCTGATCCCGATGGTCTGGCTGCCGAGCACTCACAAGTCATTCTATGACAAATACAAAGACAAGCTCGAAGACCTCGGCGTGCTGTATGAAGGTCGGATCGGTATGGCGGTGCCAACTTCCATTCCGACCAGTGAGATCGCCAGCGTCGAGGATCTTAACAAACCAGAAGTTAGAGAAAAACTCGGCGGCAAGATTCTGACTTCCGAAGTGGGTAACGGGCAATACAAGCTTACAGAAAAAGCTATTAAAGAATACAAGCTTGATGGCTACAAGATGGTCGCTTCTTCGGAATCTGGAATGTTGAGCGAGTTGGATCGTAACCTTAAGCGTGGCAAATGGTCTTTGATCAACGCCTGGAGCCCACATTGGATGTTCGCCAAGTGGCCGCTGCGCTATTTGGATGATCCGAAGCAGATTTTCGGTGGTGCTGAGCAAATCCACGCGGTTGCACGCAAAGGTTTCAGCGCGGAGCATCCTGATGTTGCTCGATTCTTCGCCAACTTCAAAATTCCTAAAGCTGACCTTGAGAAATTGATGGCTACTGCGCGTGATAGCTCGGCTGACAAAGTCGTTGCAGAATACTACGCAGCCAACAAGCCCCGCTTTGAGGCGATGTTTGGCAGTCAAACCGCATCCGCGACAACAGGTCAGGAATGACCGCCGCTTTCCTATAGATATTTGCAGTTTGGCGCCTTTGACGCAGAGTGAAGGGTGCCGGCTGCATCGTTAAACCTTAAGGCGGTACCTTTGAACACAGCAGCCTATCGTAGCTTTACGATCGATGAAGCTGTCGGCTGGGTGAAGCGACTCTGCGAATCAAAGGGATGTTCCCAAGCGGTTGCCGACTCATTGGCCCGCGCCACAGTTGCGGCGCAAGCCCGCAGTAACGAAGCCGTGGGTTTTCGTCATCTTGCCGATTACTTGTCTGGCTTTTCATCGGGTCGAATAGATCCTCGTGCCGAACCACGAATTTCATCCTCTGGTTCGATTATCTTCAAATCTGATGCTAGAAGCGGGATCGCCCAGCTTGGGATTGATCGGTGCTTCGATTCGATGTGCCATGCCGCCTATGAAAACGGTATGGCCGCGCTGAGCCAGTGCAATAGTTTTACAAGCGGTGAACTCGGTGACTACACACTCCGATTTGCCAAGGCTGGGCTCATTGCGTTGGCGGTCGCCAATGGCCCCGCGCTTGTTGCAGTTCCTGGAGCCAAGGGCAAAACCTACTCCACAAATCCACTCTCCTTTGCAGCGCCTTCGGCCGATGGTATTCCCCTCATGTTTGACCAGGCGTGCAGCGCCGCGGCATTCGTGAATATTGCCCATGCCGCATCGACGGGGGGCGATATTCCTGATGGATGGGCGGTGGATCAGCATGGAAACGGAACACGTAATGCTTTGGAGGCGTTAGGCGGCGCGCTACTTCCTTTTGGTGGTCATCGCGGGGCTAATCTGATGCTCATGGTGGAGGTCTTGGCCGCGGGTCTCACCGGTGCTAACTGGTCGCTGGATTCACCAGCTTTTCATCAAGGGACCCAGACACCGGGTTGTGGCCTGCTCATTCTGGTTCTTGCTCCGGATTTCTTTTCGCCAGGATTTGAACGCCGACTTACCAGTCAGTTGACCCGCTTGACACAGATGGGCGTCCACCGGGCAGGGTGGGAACGTCAGCACTCTATGATGGAGTCGCAAAGCAATGGAATCAGTGTTTCCGTGGATCTGCTGAACGAGCTGAGCAGCCTGTAATCCAGTTTGAAATATGGCTTAAGAGTGGGTTCGAAAACGATGATAAACAGCATTGAAAATTTATCGTTGGATCAGGTTTTTATTAGAAACGGGCAGTTGCTTCAGCGCTCACTTCATGGGGCTTTGTCAAACGTCGTTTCCGACGCGGTGCCAGATTCGATCCAGACGCGCTCCACATCTATAACCACTGCCCAATGGACCATTAAAAAGCCGTCGGAAACGCCACGGACGCTACCAGAATCCCTGGAGCCCTATTTGTCCCAGGCACTTAACGTTGCGCCAAGAACCAACGAATACTTGGTGGCGGTCCTGGATGCGTTAAGCACTCTATTGCCTCATGTCACCTGGATAAATCGTCAGGCCCAGCCTGGCCAGGACGATCGATTCGTGGAAAGGCATCGTCATGGGCTGATTACTGGCCCGGGAGGGCTATTTGAATGTTCCAACTTGACGTTGGGCTTGGCACTCATGGCGCCCGATACCACCTATCCCTTTCACCATCACCCTCCGGCTGAGTTCTATCTAGTTCTTTCGCCAGGCCAATGGTATCGAGAGGACGTTGGGTGGTGGAGTCCTGGAGCAGGGGGCGCTGTATTCAACCCCCCATCCTGTATCCATGCAATGAAATCGACAGATGCTCCACTGTTTGCGCTGTGGGGCTTGATGCATTAGTGCCTCTGTATAAAAGGCTGTGGCAAACGAGATCGGATAGTTATTTAGAGGGTGAGACATGTCATCGGTTACAACGCTGGGTATCAAGTTAGATGGGGAAACTCGCGCCAGGCTGAAATCCGTTTCGGCAAAGCTGGATCGCACTTCCCACTGGTTCATGAAGAAAGCGATTTTACAGCTTATTGAAAAGGTTGAAGCTGGGGCACGAATTGAAGACATTATCGGGAAAGAATTTTTAGAAAAAGATTCTTTGCGCCATAGCATCGCCCTGCGGCGACATATGAACAGTGGCTCTTAAGAAAATTGGCGTAGTCGATTTTAACGGACGCTAAAGGCTGCTCATCGCCTACACCCTTTAGATTTTCACGCTGGCAAAGGTCACCTCACTCTGCGCACGGCAGAGGGCTAAACCGGTTATAGAGCCTGCGCTATTACCAGGCTGTCCCGAGCGGGCATCGGCGCCACTACAACGGCATTTGATGAGGCACGTTCATCACTAGGCGGTACGCCGAAATGTCCGCGATAGCTTCTGGCGAAATGTGGAGTTGAAGCAAAGCCGCAGAGAGCGCCTATTTCCAGAACGGGCAATGAGGTTTGCTTTAACAACTGACGTGCCTGGACTAAACGCAGCTTGAGGTAATAGCGCGACGGAGAGCAATCCAGGTACCTGTCAAACAGCCTCTCCAATTGGCGACGTGAAATGCCTGCCTGGAAAGCCAATTCGGTAAGTTCGAGGGGTTCTTCCAGGCTGGCTTCCATTAATAGAATAGCTGCTTGCAGCTTGGGTTGATTTGCGCCAAGTGTATGCCTGAGCGGTAACCGTTGATGGTCCTGAGCACTTCGCATGCGCTCGTGCATGAGCATATCCGAGATTGCCTCTGCCAGGTCACGGCCATGCTCGCACCTGATCAAGTGCAGCATCATGTCTATCGGAGCAGTGCCACCTGAAGAGGTTAAGTGGTTTCCATCGATGGAGTACAGGCGTGTAGTGACTTCTGATTTGGGGAATGCTTCCCGCATGGACGCCAGACATTCCCAATGAACACTGCACTTATGGCCATCCAGCAATCCGGCCTTGCCTAATGCCCAACTTCCAGTGCAGACAGCGCCTAGGTGACAACTCAAACGGGCCTGGAGCTGCAACCAACGCACATGTTCGTGGCATACGCGGTTCTGGATATCCAGTCCGCCGCACACAATCACGGTATGGAGGTCAGAAGCTTCTTCCATTTTAGCGTCTGGAGTTATTTTCAACCCGACACTGGCAGATACTGGGGTGCCGCCCTTGCTCAGGGTGAGCCATCGATATAACTCGCTACCGGAGAGTTGATTTGCCATGCGCAAAGGTGCTACTGCCGATGCCAGAGCGATCAAAGTGAAATCCTCCAACAGGAGGAATCCGACGGATCGTGGAGCAGAATCCTGCGGGATGGAATGAATTGTTTGGTTAATTTTGGTCAACTTTTCAGTCCTCAAGGCAAGCAGGGAGCGCGGCGCCACTTCGACGCTTACTTTCATAGGTCTAACTACGGGGGACTGTTCGGACCTCATCTACGAAGTTCAGAGGTTGGATCACCGCTTTCAATATCTATAACGGCTCCAATGCCAAACAGTTACGTTCCCGGCCTGGCACTTCAGGATGGAGTTGACATCATGTCTCTGAGATGTACATCAGCCTCAGCAGCGGAGGTGCTGATGTACATTTGGTTGGTCCATCGGTTTTTCGTCTTGTTAAGATCGGCCCGAAGCAGGGGTCAGCAGTGTTGCTTTTCCTTTATGGACTTCGATTGACTGACTCATAAATTGGGCTTCGTATCCCGCAGGAAACTTTCGTCGAACGGATAATGGGTAAGCAATTCATAGCCGGTCTCGGTTACCAGCAACTGGTTCTCCAATTTGATTCCATCCTGGCCGCCAACCTCACCCACATACGCCTCGACACAAAGGGCCATTCCCGCTTGGAGTTCGCCTTCGTATCCGTAGGACTCCAAATCTTCTGGATAACGGATGCAAGGGTACTCGTCACACAAACCTACGCCGTGGTAAAGCACGCCGTACCGTTGAGCGCGGCATGGCTCGGGTAGTCGATGAGCCTTGGCGGTGAGTTCCGTGAAGCGCACGCCTGGCTTTATCAACTCGGTGTTATGGATGATATGGTCATGGGCAATCCGATAGAGGCGCTTTTGTTCGGCTGTTGGCTCCAGCCCTCCACAGATCCAACTGCGGGACATGTCCACGCACATGCCGTAGGTACCGATCAGATCTGTGTCGAACGACAACAGGTCGCCATCACTTAATACCCGTGGGCCGGACTCCTGGAACCAGGGGTTGGTGCGTGGGCCGGAGCTGAGTATTCGCGTCTCGATCCATTCGCCGCCCCGGCGGATGTTGCCGGAGTGCAGGGCGGCCCAGACATCGTTCTCGGTAGCTCCGGCGCGTAGTGCTAGATGCATTTCGGCCACGGAAGCTTCGCACGACGCTACCGCGCATCGCATCGCCTTGATTTCATCGGGGCCTTTAATCAACCGGGCGAACTCAGTCACTTCTTGACCACTGCAAATGTCGATAGCAAGCGCATCCAGTGCGCGCACGCCTGCTACTTCAATCCGATCTACCGCAAGGCGGCGATTGGTGCCGGCGTGTTGGCGCAGCAATTCGTCGATTTGGGCTGCGAAATGCCTGGCATGTTGGTCGGTGTGCTCACCGGTCTCGAAATAGAAGAACGACGCGCCACTGCGTAACTCATTAATCAGCGGCAAGTGGGCAGAGAGATGATCGCAACCATGGAAATCCCACAACACGACATAACCATCGGCTGCGATGAAGCAAGCACGCGCGGGGTTATGGGTCGTCCACAACTGCATGTTCGTGGTGTCGGTCGCGTAGCGGATATTCAGAGGATCAAATAGCAGGACGCCGCCCAAGTCACGGGATATGAGCTGATCGACTATTCTTTGCAGTCGAAATTTACGCATGGTGGGCAGATGAGGCGGCTCCAGGCCCAGCCGAACCCACTCCGCGAAAGCCAGCGGTGTAGGACCTATCTCGACGCGATTGTTGTCATCTATAGAACCATCCCTTTTTAGCGCAACAGCACGCTGCCTGGCTGGGTCGATGCGGCGCGCGCTGTTTGGAATCGAAAAAGGTGAAGTCATCAAAATTCCGTCCTCATTTCAATTTACAAAAGGCCTTGCTCAAGCGGGTGACAGTTCGAGAAAGTGACCTAATGAATAAAAGATTTTAAATATTGCGATAAACTTGTTGGATAACTTTGACGGCTGCGCCAGAAAGATCGTTGCGAAGTCTTCCTCCGAATAATCAGGTTTTATGCGTCGGTTTACTTTTATTTACTTGCAAACAGTCTAGGACGAGGCCGCTGGCCTGAAGAATCGATATTTTATATGGGGTAATGATGACCTATTGTAATGATTAAGCAGACTTGGCCCGATCAGGCGCTGATAAAGATGCCTTCGTTGCGCTCAGTCAAAACCTTTTTAGCGGTGGCTAGGTGACAGAATTTCACACGAGCCGCTGAAGAGCGCTCTGCGTGGCGCAGGCGGAATCTATCCATGGCATTCGCGACAGCGCGCTATAGAACCTCAGCCACTTCGGCCGCTCGCAGGTCGCTGAGTATTTGGACTGGTACGGATGGATTGCTCATCATGATATCAACCTAAAAGCCCGATCCAGCAAAGCGCCACACTTTTTCAACGCCAACGCCAACGCCAACGCCAACGCTTACAACCTCTTGATCCAGCTCGCGCTAGAACATCAGGGCGTCGCCTTGAGTAATCGAGCTGTTGCACTTACAAAAAACAGCAGAGCAATTACGCCGCTCAAAGCGAATGGCAGGGTGCTTAAATGGGCGACCGCCCCAATGAATACAGGACCTATCAGAATGCCCGCGTAGCCCATCGAGATGACAGCGGGGATGGCTACCGCTTGTGGCATACGTTGCTGCCGGCCTACAGCGGTAAAAATCACCGGGACAATGTTTGAGCAGCCAGCCCCGACCATGGCGTAGCCAATTAAGGAAGCAGGCCAGCCATCGATCCCAAGCGACACGATCATTCCCGCGGCTGCGCAAAGTCCGCCCAGCGTAACTACGCGCACACCGCCTAGTTTACTGACGATGGTGTCCCCCGTCAGGCGACCCACCGTCATCGCCGCGGCGAAGGATGCGTAACCCAAACCGGCGATGCTCGGCTCTAACCCTCGATTCGAGACAAGGAAGACCGCACTCCAGTCAAGCAATGCGCCTTCAGTGAGGAAAACGATGAAACAGAGCGTCCCTAAAAGCAGCACGATACCTCTGGGCACCGCGAACAATGGCCCACCCCGTTCAGTGCCATAAGTCAGCAAAGCAGGCGCAGCCTTGTAAAGCGATCCCAAAACTGTGGCAACGATACAGCCCGCCGCAATCAGTGGATCCAGCCCTAAGGTCAATAAAGCGGTCATAGCGCCGGCGCCCAATATGCCTCCGACGCTGTAAAGTCCATGGAAGCCGGACTGAAGTGCTTGCCCGCTGGTTTTCTCGACGATGACGGACTGTATGTTCATGGCGCAATCAAGCATGCCCATGCTGGCACCGAAGATGATGACAGCTAATACCAGACCAGGCAGCCACGCTACGGTGCTCAACAGCGGAAAAACGGCACACAAGACAATCGTCGCCCAAATTACAACCGGGCGGCATCCATAGTGTGCGGTGAGATATCCAGCGAAGGGCATGGCCACAATAGATCCACCTCCGAGGCATAGAAGCAACAGCCCCAAGCCACCATCGTCCAAGCCAGCGCGTGCTTTAACCAATGGAACCAATGGTGCCCATGCGGACATGAGTAAGCCCGCGATGAGGAAGGCGATGCGGGTAGACACCCGTTCGCGGTGGTTTGCCGTGGGGATCAACACCGGCGATGGAGCATTCATGATTCTCGGTTGTCCTTATCGATGATGCTAGCCATGATTACTCGGCTGAGACATCGCGGGTTTCATATGTGTGCTGCTGACGCGGACTTCGGAAGACTTAGCGCCTGTGCTCATACGTTGCTCTATAACTACTCGGTGCTACGCCAAAGAAATCCCGAAAGCGCATATGGAAGTTGGCGAAACTACAGAAGCCGGTTGCAATCGCGATATCGGTGATCGGCCGATTGCTTTGCAGAATAAGCTGCCGCGCTCGAGTCAAGCGCAGCTCAAGGTAGTAGCGTGTGGGCGTTGCACCCACGAAACGGCAGAAGCGACGCTCCAATTGTCGTCGGGAAATGTTCACACACTCAGCCAGTTCGTCGATCGATAACGGCTCTTCGATGTTCTTTTGCATCAGTTCTAAAGCGAGCTTCAGGGTTTGTGGCAAGGTGGGGTCAGAGTCCACGATGACAGTCGATATTCCAGAGACCTCTGTGGTTTGATCACAACTGAGTATTTCCTCGACAGCATGGGTCAGCGACACGCCTTGTTTAGCGGTGATGAGCTCCAGCATCATGCGTAACGAGCTACTGGCGCCAGCGCACGTGATACGGTTTTTGTCTATTACGTGAGTTCGACAAGAGACCAGGACTTTGGGGAACACATCCTCCATCATCGCTCGCCCATCTGGATGGAAGGCGCACTCGACACCGTCCATTAGCTGAGCTTCCGCCAGGAAAAATGCGCCGTTCCACAAACCGCCCATGGTCGCGCCAAGAGAGGCGACGTTACGCAGCTTGCGCCGTAAGAGCGGGTCGCTGATCAGCTTCACTCGCAACCCACCGGCGACGATGAGAACGTCGATACGGTCCGGAAGTTGTGATAGTTCCAGGTCTGCTGAAATCGCAATTCCCAGATCGCTCATTACCAGACGGCTCTTGAGGCCGACAGTCAACACCTCAAACGCGGGTGTCTCGCTAATCAGGTTGGCGGTCACCAGCGCATCGATAGCGCCGGTGAACGACATCATCGAGAAATTGTTCAAAAGCACGAAAGCTACACGAGTCAATGCCTGCGGCTTGATTGGTTTCTCCGCCGTATAGGAGTACCCCCTATTTTTGTCTTTGAGCACGCTCTCGAATACGAAAGACATAAATCCTCTTTGACACCTGAACGAATAGCTTGGGAACTGTTGCTGGATCTAGGCAGCGGTTTTTGGAGCGGACAGCAACAAATCAAAGAATGATTGGCAGTCATCGCTACCGGGCAATGCTTCAACACTGTTCTTGATGGCATGGCTGAGTGTGTTTCCCAAGCTTTCATCAGCCAGTAAATGGTATTTAGCCGTGAGTTCGTCACTCGACATAGGGGTATTGGGGTCGCCCTTGGCCGTCGCGGTCGGGCTCGTAAGTCGGGTGCCGTCTTTCAGGGTAACCGTGACGCGGGACAGAATTTCCTCTGGGAACCTAGCGGACAGGTCGGGCGCCTCATGAAGGGTTATTTTCGAGCTGATGCTCAAGATGTCTGGCGCATGAATGGAATCCCCGGTGACCTCGTCAGCGCCCAACTTTCCGCGAACGATCAAGGCCGCCAGCGGGAACGCTAAAGCATACTGGGCCTCGTCTGCATTCTTCGGAAAATGACCCTGCAAGCACACGGACTCGTGGAACGTTTCGACATCAATGGTCTCGATCAACTCCGCCGTGATGACTGGATGCGCGCGCATCAAATCGGTCATGGCCGTAAGTGCCGGTTGCGCCCAGCGACAGACGGGCCACGGTTTGAAATATTGCTCGTCGATCTCCCAGCGGGCTCCGATGTCCTGCCAGAAATTGGAAATTTCTAAAGGCTCAACGGTGGAGGCAGGAGCGCCAGTGACACCGAGCTGTGCCATGAATAGTGCATTCAGTCCGGCATACGCTCCGGCGCCGTGGGCATCACGCAACATCGTCGGAAAGCTCACCAGGCGCATCATCGGGCACCTGGGACCAAAGTATTCCGCGATACCCAAAGCGTGCCGGAATGTCGGTTCATCGAGTTTCAGTAGGCGTGCTCCTGCGCAAACGACCCCGATGCCGGAAAAAGCACCTGAAGCATGATATTCCGGAGCCGTAGCCATTAAGGCTTGGCCCGCACGCAAGGCGGTCTCGTAACCGATGCACAGTGCGCTAAGGAATTCCTCGCCGCTAATGTCTTTTCCTCGACTGCGGTACGCGTCTACCAATGCGACAATGGCCGGGACGACTGTCGCACCCGCATGCCCCTTGGAGGTGAAGTGACCTTCATGTGCATCCAGGCTATCAACGCAGAAGCCGCCGGCATACGCAGCGCCCAGTGGATGTACGGCTCTGCCGTCGAACCACAGTCGGCTGGACAGCTTATTGGCAGAGTAATGGGTGTCAGCGTAGGTTTTTAGCATGACGCTGGTTTGATTGTTGCGGGCTCCGGCGGCCACACCAATGATGTCGAGCAGGCAAGTTTTGATCAGCTCGCGTGTATGCAGGGGCGCGTCCTTGTAACTGAAATTCTGGACGAATGAATACAACTGCATTTCATGATTCCTGAATGATGAACGCCGAAACGGATAAAAAGTTGCCCGATGAAGGGCAACCTTTTACTCAGTTTTAAAAGAAGAGATTAATTTTTTGCGGTGGCGGTATTAGCAGCGGCGCGTGCGTCTGCTAGCCAGCTGTCGTATTTCGCGCGATGGGCCGCGATCCATTCTTTGGCGTGCCGGGTGATGTCGGCTGCACTTTTTTCACCATTGTGCATTTTCAGATTTTGCGCGCTTTCATCATCGGTAGTGATCTGCATCTCAGACAGAAACTTCACCGCAGCCGGATTTTTCTCGGCGAACTCTTTGTTGATTACCGCTTTGACACTGTCTACCGCGAAACCTAGGTTTTTACCATTGAAGGTAGTGTTGACATCGTTTTTGCCACCTGGGAGGTCCGTACGCGGTACGGTTAACCAAACAACATCTTTACCTTCGACCAGAACACCAGAGATCCACTGAGGTACCCAGGTGTAATAGAGAACTGGCTTGCCTTGTTTGTAACGAGCAATGGTGTCGGCCATCAGGGCAAAATAGGAGCCCTGGTTATTTGTGACGGTCTTATCCAGGCCATAGGCTTTCATATGGTGGGCAATGACCAGCTCACAGCCCCAGCCGGGGTTGCAACCTGTCAGGTCGGCTTTACCGTCGCCATTACTATCGAACAGCTTGGCAATCTCTGGCTTTTTCAAATCTTCGATAGAGGTGATGTGATACTCATCAGCCGTTTTCTTATCGATCATGTAGCCCTGTAGTACGCCCGGCATAATGTCGCCCGTTTTCACCATCGTCTCATCGCCGCCGGCCTTCTGGTAGAAAGATTTGTGCAGTTCCTCCCACAGGTGTACGGAGAAATCAGCGTCACCATTGGAAATCGCTACCATCATGGTGGAGTACTCGGTTTCCTTGGGTGTCTCAACGTCGTAGCCCAACTCCTTGAGGCCCGCCATTGCAATCTCCCCGCGAAATCGCTCTTCGGCAATTGTCGGAAAAATTGGGGTGATAGATACACCTTTTCCGGGTTCCTGCGCCGTCACGGCCGATGCAAAAACAGGTGAAACCGCTATTACTAAAAGCGCGACAGAATGAATAAATTTCTGTTTTATTCCGAATGTTGTGAAGTTCATTATCGTTTACCTGGGCTGGATTAAGAAGTTGGCATTTCTTTTGGTTCACGACGCGCCGCTTAGCGGAGTTAGCTTTCTTTGGGACTGACTTCTATTTTCGTAAGAGTGTTTTTTCTCTTCAGGCGATAAATGACACCCGCAGGGCCTGTCTGATACCAGTGCTCACCTTTGGTTGCCCTGTTACTGCGTTCGCCCATTGCCTGGGTCAGTCGGTCGAGGAAAATCGCCAGCAATACAAGGCCCAACCCACCGACGGTTGCCAAGCCCATATCAAGGCGGCCAATCCCGCGAAGTACCATCATCCCCAACCCGCCAACCGAAATCATTGATGCGATCACCACCATGGAAAGTGACAACATTAATGCCTGATTTAGACCCGCCATGATCGTCGGGGCAGCTAAAGGAAGTTGAACCCGCCTCAGCATCTGGCGTGGGGTGCATCCGAAAGCCCGGGCCGCCTCAACTTTGTCTTCCGGTACTTGGCGAATTCCCAGATTGGTGAGCCTGACCAGTGGTGCTACCGAAAAGATGATCGTGACCAGCACCCCCGGTACGTTGCCAATACCAAACAGCATCACCACGGGCACCAGATAAACAAATGCAGGCAGTGTTTGCATTGCATCGAGTACCGGCCGCAGAAGCATCTCTAGTCGGTCACTCCGGGCACACAGGACACCCAGCGGTATGCCAATAACTGCACAGAAGAACAGTGAGGTGAGCACCAGAGCGAGGGTGACCATGGCATCACTCCATACGCCGATCACGCCTAAGAGGGTGAGGGTGACGAAACAAAGGATCCCTATCTTTTTCCCTCCTACCTGCCAGCCGAGGAGCGTCGTAATAATAATGAATATGGACGGAGGAATTGCCAACAATCCGAACTGAATACCATTAAGTACCTGGTCGATTGGCCATCTTATCGAACGGAATACCTCGCGGAAATTATGAACCAGATAATTCAGGGTAACTTCTACCCATTGGCCCAAAGGGACGTTGATGGATTGAAACGGGTCTAGAAAACTGAATTCGTTCATGCTAATTACCTGAATGTCCGAGCCTTGCAAGCCAGCGAGTAGAGACTATTAGTGTCGGCTCATTGTCTGAAGCAGTAGGCTCTTGGAGATCGTGCCTTTGAACACACCCTGGCGATCCAGCACAGCAACTGGATTAACTGCATCAGCAACGATGTGAAAGACGTCTTGCAGGAGTACATCGTCGCGCAGCGTAGGAGTGGATTGATCCATGGCATACGGATGCTCTGCGCAAATTTTGGCAACATCACCAGCTTTGAGGATCTTCGAGGCATCAAAGCCTTTGAAGAAAGCTCTGACGTAATCGTTCGCGGGGTTGCAAAGCAGCTCTTGTGGGGTACCGATCTGTACTACCCGGCCACCCTCCATGATCGCAATGCGATGACCGATGCGAATCGCTTCGTCAATGTCATGGGAGATGAAGATGATAGTGCGATGCTGTTCTGCCTGCAGGCGGATCAGTTCGCCCTGCATTTCGTGGCGAATCAACGGGTCGAGTGCCGAGAAGGCTTCGTCCATCAGCAGGATGGCGGGGTCGTTGGCCAGCGCTCGGGCCAGGCCTACCCGCTGTTGCATACCGCCGGACAGTTGGTGCGGATAGCTGTAGGCGTGGCCATCGAGCCCCACCTGTTTAAGTGCCTCGAGTGCACGTTTATGCCGTTCACTTTCCTCGACACCCGAGATTTCCAGGCCGAAAGCAACGTTGTCGATCACACTCATGTGGGGCATCAGGGCAAACGACTGAAACACCATGCTCATGTCTTTGCGACGAACGCTGAGAAGATCGGCGTCCGACAAACCGGTGATTTCATGGCCGTTAAGATGGATGGTTCCGGAGGTTGGCTCGATTAGTCGATTGAACAACCGGACCATCGTCGACTTCCCGGAACCGGAAAGCCCCATGATGACGAAAATCTCTCCACGTTTTACGGAGAAACTGGCATCAAAAACGCCAACGACTTGACCGGTTTTGCTGAAAATTTCACTTTTATCAGCACCGCGAGCCAGCATCTCCATCGCGAGCTTTGGCTGAGCACCAAAGACTTTGTAAATGTTTTTTACCGAGAGTATCTCGTCACCAAGACTCATAACCCCTCCTGCTGCAATTACGACGTAAGATCAAGAATTTAGGTGCACTTGTCTTGATCAGTTAAGACGGTGCTTATGGGGGCAGGCAAGCTGGGAGAAAGGTTGGGAGTTAGTCATTGTGACCATCCTCTTTATTATGTGATGTTTATTATTCTTGTTTTATCGGCGCTGGATTGAGCAGTTCCTTGAGAACCAAGTTATTACCTTATAGAGTCAGCGTCTAACAACATTTCTTCTGACCAATCAATAACGTCATGTTATCAATCATTTGATTGTGTCAATTTGCGACTGTGGCAGTACTGGTTGCGAAGGCGACTGCCGCTGGCCCTGTCTTAGAACCTCCGTTTCAGCTACGCTCCAGCGTGGGCTCTAGGTTGAATCCTCTCGCCGAGCACGTCCCTAATGGCCTTCAAAAGGGCCCCGAACCGGATATCCAATACTTTAGGTTATGGTTAAGCACATCGATCCAGACATGACGCTTCTGAAAATGCCGTCTCTGAAAGCCGTGAAGTCATTCGTAGCAGCCGCCAAATATCAGAGTTTTACGCGTGCGGCAGAAGCGCTGTGCGTTACCCAAGCGGCAATCAGCCGTCAGATTCGGGAGCTTGAGGCGTACCTTGGTGTGGAACTTTTCAAAAGGGTGGGGCGGGCGGTCGAGTTGACGGAAGCCGGCACCATTTTTTTTGATGCTGCGCAGATATCTTTCGTCAACATTTCCCAGGCAGCGGAGCGCATCCGCACCAACAATGCAGGCAAGCGCACGTTGACGCTTTGCTGTTCTCCCGCATTTTCAGCCCTCTGGCTTGCAGCGAAGCTGCCTGGTTTTTTTACCAAGAACGCGGATATCGACCTCAATCTGGTTACCACTCAAAACTTTTTGTCGATGGAGCCGGGTGTAACTCCGGACATCTTCATCACTAAAATGGCCAGGATTCAGGATGGCTACCGCAGTTATCCGTTGTTTCATGACGTCATCTACCCGGTGTGCACGCCTCGTTACAAAGAGGAGCACCCTGAGTTGTCCAGCCTGGAAGGATTACGCGACGGGGTTTTGCTAAACCTCAGTCCCTATGGTAGATCACAGGTAGCGGAGCACGTGGACTGGGGCGTTTGGCTGGCTTATCACGATGTTGATATCGAGAAACGCCCCCACGACAGCCCTCACGTTTTCAACGCGAACGACTACAACCTGGTAATCAGCATGGTGTTGACCCATCAGGGTGTAGCCCTCGGATGGAATCATCTGGTTTCAAACCTGATCGACAACGGCACGCTGATTCGTCCGATCGAAGAAGAAGTGGTTCTCCATGAAAGTCAGCACTATCTGACATTTCGTGAAGACCGGATGAATGATGACGCTAGTTGTCGGCTCCGAGACTGGATTCTTGCCCAGTTTTCCAGAGATGTTTAAAGGATAGGAGTACTGGCGAAGCAGTAACTCGGGTTACGAGGAGGGGAGAGGTTGGGTGTGCCGGTGGTGATCACTCGTGGTTCTCACCACCGGCAGTTTTGCACTTAGCCAACAGATCTTAATGGGATCGTGTCGTTGAGCTGCTCAAGCATCGTTTTGCAGTACCAATCGTCAAACTGACACACGCCAATTTCGCTAGCCACCGACAACGGGCCTGGCTCGTAAGCAGGAGAGTTAACCCCTACCTGCGCACCTTCCACCAAGGTGCGATCTTGGTCATTGGTTGCAAGCCAGACTTTGGTGAGACGATCGATGTCGTAATCGACACCTTCCTGTGCGTCCTTCTTAACTATCCATTTTGTAGTGACCATCGTCTCATTCGGGCCGATGGGCAGAACGCGGAAGCTTAACGCGTGATCGCCCAGAAAGTGGTTCCAGGTTGACGGATAGTTGAAATAAAGCAGTGCACCGATGTTGGCTTCACCGGTTGTGTCCAACCGGCCAGTGACCGCAGGCTTGCCATCCATTGTGTAACTGACGGCCCCGGAAAACAGGGGTATGCGCGTCATTCGGAAACGACCTTCATCATCCATGACCAATCGGCTAGGCAGACCTGCCGCCTCGCAGCGATCCCAGTGCTCTTTGAGTTCGAGATCTTCATCGCCGCCAGCGCCGCCCACTGATGGGTTGTCCACGAATGAGTGCATCAATTCCGGGTGAGTACAATCGCAGTGGTAGCACTCACGATTGTTTTCGAAAACCAGTTTCCAGTTGCCTTTCTCGATGATGTTCGACTCAAACGCGACTTTGCAGTCGTCCAAGTTATGAGGCGCAACGAAAGGGGTGACGGATTTTCTGAATGAAGAAAAGTCAGGGGCGACGTCAGCGACGCACACATAGATGTACGTTTCGACGACCTCACAATGCACGGGTTTCAAATCATGCTGAGACTTGTCGAAGTCTTCCCCCATGTTCCCGGCAAAAAGCAGTCTGCCATCCAGCTCGAACGTCCATTTGTGGTAAGGACACACCAGCTTGGCTACCTTGCCGCTGGCTTCCGGGCATACCTTGGAACCGCGATGACGGCAGGAGTTGTGGAAGGCCCGAATCTGTTTGTCTGCGCCGCGCACGATAGCGACAGGGTAATCGCCGATTTGCAGCGACAGGTACTGACCCGACTTCTCCAGCTCAAATGTGTGCCCTGCGAAGATCCAGCTTTTGTGCCAGATCTGCTCCAGATCCTGCCTGTAAACGTCTGGATCGCTATAGAGGGCACCTGGCAGCGCGTGGTCAGGCTTGCGCTGCGCGATAAGATTTGAAACTGCCGATTTAGTGCTCACGGTCAACACACTCCAAAATACCAAGGGGACGACACATTCAGCCTGCTCAGCGAGATGAGGCTAAACGGTCTTGAGTTCGCAGTACCGTCTGTGGAGCAAGCCCATCAAACCGTGCTGCTTCTATCCGCGAACCGGAACGGTTTGCCACGTCCAGAAAGCGCCTTACGAAAAATGTGCCTTCTTGGATGGTGGTGCCATCCATGCACTCATTTCGTTTCTGAGTCCTTATTAAGGCAGACAGTTCTTTAATGCCGAAGTTTGCATCAATAGCATTATTTCTACAGCTCCTTATTCGAGCCCGGGCAAACAGATTCTAACTAATGGAACGAATGTGTGAGAAATTCTCTTATCCAATTCGTCGGTAGAATATCGCTGTTGTAAGGCTACGACGGTAATCATGCATCAACAAGAAACATTTACTCTTATCAATGCATAAACAAATGTTATCGATTGGCGTCGCGGCTCTGAGGAGAAAATATCAAGATATTGAAAACAAAGGAGAAATTATTTTTCTGGACGAGTGAAGCACCCATCTAGAAATGTATACGCCAGAAATACACTCTATTGACCGCCTTCTTGGCCCATGCCAATCTGGATTCAACAGTTAACCGTACTAGTCGGCAAAACAACCTCTGGAGGTCATTTGTGAAAGGCAGCAAAAGTGCTCTTTACGAAGACTTGAAGCGTCAGATTCTGACAATGGAACTTGATCCAGATGAAACACTGGACGAGGTTGTTATTAGTGAGCGTTATGGTCTATCGCGAACGCCTGTTCGTGAAGTGTTCAGACGTTTGGCTGGCGAAGGTTATATAGATATTCGAGAGAATCGAGGCGCCCGGGTCATTCCCATGAATTATGCGACTCTTCGAAACTTCTTTCTGGTAGCACCCATGATCTACGCAGCCATTGGCCGCCTGGCGGTACAAAATTTCAAGCCACGTCAATTGATTGATTTAAAAGAAACCCAGAAACGCTTTCGCAAAGCCACTGTTTCAAAAGATGCACTTGTGATGGTTGTTGAGAACAATCGGTTTCACGCCATCATGGGTGAAATGGCATGTAATCACTACCTGGAGCCTTGTCTGGGAAGACTGCTTATTGATCATGCTCGTATCGGCAATACGTTTTTTCGTCCTCAAAACGGGGGCATGGAGAAACGTCTCGAGCAATCTGCCGGACATCATGACGCTTTTATTGAAGCCATTGAACGGCGTGAAGAAACTGCCGTAGTTGATCTCGTGTTTGAGCATTGGGAACTGTCCCGTGAAAACATGGAGGTATTTATCGCGCCTCAAGGCATCAAAGCTGACGCGCTCGTTGATCTTCCACCTAACTCGCATTCGGAGCATCTATCTTGAAATTTGAAGGTATTTATACACCAGCAGTAACTCCTTATAACTCTGATGGGGAGATTGACTGGAATGTGTACTCGGAAGTTTTGGAGTCGCTGATTGAGGCGAAGGTACACGGCATTATTATTGGCGGGTCGACCGGCGAGTATTATGCGCAGACCGCCGAAGAGCGCACTGAGTTGGCAGCCTACGCCAAAGACGTGATCGGCACTCGGGTGCAACTGATCGTCAGTACCGGGGCGATTCGTACCGAAGATGCGGTTCAGTACGCCAAAGATGCCAAAGCGATCAAAGCGGACGCCATTCTCGTCACGTCCCCGCCTTACGCGCTGCCAACCTCACAGGAAAACGCGATTCACGCGCTCACTATCGATCGCGCAGCGGACTTGCCGATCATGCTTTACAACTATCCGGGGCGCATGTGCGTTTCGATGGACGAAGAATATTTCACGCGTGTCAGCCAATCGAAAAACGTCGTCGCCATCAAGGAAAGTTCCGGCGACATGGGCCAGGTGCATATGCTGGCCCGGCAGTTCCCCAACATTGCCTTGTCCTGCGGATGGGACGACCAGGCCCTCGAATTTTTTGCTTGGGGCGCCCGCAGTTGGGTGTGCGCAGGTTCCAACTTCCTGCCCAAGGAACACGTTGCGCTTTATGAAGCCTGCGTGATCGAAAAGAACTTCGACAAAGGCCGTCAAATCATGTCGGCAATGATGCCGCTGATGAATGCCCTGGACGGTGGCAAGTTCGTGCAGTCGATCAAGTACGGCTGCGAAGTTGTCGGATTGAAAGTCGGTAACGTGCGCCTGCCATTGCAGCCACTTGAAGCGGACGAACAGCAGAGTTTCGCGTCGGTCATTACTGAACTCAAACGTAACGTAGCCAACATTTCTTCGGGAGCCAGCCATGGGTGATCTTCTGAGCAAGGCCGAATATGCCGCTCTGGCCAAAGACATTTCGTTGCCATCCAAGGCGTTCATCAATGGCGCGTTCAAGTCCGCGATCTCTGGCAAAACCTTCGCCACGAACAATCCGGCGACCGGTGACTTTTTGACCGACGTCGCAGCTTGTTCATCCTATGATGTCGATTTCGCGGTGAGCAATGCCAAGGAGGCCTTTGAGGATGGACGCTGGAGATCGATTTCTCCTCGGGAGCGCAAAGCGGTTCTGTTGAAGTTTGCAAACCTGCTTGAGGGCCATCAATACGAACTGGCCGTCCTCGAAAGCCTCGATAGCGGCAAACCGGTCAGTGAATGTCAGTTGGTCGACATCCCGGACACCATCCACACGATCCGCTGGCACGCAGAACTGATCGACAAGATTTATGACAACACCGCCCCGGTGGGCAGCGACGCGCTGACCATGGTGGTCCGGGAGCCCATCGGCGTGGTGGGCTGCGTATTGCCCTGGAACTTCCCGTTGCTGATGTTGGCCTGGAAAATCGGCCCGGCGCTCGCTGCGGGCTGTTCGGTCATCGTCAAACCTGCTGAACAAACCTCGCTTACTACGTTGCGTGTCGCTCAGCTGGCGTTTGAAGCCGGTATACCTGCTGGTGTACTCAACATTGTGACCGGCACGGGCAAAGACGTCGGTGAACCCATTGGTTTGCATAACGATGTCGACATGGTGAGCTTCACCGGTTCCACCGCGACCGGCCGCCGTTTCCTGCATTACGCCGCCGATTCGAACCTGAAACGCATCGTCCTTGAGTGCGGCGGAAAAAATCCGGCCGTGGTGATGGACGATGCGCAAGACCTAGATCTCGTTGCTCAGCATGTCGTCAACGGCGCGTTCTGGAACATGGGCGAAAACTGCTCCGCGACTTCACGTCTGATCGTCCATGCGTCCGTTAAAGACGAACTGCTGGAGCGCATGGGCGCCTACATCCGCGAATGGAAAATGGGTGATCCACTCGATCCGGAAAACCGTGTAGGGTCGCTGGTCAGCCCAGAGCATTTCGCCAAAGTGAAGTCGTACCTTGAGCACGCCGCCGCCGGAAAGCTTGAAGTGGTTTACGGTGGCGCGACCAAAGACGGTGCCTTTGTAGAGCCAACGGTGATTGACGGTGTTGGTCGAGACAATCGGCTGTTCCAGGAAGAGATCTTCGGCCCGATTCTCTCGGTCACCACCTTCAACACGATCTCCGAAGCCATTGCGTTGGCCAATGACACGGTATATGGGCTGGCGGCCTCTGTTTACACCGGCAGCCTGCGGCGGGCAATCAAGTTGTCGCGGGAAATTCGCGCGGGCATCGTCACCGTGAACTGCTTCGGTGAGGGTGACTCCTCGACACCATTTGGGGGCTACAAGGAGTCGGGCTTCGGCGGTCGGGACAAGTCCATTTTTGCCCATGACCAGTACACCGAAATCAAAACAATCTGGATCGATGTGTCTGATCGGTCGGATGAAGAGACCGAAAAATGAGCACCCATACCATCAAGCGCCTGCCGGTAGACACCGGGGTTTCAGGTTGGGAGGCGATTTCCGCACGCACTGCGCCTGTCCGCATGCTTGATGGAAACGTGACGGCGGATTGGCTGATTATCGGGGCCGGTTTTGCCGGCCTGTCCGCCGCTCGCAGACTTTCACAGCTGCACCCGGGTGACAGCATTATTGTGGTCGATGCTCATGAAGTCGCCAAGGGGCCGGCCGGCAGAAACTCTGGTTTCATGATCGATGTGCCGCACAGTCTGTCGTCCGGGGAATACTCCGTGGCGAGTGAGTCTGCAACGGCGCTGGAAATCACGCAAAATCGTTTTGCGATTGCTTTTGCCGCTGAAGCTGCACGGGAGTACGGCATGTCTGCCGACACGTTCGACCCTTCCGGGAAGATCAACGCGGCCGCCACTGAACGGGGATTGAAACTGAACGTCAATTACGCCAAATCCCTTGAGCGTATTGGCGAAAAGTTCGAGATGTTTGATGCAGCGCAAATGCGTGAAATCACCGGGTCCACCTATTACCACGGTGGAATCTATACCCCCGGCGCAGTGTTGATTCAACCCGCACAATACATCCGGGATCTGGCAGCAGGGCTCGAAGGGAAAATCACGCTGTTTGAACGTTCTCCCATTATTGAATTGTCGAAGCAGGGTAGCGGCTGGACCGCTCGATCACCAAACGGGACGGTACACGCACCCAAGGTTATCCTGGGGGTTAACGGCCACATTGAAGACTTTGGCCATTATCAAGGACGCTTGCTGCACGTCTTCACTTACGCCTCCATGACTGCAGCGTATAGCGACGATGCATTCAGGAAAGTGGTGCCGGGCAAAGCCAAGTGGGCCTTGTTGCCGGCTGATCCAATGGGAGCGACCGTTCGCAAAATCACTTCAGATGGGCTCTCGCGTATCGTCATCCGGACAAAGTTCACCTATGACCCAGGTATCCAGGTCACTCCGGAGCGCGTAGCTGCGGTTGCGAAAGAGCAGCGACATTCCTTGGATGCTCGTTTTCCCGAACTGAAATCCACTGCGCTGGAGTTCAGTTGGGCTGGCCGACTCTGCTTGAGTCGTAACAGCGCCGCGGCATTTGGCGAGATCGAAGAAAACTTGTATTCAGCATGCTGCGAAAATGGGTTGGGAACGGTCAAGAGCACCCTGGCAGGTGTAATGGCGGCGGAGTTGGCTTCGGGTATACGTTCTGAGTTTCTGGATAGTTTCAATCAGGCACCAGGCCCCAGCAGGCTCCCCCCCAAGATAATAACGAAGCTGGGCGTCAGCTCGGTCATTCGTTGGCATGAATTTTGGGCCGGGCGAGAAGGTTAGTAAGTTTAAATTGTCGGCTTTTCCTATAAAGGCCATTTAGCAAGTCACCAATATGAGAGGGCAAAGGCCCTCAAGCCCACGGGGTCCAGCTCGCATAAACTGTTTGGTCACGGCGTCAGCGGTTGATTCTTCGATGCGCAGATTCAATCGTGGTTTGCACAAAGGCTGCGTTTGTTAATGTACAGAAGCGAGGCATATGTGATCGAACGGCGAGATTTCAGTGGGTGTATGAAAGGTAAAAACCTGCGCTATCTGGAAGAGACTCGGGGTGAGCCGACGCCTCATGCTCGGGTAGGATTTTTACTGCTCGAGCACTTCTCGTTGCCTGCATTTACGCAAGCGCTCGATACGATTGTCACCGCGAACCTTTTACGGCCCACGTTGTTTTCCTCACGAACTTTTGGGTTGCAGGGAGGAGAGGTCACCAGCGACCTCGGCCTGGTGATTCGACCGGATGCGCTTTTGGAAGTCGCAGCACTTGCGATTAAGGTGAAAGCGTGAACCCTGCGCAGGGTTTTGAAGTGTAAGGTTTCGTCAATGTCAGCTCCACGACTGGCACTCGAGCCGATAATCCGGGAGAGGCGGCTTTTGCGGCGGCTAAAGCCGGAATGGTGGATATGAACATGAGCTGGCTCTTGAGGTCGCGCGATATCGAATCACTGTGAGCTCGGTCGCACCTAGCTGGATTGCCACTGGGGCAAGCACTCCAGAGGATATGAATGCAGCGAAGTATGTCCCGGTTGGCATGGCAGGTCGCCAGGAGGAAGTGGCTGATGCCGTTACTTTCCGTACCTCACCTGAGTCCAGTCACATCACCGGTGAGTTGCTGGTGGTCGATGGTGGCAATTACCTGATAGAGAACAAAGCGCCCAAGTGTTAAAGCGTTGCCCGCCGCAAAAAATTTCCAACGGGCGAGAGTGTGGCGCAATCTGCACCGGAGGTGGGTGAGTGGCGCCCTCCGTTGCAACTCAGGCTGATTCGATCAAAATGGCAATGGCAGTTTTGCCGTGCGACCTCCGTCCACCACAAGCACTTGCCCGGTGATAAAGGCCGATGATTCTGAGGCCAGAAAAACCACTGTCCTTCCTATGTCCGCCGGCATTCCGGTGCGTCCAACCGGGTGAAGTCGCAGGAGGGCCTGACGCGCCGCATGTGGATCAGCTTGGTTGGCGAGATACGCATCACTTAGCTCAGAATTGATCCACCCAGGAGCGATGGCGTTGCAGCGAATGCTGTCCCGTCCCAGATCGACCGCCAAGGCCCTGGTTAATCCATGGAGGCCCGCTTTGGAGGCACAATATGCGGCATGTTCAGGGTTAGAACCTATTCCTTCGATCGATCCAATGTTGATGATGCTGCCACCGCCCCGCTGACGCATCTGTGGCACCAATGCCCTGCACAAGAATGCTGGCGCACGCAGATTGACAGCCATCATGCGATCCCAATCTTCCTCGGTCATGTCATCAAGGGATTTTTCGAACATGAACCCGGCATTGTTGACTAGGACATCGACTCCGCCGAGCTGCTCCTGCGCTACTTGCGCGATCAAACCAGGTGACGCCATCGAGGCGAGATCTGCCTCGATGAAATAGACTCGGGGGTGATTTTGCAACTCGGCGTCCAGTGCCTGGCGCTGAGCAATCAACACCGATGCCCCCACCTCAAGCAGTTGTTCGGTAATACCCCGACCAATACCTCTGCCGCCCCCGGTAACCACTACATTTTTGCCGTTAAGCATTGCTTTCTCTCTTTAGCCTGATATCGGCTTGACGCCTGTGACTTCTACTGTTTCACCAACGATGTACTTCGCCTCGTCGGGTCCCAGAAACGCGAGCACATCCGCGATATCTTCGGACTCGGCGATACGGCCTAGTGGCACGTTCTTGTTCAGCTCTTGCACTGCCTTGTCCGGATCCGGGCCTCGACATTCAAATCCGCTGCGTATCCTGGGGGTAATGATTTCGTGCGGGCAGACGGCATTCACACGGATTCCCAGAGGGCACAATCGCGGCCCAAATTCTTGGTCAAAACCGCAACGGCCCCATTGTTGGTGCAATACACCACGTGGGCGGAGCGAGGATAAATACCCCAAACGGATGATGTATTGACGATCGCAGCGCCTGGTCGGTTTTTCATGTGTGGTATGGGGTTGCAGCGAGGGATCGCCGGACATGTGTTGTGCTCCTGGAGCAGAACATCGGGATTGGTGTTGACATAACGGTACGTCTAATGTTCATGTTAGTCAATGAATGTGACATAGGTGTACATTTTGCTTGCATCTCCAAAAAACCAGGATTAACATCCTTTAAAACAGGGGCTGATCTGGCTCATTCGCGTCGGTAGTCCAATGCATCGATCCATGAGTCCTTGAGGGATTTATGAAAGTGCTCGTAGCGGTAAAGCGCGCCATTGACCCGAACGTAAAAGTTGGCGTGAAGGTGACGTCCAGGTATCGACGCGAATGGCCTGCAAATTGTCTTTATCCCTTTGTGTCGTCGCATGCGAACGCGCTGTTGAGTAGAGTGGTTCAGTAAGATTAAAGGGGCGCGGTGGTGCTTTCTGAGTCTGCTGTCTTATTGATATTTGGAAGAGGAGAGCATCCGTGAGAGAGTCATCTGATATTCGTCTGGCTAGCAAGCAAACAGCATTTACTGAAATTCCAATCATAGATATTTCCCAACTTCTAAACGGTGAAAATCCGCTGCAGGTGGCTAGCCAAATAGGTGACGCATGCGAAAAGGTGGGGTTTTTTTACATTAAAGACCATGGTATCGATCAGCAATTGATAGATGAGATGTATGCGCTGAGCAAGGCTTTTTTTAAACTCCCATACGAAGAGAAAAATAAACTTAATGTCGTCAATTCCGGGCGTACGCTACGCGGCTATATACCCATGTATGCGGAAAACGTAGATCCCGCCAATACCCGCGATTTTAAAGAGTGTTTTGATTACGGAGCTCATTACGATGAGGTTTCTCCATTTTTTGGCCCTAATCAAATGCCGGCTGCACTGCCGCAATTCGAGAAGGTTGCCGACGCTTATCATTCCGCTGTATTGAAGCTCGCCAGAACGCTCATCGGCGGGATCGCGCTGAGTCTGGGTATGCCACAAGATTACTTTGAACATCTTCAGCGTAAACCGATCACAATTCAGCGAATTTTGCGTTACCCGCCCCAGATCGGAAGGGTTTCCCAAGAGGAAATTGGTATTGGGGCTCACACAGACTACGGTTTCTTGACTGTCCTGTCCCAGGATGCAGTTGGCGGTTTGCAAGTCAGGAATCGTGCAGGGGAGTGGGTTACTGCGCCACCCGTTGAAGGCACATTTATCGTCAATATTGGTGATTTAGTTCAAACTCTCACCAATGATCGCTACACTTCGACAATGCATCGCGTCATCAACACCAGCGGGCTGGAGCGTTATTCTATACCTTTCTTCATTGATCTGGATTTCGATGCGGTTGTTGAACCTGTGCCAACCTGCGTGAGTGAGACTTCACCCGCGAAATATGAAGCATACACATGTGGTAACCACAAATTTAAGCGATTCGTTGATAGCTACGCGCACCTGAAAGAAACCGAGAAGGTGTGATCGCTCTTCTGACTGCCCAAATGCCTGCTTCAAATATCGTTGAGTCATCATCGCGGCTTAAACTCAGCGAAGTATTAAAGATTGCGGGGGGCACCGTCAGAGCAAGGGCGTGTTGGAAGACAGTTAGCTGATTTTGTCGAGACCGTTGCAGATACGTATGCGGGAAAGGACGAGGCGCTACATGGAGCGCCTCATGCTAGAAACTTCCATATGGAGTTTTCCATGTGCATCCTATACATGGCAGACCCCGCCGACGCGGAGAAATGGCGGGATAGCCTATCAACACTCACCCCTGAACTTGAGTTCCGCCAATGGCCTGATATCGGCAACCCGGCAGAGGTGCACTACATCTTGGCTTGGGAGCCTCTCACCAACCTTGCGGAGCAGTTTAGCAATCTTCGAATCATCTACGCTGCCGGGGCTGGGGTTGATCAGTTCGATTTGGCCAGCTTGCCTGGACACGTGTCGCTAATTCGACTGGTAGATAGCTCGATGGCTGACATCATGGCCGAGTATGTTCTGTTTGGTGTGATTGCCTTGCATCGAGACATCCTCGCTTATCAAGAGGATCAGCGCAGTGGCAGCTGGCATCCTAGACCCATCGTCCGAGCTTCACAGCGGCGTGTCGGTGTCATGGGGGTTGGCAATCTCGGACGAGCTGCGCTTGATCGCCTTCAACCATTGGGATTTCAGCTCAGTGGCTGGAATCGTTCTTTGAAGGACGTACCTGGCGGAAGCTGTTACGTCGGCCCAGAGCAGCTTGATGCGTTTTTAGGGCAATGCGATATCTTGGTGAACATGCTTCCACTAACACCCGAAACAGACGGCATACTCAATGCGGCGAGGCTTGCTTGTCTTCCTCACGGCGCTGGACTCATTAACGTAGGACGTGGTGCCCACGTGATAGAGCAGGATCTGCTTGATGCGTTAGATGAAGGCCGTTTGGGGGGGGCCGTATTGGATGTATTGGAACAAGAGCCTCCTTCGCAAGGTAGCCCTGTCTGGAAACATCCGCGCATATTATTGACACCTCATGTCGCGAGCGATGTACAGATATCGGGCGCTGTGGCAGTGATAGTCGAGAATCTCGCCAGAGAAAAAGCGCGAAAACCTTTAGTGAATGTAGTCGATCGCTCGAAGGGCTATTGAATCCAGGGAAGCATCTGCTCCACGCGAACCACAAGACACGCCTTGGCGTGTCTTGTGGTTTTCAGACGATGCTCATCGATGCAACAGGCTCCCGCGAGGCAGCGCGTGCAGCCAGAAAGGCAAGTGCAGCCGCCGCACCGAGCAATGCAGCGCTCAACTCGAATGTCGCTTGATACCCGTTCGAGTCAAAGATCAACCCGCCAACCGTTGGGCCCGATGCAGTAGGCAAGCTCAGCTATGATGGGTCGCCCGTGAGGTTACGATGAGCGTTTTCGGTAAGTGGCCGATCTACCGACCGCTTGTGGATTTGAATACACCGCTAAGAACAAAGGCGTAACGTTCGGAACAGATAAAAAACGTCGTGCGGTCGCAGCAACAGCCGTCGGTGAAGTAAGAGGTGCGTTCCATGATTAACAATGCCGCGCCACGGTTGATGTGCAGGGCGCTGGCCAGGCTTTCATCGGCTTCCTGGGCACGGATCGCCAGGTCGGCACGGGTTACCGCGATGCCGGTGATTGACTCCAGAATGGAGTAGATCGGTTGGTGTTCGACATCAGCCCACACCACGCTGGCCAGCTCCGCCCCTCCTCAGAGTCGTTTGTAAATCCTCACTCTGGTGGCGCCGATTCCATTGCTATTACGTTGTATCCCCAGGCCATCTCTCTAGCCCAGGCCTTCCGTGAATCGCAGTCGTAAAACTGAAACATCTCCTGTTAGTCCTGTGCAATTGGCGCCGCCGGCTTGATGATCGTTCGTCCGATTGGCTATGGGATAGCATCCAATAACGTATTTTGTAAAAGACACCCTGGATATTTTTCGTTCACGTGGTGCACCACTGCGTTCCAGTCGTACCGTTGGAAAAGCCCAATGAGGGTACACATAGAGGTAGAGAAATTTTCGAACTTGAAATTTTCCTTTATTTTCAGCAACAAGGAGGAAGGTTCGATTCCGGCTTCGGCACCATGAATATCAAAGGCTTGCGTGAGATACCTCACGCAGGCCTTTTTCATTTTTACTCGGCTATTTCTCGAAGTGTTCTGCGAACGATCACTTTGCCGACTTCATCTTCTTGCGAGGCCCAGGATGGCATGGAAGACACTTAAGTACCTGATGGTATCGGCCATCGTTCTGGCGAGCGTGGTCTACGCGTCAAGGTTTGCGTACTTCAATTACTACATGGAGTACCAGGCTAAAAACCTTGTCAGGGACTATCTGAAAGACCCTCAATCCGCGGTGTTCAGGAACATTGACTCCAGGCACCAGGTATTTTGCGGCGAGGTGAACAGTAGAAACAGCTTCGGGGGAATGGTCGGTTTTTCAAGGTTCATCGCACTTCCTCGCAATAGCAGAGTTTTTCTGGAGGAAGAGTTTGAAAGCCGAAACGCTGGGGAATTGTTTGAGCAGTCGTGGAGGCTGACCTGCGAACCGGCTTGAGTGGGACTCTTACCGTAATTTATAAAATCAAGGGTTTGCCAGCGAAAGCTGATGCAAACCCTTGTTTGTTTCCGGTCACCTATTTTCACTTGCCGCTTTTGTCAGCAGGCTGATTCGCCTTGCGTCGATCAGCGCCGGAAGGGTTGCCGGTGTCTATGAGCCTTCTCTCTACCAAAACATTCTGCAGAGCCTCACGATCTACCGGGTTGAGCTGATGTTCTCTTTCCTTGAGTTCCAGCAGGATCGGGCTGGACCAGCGGCGGTAGGTTTTTTCCGCCTCACGGATCAGTGTCATTCGTTCCTCCTTGATCAGGCGCCTACCCACATCGTCGGCGCAGAATCGATGCGATAGAAACCCTAGCTGAGGAAAACGCTTATCGCCAAAAATGAAATGGCATACAGCGCTATTGAACTGATCGTCGAATAATCTATTCGGCTGATCTCAACCCCAGACACCCGTAGCCACCGTGCGGCGAACATAGTCGCTGAAGTCCCGCGCCGGGCGACCCAGTGCACGCTGTACGCCGTCAGCCACCGGTGTATTGCGGCCATCGAGTACGGTGGTGAAGAGGTACAGCACGAGTTCAATCAGCTCTGTTGGTAGTTGGGCCTGTTCCAGCGCCTGGCGATAGGCGTCGGGTGGCACGGCGACGAAACCGACATCGCGTTTGGACGCGTGGGCAATTTCGGCAGTGGCCTCTGCAAAGGTCAGTGCGCGCGGGCCCGTCAGCTCATAGAGTTGGCCTGAATGCCCCGGTTTGGTCAGCGCCTCAACCGCAATCTCGGCGATGTCTTCCACGTCGACAAAGGGCTCGGCGATGTTGCCGACGGGGAGGGCGAGTTCTCCTTGCAGGATTGGCTCAAGAAAGTGCGCTTCGCTGAAGTTCTGAAAGAACCAGCTGGCCCGCAGGATGGTCCAGTCCACGCCGCTGTTTTGAACGACGCGTTCTGCCTGTTCAGCTTCAACTTCGCCGCGCCCTGACAACAGCACCAGTTTGCGGACGCCGCTTTTAACGGCCTGATCGGTGAATGCCTGCACTGTTTCAACCGCACCGGGGACCGCAAGGTCTGGCTGGAACGAAATGTACACCGCGTGAATACCCCCAAGCACCGCTTCCCAGGTGGAGCGATCCTCCCAGTCGAACGCCGGATCCGCCCCACGAGAGCCTAAACGAACAGGCACATCGGCCGCTTGCAGCCGTTGAGTGATCCGTCGCCCGGTTTTGCCTGTTGCGCCGAGAATCAGGATTGTCTCTTGGGTGGTTTTCATCGCGTTCATCTCCATCGGTTTAATGTGAGTGATGCTCATGTTTAAAAAGATGATAAACGCTCATGTTTTATCGTCAACCTGAAGAACCGGTGAAACCGACGTACGGGCGGTGCTAAGGTGAGGCTATGTCATGTTATTGATCGGGAAGCACGCCAGTGCCGAAGAAAACCACCGAAGCCCACGAGCAAGCCGTTTCAGAGACCGTCCGGCGCAATCCCACGCAGCAGCGCAGCCGCGAACGCCAGGAGCGAATCCTGGCGGCGGGGACGCAATTGATTGCGAGCAAGGGCAGCGATCAAGTGAAAATGAGTGAAATCGCCGAAATGTGCGGGATTTCGATCGGCTCGCTTTATCAGTATTTTCCAGACAAGAGTTCGGTGATTCGCACCTTGGCCGAGCGCTATAACGCCGAAAGCCGTCGTTGCATCGAAGTCGCCATGGCTGCGGTCGAGGACGCGCAAGGGCTGCGCGAGGCCTTTTCAGAGCTGTTGGACGAGTATTACGAGATTTTCCTGGCGACACCGGCGATGCGTGACATCTGGTCAGGCATGCAGGCAGACAAGCAGCTCATGGCGCTGGAACTGCAGGAGTGTCGGATTGCCGGCGGGTTATTGGCGGATGCGATGCTGCGGGTAAACCCCAGCAGCGATATACAACAGGTTCAGGCGTCTGCCTTTCTGATCTGGAGTCTGGGCGAGGCGACAATGCGCCTGGCCATCTCATGCACTCCCGAGGAGGGACGCGCGCTGGTCGAAGCGTTCAAGCGGATGTCTTTGCGAGAAATCATGGGGCCGGCGGCCGGGCCGAGTGAACGTGCTTCAACCGCCGAACCTGTCATTTAAACGAATGGTTGACCGCTAAAACCACGGGGCAACCGTTGCAGCCCGGCCATGGCGGTAAGTCGCTCGACCCATGCTGCGCGCCAGTCATTGGCAGTGTGAGTGGCTTTGGCTTTGCGGGCGGCGCGGCGTGCCGCGTTGCGTTGGTCTTTGCGTGCATCCTTGTATGCATCGGTGTTTCGGCAACTTCTGCATTTCACTCGGTTCAGTTCAGTGGTTGTGGTGAGCTTGCTGCCTTTGTGGCCGCAGGCCAGATGCCCGGCAACTTTGAAGTGAGTAACCATCAGACGCCTCCTTCGTGACGTGTGAGCGTTTGACCTCACGCGAGTGATGACGTTCGTTGAGCGCAGGCGGGCAAAAAGAAGGCCCGCATGCGGGCGGGCCAAGGGATATTTCAAAAGGAGTAGGGCTACAGTACGGCTTGAGTTGTGAAGGCTGTGTGAAATGACCGGACAAAAAAAATCCCGGTACAGGGCCGGGTTTGGGATTCAGCAGCAGGTGATCAGGCAAGGACGCACCCGGTGACGATCATCGTCGCCGTTCATGCGTCCTGGCCGTGCTCTCGTGTCCGGAGTCCAGACCGAATCATCTGAACCGCGGCAGCGGCGGCTCGACAGGTTTGAGCGAAGACAGCGTGTTACGAATCAGCGGCGTGTCCTTCTCGATGTCGTTCAGGCGATCACGAATCCTGAGGGCGGTCGGATGCCCGCCTTGATGATCGACCCAGTCGGCGATTTCCTTGCACGCTGCGGCCAAGCGAACCTGGCGCGAGTCGAGCAGGGTGAGCAGGGTGGTGATGGACTCTTTTTCGGACATGGCAAACACCTCCGTTCAAGAAACCTGGCAGTGGCAGCAAAAAGCCCGCAAGGAGCGAGCTTTCTGCCGATGGGGTCGCTGTTCCCTCAGCCATTTTTCAGTATAGACCCGGACTTCAGCCTTGTCGGGCCAGCACTTGCGATCGGGCATTGAATAGATGGCAGGCGCGAAGGGCATCTTCTTCGGAATCAAAACCGTCGCCGATAAAGCCATCGGTACGGGTATCGGCGATGCGATACCAGACTTCTGCGTCTGGTGGCGTATGACCGGCTTCCCCGGCTCGACGCCCATGAATGATGATCTTGTTGCAACGCTTAACAACGTAAATGTCTTCCATGGCTTCACTCGAAGCTAATTTGTGTCACAACAACTATAGAAGCCATTGGTGATCGCGCAAAAAATGAACAGGTCAGTTCGTCGGTTGAGTCGCCTCGACCATCTTCTCCAAATACATCGCCAGCCCGACTTCCTCGGCCCTCAAGCCTTTACGTGTTCTCGGGCGCGGTAACTCGGCCAATGCCCCTATCAGGAAACCCTCGAGCACCGCCGGGTGGATGTAGCACTTGCGACAAACCGCCGGGGTGTTGCCGAGTTGCCTGGCGACGTTCTTGACCATCTCCACCACATGCCGCCTGGCGTCTGATTCCGGTTCCCACTGCAAACTGCGCAACACCGCCAACGCCTGCGCGCTACCTGCCCAGGTGCGGTAATCCTTGGCGGTGAAGTCGGCGCCGGTGAGGGTTTGCAGGTAGGCGTTGACGTCGGAGGAACTGACGGTGTGCCGCTCACCGCTTTCATCCAGATACTGAAACAGGTTCTGGCCGGGAATCTCCTGGCAGCGTTTGATGATTCGTGCCAGGCGCCGGTCTTTCACGGTGATCTGGTGCTCGACGCCGCTCTTGCCCCGGAACTGGAACCGGATCGCACTGCCGTTGATCTCGACGTGCCGGTTGCGCAGCGTGGTCAGCCCATACGAGCGGTTATCCCGGGCGTACTGCGTGTTGCCGACCCGAATCAATGTCGCGTCGAGCAAGGTAATGACCGTGGCCATGACCTTGTCACGGCTGAAGCCCGGGGCGGCCAACAGCTTTTCAAGCTGTTTGCGCAGTTTCGGCAGGGCGAGCCCGAAATCCCGCAGGCGCGAATATTTGTCGGCATCGCGCACTTCGCGCCAGCGCGGGTGATAACGGTATTGCTTGCGCCCCCGGGCATCACGGCCAGTGGCTTGCAGATGCCCACGTGGATCGGCGCAAATCCAAACGTCGGTGTAGGCCGGGGGGACGGCGAGGGCATTGATACGTTTGATTTGGTTGGGGTCGGTGATGCGTTTTCCGTCCGGGTCGAAGTAGCAGAACTTGCCACGCAGTTTCTTGCGGGCGATGCCGGGCTGGGTGTCATCGACATAATGCAGGTCAGGTGGCAGCACATCAGTCAGCGCGGAATCGGGCATGGCGGTAGTCCTTGGCGACGAATCAGGGGCCGTTACAGCCATTGACCGCGTGCCAGTGCAGTCGTGCCAGCGGGTTTACGCCAGCACCGCCACCGCTTTGATTTGCGCCCAGAGCTGTTGGCCGGGATGCACGTGCAACTGATCCCGGGAGTAGCGGGTGATTCGCGCCAGCAGCGGTGTGCCGGCCGCATCCAGACGGATCAGCACGTGGGCGGCGTTGTCTGCACCCATTTCACTGATCACGGTCACCGGCAGACGGTTGAGGATGCTGCTTTGCTCGGCGCTGTGCAGGCTCAGGCTGACATCGCGCGCCTGAACCTTGCAACGCAGCGCCTGGCCGAGGTCCATCGGTGTGTGCGTCACGCGGATGTTCAGAGCGGTGCCTGGCAGTTGCAAGGTCAGCAACTGATAGTCGGCGTCATAGGCACTGACGTGGCCCTCGATCACCACGCCGGCGTCATCGCCCAGCGCCAAAGGCAAATCGAGCCGGGCCAGCGTTTCGCCGATAGGGCCGCTGGCCAGGGCTTTGCCGTTGCTGAGGAGGACGATGTGGTCGGCCAGTCGCGCCACTTCATCCTGGGAATGGCTGACGTACAGCACCGGGATATCCAGCTCATCGTGCAGCCTTTGCAGGTAGGGCAGGATTTCGCTTTTGCGTTGCGAATCCAGCGCCGCCAGCGGTTCGTCCATCAGCAACAGTTTCGGGCTGGTGAGCAGTGCGCGGGCAATGCCGACACGCTGTCGCTCGCCACCCGACAAGTGCTGCGGATGGCGGTCCAGCAGATGACTGATGCCCAACAGTTCCGTCGCGTGCGCCATGTCGACCCGGCGTTGGTGTCTGGGGATTCGCTTTAGGCCGAACTGCAGGTTCGCCAACACCGACAAGTGCGTAAACAGACTTGCTTCCTGGAAGACATAGCCGATCGCGCGTTTGTGCGGCGCTACGAAAATCTTCTTGTCGCTGTCCTGCCAGACTTCATCGTTGACCTGGATAAAGCCTTGTTCGGCCCGTTCCAGGCCCGCGATACAGCGCAAGCAAGTGGTCTTGCCCGAGCCGGAATGACCGTAAAGCGCGGTGACGCCACGGCCGGGCAGTTGCAAGTCCACATTCAGGGCGAACCCCGAATACCTCAGTTTCAGACGTGTTTGAATCATCGATCAGCTCCAGCCCGCTTTGGTTTTACGGCTGGAGTACAGCGCCAGCAACACGGCAAACGAGAACACCAGCATCGCCCCGGCCAGCCAGTGGGCCTGGGCGTATTCCATGGCTTCGACGTGATCGTAGATCTGCACCGAGACCACGCGGGTCTTGTCGGGGATGTTGCCGCCGATCATCAGCACCACGCCAAACTCGCCGACGGTGTGGGCGAAACCGAGAATCGCGGCGGTGATGAACCCCGGTCGGGCCAGAGGCAGGATCACGCTGAAAAAAGTGTCCCAGGGATTGGCGCGCAAGGTCGCAGCCACTTCCAGTGGGCGGGTGCCAATGGCAGAAAAAGCGTTTTGCAACGGCTGGACCACGAACGGCATCGAATAGAGCACCGAGCCGATCACCAATCCGGCAAAACTGAACGTCAGGGTGCCGAGCCCCAGCGATTGAGTGAAGTGGCCGATAAAGCCGTTAGGGCCCAGCGCCAGCAACAGATAAAAACCGATCACCGTGGGCGGCAGCACCAGGGGCAGGGCGACAATCGCCCCGACCGGGCCGCGCAGCCAGGATTGGGTGCGCGAAAGCCATAACGCAATCGGAGTGCCGATCACCAGCAGGATAACCGTCGTCAGGGACGCCAGTTTCAGGGTCAGCCAGATGGCGGAAAAATCGGCACTCGACAGGGTCATTTAGAGTTGGTAACCGTAGGATTTGATGACAGCAGCGGCTTTCGGACCTTTGAGGTAGTCAACCAGCGCCTTGGCAGCCGGGTTGTCCTTGCCTTTGTTGAGGATCACCGCGTCTTGTTTGATCGGGTCGTGCAGGCTGGCTGGAACGATCCACGCCGAACCGCTGGTGACTTTGCCGTCTTTGTAGATCTGCGACAAGGCGACAAAGCCCAGTTCTGCGTTACCGGTTGAGACAAACTGATAAGCCTGGGTGATGTTCTGGCCTTCAACGATCTTGTCTTTGACCTTGTCGGTCAGGCCCTGCTTGGCCAAAACCTGGGTGGCAGCCAGGCCGTAAGGGGCGGCTTTCGGGTTGGCGATGGAGAGATGCTGATATTCGTTCTTTTTCAGCACGTCCCCTTTGGCATCGACGTAACCTTCTTTAGCCGACCACAACGCCAGGGTGCCAACGGCGTAGGTGAAGCGCGAGCCCTTGACGATGTCGCCTTCGGCTTCGAGTTTTTGCGGGGTGGTGTCGTCCGCCGACAGAAACACTTCAAACGGCGCGCCATTCTTGATCTGCGTATAGAACTGGCCGGTTGCACCAAAGGAGGTGACCAGTTTGTGCCCGGTGTCTTTCTCGAAATCAGCAGCGATAGCCTGGATCGGCGCGGTGAAGTTGGCCGCGACGGCGACCTGGACTTCGTCCGCCTGGGCTGCGCCAATGGCGAACACAGCAAGCAGGCTCGCCAGGCAAGTAGGGGCAAAACGTGAGGCACGAATGGTCATGAAACGGCTCCGTTGTAGGCAGGGACAGCGAGGGGTTAAAACGCTATATAGCGGAATATATAGCGAATTGCCTGCAAACGGAATGTGTTGATCTCGATTGCATTGCGGCGAAACGCCTCGCCCCAGGTCTTGTGCCTAGCGGTGCAACAGTTTCGCCAAGCCGTCTTGGGCCAGACGCTGCGTCAATTCTGCTGTCGTCATCTCAACCCCCAACCTGAACGCCTGCCCGGCCCAGAGGTTGCTGAAATCCGCTTCGCCCTTTGCCCGCAATGGCATCAACGCCCCACCCGCCAACGGGAAGGCCGGTGCTTTATCGCAGATCGGTCCGAGTTCGCGCATCACGCGATTGAGAATCCCGCGTGCCGGGCGGCCGGTGAAAATGTTGGTGACGGCTGTCTCGCTTTCTTTGGCCGTGCGCAACGCCTTGTGGTGAGAGGCACTGACCTTGGCTTCCGGTGTAAACAAATACGCCGTGCCGACCTGCACCGCGGACGCGCCCAACAGAAACGCCGCCGCCACGCCCCGTGCATCGGCAATGCCGCCAGCGGCAATCACCGGCACTTTCACCGCGTCGACAATTTGCGGCAGCAGCGCGAAGAGGCCCACCTGGCTGCTCAAATCGTCGCTGAGAAACATGCCTCGATGGCCACCGGCTTCGTAACCCATGGCGATGATCGCGTCGCAGCCATGCTGCTCAAGCCTGACGGCTTCTTCGACAGTCGTCGCCGAAGACAGCACTTTCGCCCCGGTCGCCTTGACGCGATCCAGCAGGGATTTTTCCGGCAGGCCGAAGTGAAAGCTCACCACTTCGGGGCGACATTCTTCGATCACTTCACAGGTCGCGTTATCGAACGGCGCGCGATTGGACACGGGCGTCGGCGCGTCGAAATCCACGCCGAGTTCGCGGTAGTAGGGTTCCAGCAGATTCTTCCAGTCCCGGGCACGCTGCTCGTCGGCAGGGGGCGGCTGATGGCAGAAGAAGTTGACGTTGATCGGGCGTTGAGTGTGTTGGCGAATGGTTTTCAGTTCTTCGCGCAACTGCTCGGTGGTCAGCATGGCTGCGGGCATCGAGCCCAGGCCGCCGGCATTGCTCGCGGCGATCACCATGGCCGAACCGGTTGCGCCAGCCATCGGAGCCTGGATGATCGGCAGTTCGATCCCCAGCAAATCGATAATTCGGGTATCTGGCCATTGGCTCATTTCAAGGTTCTCCGGGTCATAACGGGGCAGGGCTGCAGGACGGGACTTGTATCAGCAAAGACAGGCGCAAGACCCATCGGGTTTCAGGATGGGGCATTCCTGGATTGGCTTAAAGTCGGGTACGGCAAAAGGTTGCAGTGTGATATTCCAGTAGCACGACAACTGAATGATCTGACAGGAGACGACAATGTTCCAAGGCATTTTGATCGACAAAGACGACAGCGGTTACCGGGCCACACTGCAAGAGATCAATGACGATCAACTGCCCGAGGGCGATGTGACAGTGCGTGTGGCGTACAGCACGCTGAACTTCAAGGACGGTCTGGCGATCACCGGCAGCAGCCCGGTGGTGCGAAAATTCCCGATGGTGCCGGGCATTGATCTGGCGGGGACTGTCGAAGTCAGTGGGCATCCGGACTACAAGGTCGGTGATCAAGTCGTACTCAATGGCTGGGGAGTCGGTGAAGGGCACTGGGGCGGATTGGCGCAGAAGGCGCGCCTGAATGGCGACTGGCTGATTCCGCTGCCTCGGGAATTCACCGCTGCCCAGGCAATGGCGATCGGCACGGCCGGTTACACGGCGATGCTGAGCATCCTGGCTTTGGAACATAACGGTGTGACGCCTGAGCAGGGTGACGTTCTGGTCACGGGTGCCAACGGTGGTGTAGGCAGTTTCGCCATCGCGCTGCTGAACAAGCTCGGCTACCGGGTGGTCGCGTCCACTGGCCGCACCTCTGAACACGACTACCTCAAGCAATTGGGTGCCAGCGAAATCATCGACCGCGCGACATTGTCCGAGCCGGGAAAACCACTGGCCAAGGAGCGTTGGGCGGCTGTGATCGACTCGGTCGGCAGTCACACCCTGGCCAACGCCTGTGCCAGCACGAAAGCCAACGGCACTGTCGCCGCGTGTGGTTTGGCGCAAGGCATGGACTTTCCGGCCTCTGTCGCCCCGTTCATTTTGCGCGGCGTGACCCTGGCCGGAATCAACAGCGTGACCCAACCCAAAGCCAAGCGGGTATTGGCATGGAACCGTCTGGCCAAGGATCTGGACTTTGCCTTGCTGCCGCTGATCAGCCACGAAATCGGTTTGAGTGAGGCGATCGATGCGGCACCGCGATTGCTCGCCGGTCAGCTGCGTGGCCGTGTGGTGGTGGATGTGAATCGCTGAAAGCAAAAATCGCAGCCTGCGACTGCCGCAGGCTGCGATCTTTTGATTTATTGGCTTTCGCGCTCCAACAACTGCCGCTTGCGCTCCACGCCCCAACGATACCCCGACAAGTTGCCGTCACTGCGCACCACGCGGTGGCACGGGATCGCCACCGCCAGGCTGTTCGCGCCGCAGGCCTGGGCCACGGCGCGCACCGCTTTCGGTGAGCCGATGCGCTGCGCGACATCGGCGTAACTGGCGGTGCTGCCGACAGGAATTTCCCGCAGGGCTTGCCAGACGCGCTCCTGAAACGCCGTGCCGCGCACATCCAGAGGCAAGTCCAGGCCGATGGCCGGCGCTTCGATAAACCCGACGACCTGGGCGATCAACTGCTCGAACCCGTGGTCGGCGCCGATCAGGTTGGCCCGCCGAAACTTGTCCTGCAGGTCGCACACCAATTGGTGCGGATCATCACCCAGCAGAATCGCGCACACCCCGCGTTCGCTTTGCGCCACCAGAATCGCCCCTAAAGAACACTGGCCGACGGCAAACCGAATGTCGTTGTTCTGGCCTTCGGCGCGGTAGTCGCCAGGTTTCATCCCCAGCAATTGATCCGCCGCCTCATAAAATCGGCTATTGGAATTGAAACCGGCGTCATACAAGGCATCGGTCACCGAACCTCCATCGATCAAGCGTTGGCGAACCTTGCGTGAGCGGTGGGCCGTGGCATAGCCCTTGGGCGTCAATCCGGTTACGGCTTTAAACACTCGGTGAAAGTGGAAGCTGCTCAGGCCCGCCACGTCGGCCAGTTCACTCAATGCCGGCAGATGCTCTGCGGTCTCGATCTGACGGCACGCGGCAGCCACCGTTGCGGCATGTTGCGCGGCGACGTCACTTTGATCCTTCGCTGCGCGTTTGCTCGGGCGGTAACCGGCCGCCTGGGCTTGCTCGGCGGTGTCGAAAAATTCGACGTTCTGCGGCTTGGGCAAGCGCGCCAGACTGCTGGGGCTGCAATAGATGCCGGTGGTTTTCACTGCATACACAAACTGCCCGTCTGCGCGGGGATCGCGTGCGACGACGGCGGCCCAGCGCGGATCGTTTTCGGTGGCGATTCTTGTCGATTGGCGTGTCATGGCTTCTTGTCCGTTGACCTGTTTGATTCAGATTAGCCAGCCGGCGCAGTCGTCGCACTCCGGGGCTTGCGGTCAAATTCGGGGATTCATTTTGCGGTACGAAACGTGAAGTTGATCCGTTGCTCGCCCATTCGCGGGTGCTGACCGTCCTTGATCGGCAAGACACCGTGATAACGCAAGCGATCAACGCCGCCCCAGACCACGATATCGCCGTGCAACAGTGGGACTCGCTGGCTTTTATCGCTGCGTTCAAACCCGCCGAACAGGAACATCGCCGGCAAGCCCAGGGAGACCGAAACGATCGGCGCCGCGTAGGACGCTTCATCCTTGTCTTGATGCAATGACATTTTGGCGCCGGGGACGTAACGGTTGATCAGGCAGGAATCAGGTACGAAACCAGCAAAACCGGCTTCGCGCGCTGCCGCTTGTGCGAGCGCCAAAAACACTGCGGGCATAGCCGGCCAGGGCGCGTCGGTTTGCGGATCATTGCGGGTGTAGCGATAACCGCTGCGGTCGGTGGTCCAGCCCCAGGTGCCGCAACTGCTCATGGCTGCCGACATGATGAAGCCGCCGGGCGTGACCATCTGCCGAAGCGGCGCGGCGGCCAGAACCGATTCCAGTGCAGGCAGCAAACGATCCAGCCAGGGCAGGGCAAAGCCTCTCAGTACGCAGGACTGTTCGCCGATCTGCTCGCGCCGAGGTAGCTGCTCGGGCTCGGCGTCGGCAAACAGGTCGAATGTGCTCGGGGTCATGGGGTCATGTTGCATCGTGAAAGATGATTCCAAGGGTATGCCGTTTTCCGCTGTGCAGGCGACTCACCCCATGGCGCAAGGTGACCCGGTAGAAACCGCGAACGCCTTTGACCGGCCGTTGGTTGACGGCAAAGATCAGCCCGTCACCTTTCTTCAGGCCAATCACCTGGGGGCGAGACTGCATCCGTGGCCGTTGCTCGGTCAGTACAAACTCACCGCCGGTGAAATCTTCGCCTGGCTCTGACAGAAGAATCGCCACTTGCAGTGGAAAAACGTGTTCACCGTACAGATCCTGATGCAGGCAGTTGTAGTCCTGTGGCCCATATTGCAGCAACAACGGCGTTGGGCGCTCCTGACCGGCGGCATGACAGCGCTCAAGGAACGCCTCGTGCCCGGGAGGGAAGCGGATCGGCAAGTCCATCTGCTCGTACCAGCGATTGGCAATCGGCACCAGTCGCGGGTAAAGCGCATTGCGCATTCGGCAGACGAGATTCGGTAGCGGATAGCGGAAGTATTTGTACTCGCCGCGGCCAAAGCCGTGGCGGGCCATCATGACCTGGGAGCGGAAAGGCTCTGGTTTTGCATAGAGCGCGCTGATGTCGTCACACTCTTCGGCACTCAGCAATGACCGGATGATGGCGCAGCCATCCTGATCGAGTTGCTGGTACAGGCTGTCCCAGTCGAGTGCATCGAGCGTACGCTCGTTAAACATGTGCTGACTCCTTAACCCAGGGTTGAGGTGGCCAGTCTAGGGAGCGCTGCCGTCGTGAACACTCCGGCGCTTGCGGTCGAATTCAACGGACGGAGCAGACATCCCGGTTGTCGCTCCGAATCCCGTTACAGCGCTTTGCTGACGCTGATCTCGCTGATGACGTCTTCGCCCTGGCCATGAATGGCGTCCAGCGCGGCTTTGGCTTCTGCTTCGGTGCCGTTTTCAAGCTGGGCAAATTCGAAGCGGCGTTCGCCGTTGAGTTTGTATTTGATGACGTACTTGGTTGTTTGGGTCACGGTCATATCTGCCTGTGTTCGAGTCGGGCGGTGCTCAGCTCAGTTTCGTGGTGGAGCGGCGGATGATCTTGATCGAGTGGGACAAGGTCGGTTTGCGGGTCACGCTGATCGCCCGACGGTTGACGGTGTCGATGGTGATGTTCCAGAAACCGGTGCTTGGTGCAGTAATTCGGGCCGGGAAGGTGTCGAATGCACCACCATGGTAAGTGTGACGGCCGCCATTCTTGAAGCTGCGGAAATTGGCGTCGTTCATCAAGCGGATGTTGCACATTTGCGAGCACTGGATGACGACGATGTCGTCTTCATTGAGGTGCTCGCGCTGGTGGATAAATTTCATGAGGCGCCTCCAGAAGGGCTTTTTCTACAAAATCAAAACGATAGCATGGACGATGGGCGCAGTTTATCAGCCCGAACGGGTTATTATCCGGTCGTCGGGCTCCGCTTTGACAATTAAAAACAGTTATTCGGAATTCTATGAGCGATAAAAGCAGTGGGCCTCGGAGAAAACCAGCGTTTGTGCTGTCGGAGGGGCTTTATCGGAGGTTTTTTATGAAGTGGGGTGCGTGGGTTTTGCCATTGGCGTTGGCGATGAGTGGTTGTGCGAGTGTCTCGGAAATCAACGAGACGCTGCCCACCATGAACGTGATTTCAGGCAAGAAGCCCCATGAGTACGCGCAATGCCTGACCGAGAAACTGGCCGGCAGCCGCGGTGCCCTGCAAGTCGAGCCGCAGGGCAAAGACGGCGTGCGGGTCATTGTGCCGCAGAAGTTCTCCTCGGGTCCGGCCGCTGTATTCGATATCGAAGAACGTTCCAGTGGCAGCAGCATCAAGCTGCATGAGCGCATCTCCAATGTGCCATTACGCCCCATGGATGTGCGCGATGCCGCCACGGCGTGCATTTCCGGCTGATAGACTGGCGACAGTCAGCATCGATGCCGTCAAAGCAACGCTTTGGCGGCATTGTCATTTCTGGAGTCGAGCATGAAGCGAGAGCAGGTACGGGAACGGCACGCAGAGGGTCACATCTCTGCTACCCATGTGATTCAAAATCCGGCTGATCCGGGGGAATGGATCGTGTTTTTCAAGAAAAGCGCCGGGCGCAGCTATTTTCTGGTGGACGATAACGATGAAGTCGAATCCTTCAGTCGTCTCGACGATCTGATCGAGACCGTGCGCGGTCTCGGGATCAAGTTCGCCGAAATTCACATGTAGGGCAGGGCGCCTTACTTGCAGACCACCACGACGCTGCGGTTTTTGTAGTTGCCTACGTCGACGCCGAGGGTCTTGTCGCTTTCCTTGGTCGACGGGGTTCCGTCGGTGCCAACGATTCGATAGCCGGTGCCGGCGCAGGAGGCATCGGCTTTTTCATAGCAGGAGGCCCAGGAATTGGCTTCGCCGGAGCAGTCGATGGACAGGCCCGTTTCGCCATTGCCCAGGTAAGTCTTTTCAGAGGTGGCACAGCCGCTCAGGGCCAATATCGCAATCAAAGGCAAAAATCTATTCATGTCGTGGTCGTCGTCAGGGTGATGGGGCTAAGCCTGTGACAGCGCCGGAATCAAAAGGTTATAGCGAAAGGCCACTTCGTTTCATCCAATCACAAAAAAGCCCTGCGCGAGGCAGGGCTTGGTCATGCAAATCGGCTCCGGATCAGGACTTGTCCTTGCCGCGACGCTTGGGCTCCGGGTGTTCGAGTTCCAATACAGACGCCACTTCAATCGCCAACGCTTCAGTCGGGAATGGCCCGGCGATATTCTCGCCGCTGACGCTGTCTACCCACCACTGGCCGTCTTTCGCCTGATTGATCAGGAACCCGTTGACACTTTTTGCTACCGACATCTATCTGCCTCGTTGGCTGGTTCAATTGCGCAATGATAACGCCAAACGCACGCAATCGGTGTTGATGGGTGTAGGGTGGGTGCGATTGCATGCTCGGTTGTCGCCTGTGCAGCCCCGAAAATCTGCTATCTATAAGAGGCATCGCGACGTTCTGCGGAACTATCCGCAAGAATATTTCTCTATGTTGGCATCGGTTAGCCAGTGCGGGGCATTGTAAGGTGCACGCCGCCTGATTAGACTGCGCCGAAACTCGTACACACAGCCCTTTCAAGGACTTTTATGATCAAGAAATGCTTGTTCCCAGCAGCCGGTTACGGTACTCGCTTCCTGCCAGCGACTAAAGCCATGCCCAAAGAAATGCTGCCGGTGGTAAACAAGCCACTGATCCAGTACGGCGTCGAAGAAGCTCTGGATGCCGGTTTGACCGAAATCTCCATCGTTACCGGTCGTGGCAAGCGCGCCCTGGAAGACCACTTCGACATCAGCTACGAGCTGGAAAACCAGATCAAGGGCACCGACAAAGAGAAATACCTGGTCGGTATCCGCAAACTGCTCGACGAGTGTTCTTTCTCCTACACTCGCCAGACCGAAATGAAAGGCCTGGGTCATGCCATCCTGACCGGTCGTCCGCTGATCGGCGACGAACCTTTCGCCGTGGTGTTGGCGGATGACTTGTGCGTCAACCTCGACGGTGACGGCGTACTGACGCAGATGGTCAAGCTGTACAAACAGTACCGCTGCTCGATCATTGCGATCCAGGAAGTCGATCCGCAGGAAACCAACAAGTACGGCGTAATTGCCGGTGACCTGATCGGTGATGACCTCTACCGCGTTCGCAACATGGTCGAGAAACCAGCCCCGGAAGACGCGCCGTCGAACCTGGCGATCATCGGTCGTTACATCCTGACCCCGGACATCTTCGACCTGATCAAGCAAACCGAGCCAGGCAAGGGCGGCGAGATCCAGATCACCGACGCCCTGATGAAACAGGCGCAAAACGGTTGCGTCATTGCCTACAAATTCAAAGGCAAGCGTTTCGACTGCGGTGGTGCTGAAGGCTACATCGAAGCAACCAACTTCTGCTTCGAGAACTTCTACAAGACTGGCAAGGCTTACTGATAGCGTTTGACCTGCTTGTTTCTTAAAAGCCACCTTCGGGTGGCTTTTTCATTTTCCGGCCCCATATCGTTTGCAGCGCTTGCCCAACGGACGTCTGCGGGTATGCTGTTTGCCTGCCGAGGAGATTGAAAATGGCCTACGATTTTGACCTTTATGTGATTGGTGCCGGTTCCGGCGGTGTGCGGGCTGCGCGATTCGCGGCCGGGTTTGGCGCGAAAGTGGCCGTGGCCGAGAGTCGCTATCTGGGCGGTACGTGCGTGAACGTCGGCTGCGTGCCGAAGAAGTTGCTGGTCTACGGTGCGCACTTCGCCGAAGACTTCGAGCAGTCTTCGGGCTTTGGCTGGACGCCGGGCGAAGCACAGTTTGATTGGGCGACGCTGATTGCCAACAAGGATCGCGAGATCAATCGCCTGAACGGTATCTATCGCAACCTGCTGGTCAACAGCGGTGTGACCTTGCATGAAGGCCACGCGAAGATCGTCGATCCTAATACGGTCGAGATTAATGGCGAGCGCTTCACTGCAAAGAACATCCTGATCGCCACGGGCGGCTGGCCGCAGATTCCGGAGATTCCGGGGCATGAACACGCGATCAGCTCCAACCAGGCATTCTTCCTCAAAGAGCTGCCAAAACGTGTGCTGGTTGTCGGTGGCGGTTACATCGCCGTTGAGTTCGCCGGTATTTTCCACGGCCTGGGCGCCGACACCACGTTGCTGTATCGCGGGGATATGTTCCTGCGCGGTTTTGACGGCGCGGTGCGCAAGCACTTGCAGGAAGAACTGACCAAACGTGGCATGAACCTGCAATTCAATGCCGACATCGAGCGCATTGAAAAGCTCGCCGACGGCAGCTTGAAGGCAACGCTCAAGGACGGTCGCGAACTGGAGGCGGATTGCGTGTTCTACGCCACTGGCCGGCGTCCGATGCTGGACAACCTGGGGCTGGAAAACACCGGGGTCAAACTCGACAAGAAAGGCTTCGTCGAGGTCGATGAGCAATACCAGACCGCCGAACCGTCGATCCTCGCACTGGGCGATGTGATTGGCCGGGTTCAGCTCACGCCGGTTGCGCTGGCTGAAGGCATGGCCATTGCGCGTCGCTTGTTCAAGCCTGAGCAGTATCGCCCGGTGGATTACAAGATGATCCCGACGGCCGTGTTCAGCTTGCCGAACATCGGCACAGTCGGCCTCACGGAAGAAGAGGCTCGCGAGGCCGGCCATGACGTGGTGATTTTCGAAAGCCGTTTCCGCCCGATGAAGCTGACCCTGACCGAATGTCAGGAACGCACGCTGATGAAGCTCGTGGTGGACGGCAAAACCGACAAGGTGTTGGGTTGCCACATGGTCGGACCGGATGCCGGCGAGATCGTGCAAGGTCTGGCGATTGCCTTGAAGGCGGGCGCTACCAAGCGCGACTTCGACGAAACCATCGGCGTGCACCCGACGGCCGCCGAAGAGTTCGTCACCATGCGTACACCGGTCGCGGGTTAATCGGCCTTGGCTGCGTCTGGCGCTGTCGCAATGACCGCTGCCAGGCGCACGCTTTCATCGAGGCTCGCCTGAGTCTTCAGTAGTTCAATTTCCAGCGCTTTGTTTATCTGCGACTGCTCCTCGACGTTCTGCTTCAGCGACTGGCTCTCCAGCAGTGCTGCGCGCAGGCGTTCCTGGAGGAGGGTGCGTTCGCTGTCGATCCGATTGACCTGTTCCAGCAGTTGATCCTGGCGGGTATGGGTGTGCTTGAGTTGTTCCTGCAACAGGCTCAGCTCGCGCAATGTGCCGCGGTTTTCGGTCAGCAGGCGTTCGTTGTCGCGGTGCAACTGGGTGATTTCATCCTGGCGCACCAGGGCGCTTTGCTGGGCCTGGCGCAACTCCATCTGAATCTGCTGCACCTGGCCTTCATGGCGGCTTTGTTCCTGCTCGCGCTGCTCTTTGACGGCGTTGCGATAGTGCTCCAGTGCGTCACGGGCGTGCAGGTGTTTTTCCTCAAGGGAGCGGATCTGCTCGTCCTTGTCCTGCAAGCGCAACTCGAAATCAGCGAGCGCCTGGTTCATTCCGGCGTTGCGGGTTTGCTCGGTCTGCAGCATCGACAGGGTGTTGTGCAGGGTGTCGGACTCCTGCGTCAGCGCCAGGGTTTGAATCTCGTACTGTTGCTGCAATTCGCTGTTGGCTTCTTGGGCGTCTGTCAGCTGGCTTTCCAGGTCTTTTCGTTGCTGTTCGAACTGCGCGCGTGCCTGATCGATGGGTTCCTGCGCCTGCTCTTTGAGCCGTTGTGCAAGGCGCGAGACCAGCCCGGCCAGCTCGTCATCGATGGGTTCGGAGGAGGACGCTACCGGCTCGGCGCCGTCATCCAGCTCCTTCAAGTACCGGTGAATAGTGGTTTTCGAGCCGGTATTGCCCATTTCGATCCGTACTGCATCGATGCTGGGGTTTTCACCGCGAGCCAGAATTGCCAAGCGTGCCGCTTGCACCACTGCTTTGTTAACACCACCGCGTGCCATGAACTCTCCTACGATTTCGTACTGTGGTACGTACCACTAAAGTACGCAATGTACCACGCCAATAGACAACATTAAATACGTTAAGTATTCACACGGGATATACTGGTATTACCCCGTGTGACAGCGATCCTGAATTGTTCGCAGCTCCATTTCCGTACACAACCCTCCTGTAGGAGCGAGCCTGCTCGCGAAAAACCTCCAGGCACCGCGATCACTCAGGCAGTTAGCGTCATCGTTTACGTCCATCGCGAGCAAGCTCGCTCCTACAGGAGTCACCGCCATGAGCGATCTGGATCGTTACCTGCAAGCCGCCACGCGCGACAACACTCGCCGAAGCTACCGGGCGGCCATCGAACATTTCGAAGTCGATTGGGGCGGGTTTCTACCGGCCACGGCTGACAGCGTTGCGCGTTATCTGGTGGCGTATGCGGGTGAGTTATCGATCAATACGTTAAAGCTGCGGTTGTCGGCGCTGGCGCAGTGGCACAACAGCCAGGGGTTTGCCGATCCGACCAAGGCGCCCGTGGTGCGCAAAGTCTTCAAAGGCATTCGCGCGCTGCACCCGGTGCAGGAGAAGCAGGCTGAGCCATTGCAGCTTCAGCATCTGGAGCAAGTGGTGGCCTGGCTTGAGCACGAGGCACAAACCGCGAAATCAAAAGACGACCGACCGGCGCTGTTAAGAGCTCGGCGCGATAGGGCGCTGATCTTGCTGGGCTTCTGGCGCGGTTTCCGCAGCGACGAGCTATGCCGCCTGCAGATTGAACACGTGCAGGCCAGTGCCGGTTCAGGCATCACCCTGTATCTGCCTCGCAGCAAGAGCGACCGCGAAAACCTTGGCAAGACTTACCAGACACCGGCGTTGCAGCGATTGTGTCCGGTGCAGGCATACATCGACTGGATGACCGAGGCCGCATTGGTGCGCGGGCCGGTGTTCCGTGGCATCGACCGCTGGGGCCATTTGAGCGAGGAGGGCTTGCACGCCAACAGCATCATCCCGTTATTGCGCCAGGCACTGGAGCGCGCCGGCATTGCGGCCGAGCACTACACCAGCCATTCGTTGCGACGGGGTTTTGCCACGTGGGCTCATCAAAGCGGTTGGGATTTGAAATCGCTGATGAGTTACGTCGGCTGGAAGGATATGAAATCGGCCATGCGTTACGTAGAAGCCAGTCCGTTTCTGGGGATGACGCGGATTTCGGAAAAGCCGTTGGCGCCCTAGATACCTTTTCCTTCTATTAATACTGTCTGCTAATAGCGAAAACCAATCAGCAGCATGAGGTTTGCCAATGAGCCATCCGTCCGTCGAGTGGGTAGAGTTCACTCCATCAACTTCTTAACCCCTGACGGAGAGTCAACGATGCCTATCATCAACAGCCAAGTTAAACCATTCAAAGCTGACGCATTCAAAAACGGCGACTTCGTAAAAGTCTCGGACGCTGACCTGAAAGGCAAGTGGTCGGTTGTATTCTTCTACCCAGCAGACTTCACCTTCGTTTGCCCGACCGAACTGGAAGACCTGGCTGACAACTACGACGCGTTCCAGAAACTGGGCGTCGAGATCTACAGCGTTTCCACTGACACCCATTTTGCCCACGCTGCCTGGCACAACACTTCGCCAGCCATCGGCAAAATCCAGTACACCATGATCGGCGACCCGACCCACGCTATCTCCCGCAACTTCGACGTACTGATCGAAGAAGCTGGTCTGGCTGACCGTGGCACCTTCGTGATCAACCCTGAAGGCCAGATCAAGATCGTTGAATTGAACGATGGCGGCGTTGGCCGTGACGCTTCCGAGCTGCTGCGCAAAATCAAGGCTGCCCAGTACGTCGCTGCTCACCCAGGTCAGGTTTGCCCAGCCAAGTGGAAAGAAGGCGAGGCCACTCTGGCTCCGTCCCTGGACCTGGTCGGCAAGATCTAAGTCTGTGACACGCTTCAAAGGGCGGAACTCCGCACCTACTCAGTAAGCTGCACCGCCCAATAGAAAAGCCCGGGCGAGATTCGCTCGGGCTTTTTTTCGCCTCAAGAAAAGCAAAGGAAATCGCCCGTATGTTGGACGCCAATCTTAAAGCCCAGTTGAAATCGTACCTGGAACGGGTCACCCAGCCGATCGAGATCGTTGCATCCCTCGACGACGGTGCGAAATCCCGGGAAATGCTCGAACTGCTGAAAGACGTTGCCAGTCTTTCCAGCCAAATTACTTTGCTCGACAACGGTGACGACACGCGTAAACCATCGTTCTCGATCAATCGCCCCGGTGCCGACATAAGCCTGCGTTTCGCCGGCATCCCGATGGGCCACGAATTTACCTCGCTGGTGCTGGCCCTGCTGCAAGTCGGTGGCCACCCTTCGAAAGCCAGTGCGGAAGTGATCGAACAGATCCGCTCGCTCAAAGGCCAGTTCAGCTTCGAGACTTACTTCTCGCTGTCCTGCCAGAACTGCCCGGACGTCGTTCAAGCGCTGAACCTGATGGCCGTGCTCAACCCGAACATCCGTCACGTCGCTATCGACGGCGCGTTGTTCCAGGCCGAAGTTGATGATCGCAAGATCATGGCTGTGCCAAGCATTTACCTGAACGGCGAGATTTTCGGCCAGGGCCGCATGGGCCTGGAAGAAATCCTCGCCAAGATCGACACCAGCGGCGCCGAGCGTCAGGCCGAGAAAATCAGCGCCAAAGAAGCCTTTGATGTGCTGGTGGTCGGCGGTGGCCCGGCCGGTGCTTCGGCAGCGATCTACGCCGCCCGTAAAGGCATTCGCACCGGTGTGGCAGCTGAACGTTTTGGTGGGCAGGTACTGGATACCATGGCCATCGAGAACTTCATCTCCGTGCAGGAGACCGAAGGGCCGAAACTGGCCAGCGCGCTCGAAGAGCACGTCAAGCAATACGACGTCGATATCATGAACCTGCAACGGGCCACCGCGCTGATCCCGGCGAAGAATCCAGGCGAGTTGCACGAGGTTCGCTTCGAAAGTGGCGCGACCCTCAAGACCAAGGCACTGATCCTCGCCACCGGCGCCCGCTGGCGTGAAATGGGCGTGCCGGGCGAGCAGGAATACAAAGCCAAAGGCGTGTGCTTCTGCCCGCACTGCGACGGTCCGCTGTTCAAAGGCAAGCGCGTAGCGGTGATCGGCGGCGGTAACTCCGGCGTTGAAGCGGCGATCGATCTGGCCGGTATTGTCAGCCACGTCACGCTGCTGGAATTCGACAGCAAGTTGCGCGCCGATGCGGTGTTGCAACGCAAGTTGTTCAGCCTGCCCAACGTCGATGTCATCACCAGCGCACTGACCAGTGAAGTGAAGGGTGACGGCCAGAAGGTGACCGGGCTGGTCTACAAGGATCGCGATTCGGGTGAGTTCAACACGGTGAACCTTGAAGGTATCTTCGTGCAGATCGGTCTGCTGCCTAACACTGACTGGCTCAAAGGCACCATCGAGTTGTCGCCTCGCGGCGAGATCATCGTCGATGCCCGTGGTGAAACCTCGATGCCGGGCGTGTTCGCTGCCGGTGACGTGACGACCGTGCCGTACAAGCAGATCGTGATTGCAGTAGGCGAGGGCGCCAAGGCTTCCCTGAGTGCATTCGATCACTTGATCCGGACATCGGCCCCGGCATAAACCGGACGCTGAAAACACAAAACCCCATGAGTGATCATGGGGTTTTTTTATGCGCGGCAGATCCCTGTAGGAGCCGGCTTGCTGGCGATGGCGATTTCACTGTTACAACCATTGGGATGGCCGCCGCTTTGCGACGGATCGCCAGCAAGCCGGCTCCTACAGTAGGGCGGTGTGTTTCAGAGTGGCGCTGGCTGGATGATCTCGACCCAGTAAGCATCCGGGTCCTTGATGAATGCCAGGCTCTTCATGCGGCCGTCGTTCAGGCGCTTCTGGAAATCGCAGCCCAGCGCTTCGAAGCGTTCGCACGCAGCGACGATGTCCGGGACCGAGATGCAAATGTGGCCGAAACCGCGCGGGTCGGTGTTGCCGTTGTGGTAGGCGAAATCCGCATCGTTTTCGGTGCCGTGGTTGTGGGTCAGCTCAAGGATGCCGGGGATCGACTTCATCCATTGGGTGCGGGCTGCGGCATCGGCCGGGATCTGGTTCTTGTCGACCAGCGCCAGGAAGTACAGGCTGAACTCGGCTTCCGGGAAGTCGCGCTTTTCCACCAGCGAGAAACCGAGGACCCGCGTGTAGAAATCCAGGGACTTGGTGATGTCTTTGACCCGCAGCATTGTGTGGTTGAACACGAAGTTCTGCGTTGCGGTGTCAGGTTGGGCGGTGACGCCTGGGAAGGTGTTCAATTCGTGCAGGCTCATGGGCCCTCCGGAAAATAAGTGGGGCTAACGAATGGCGTCAATGATACGCAAGGGCGCAGGCATCACCAAACCCAAACCACCCGCTATTGCCTGACAGGCGGACGAGGCTCAGACTTTATCGCTCAATCCGTGAGTATTCATTGCAATGATCCGATCCTGTAAATCGCTGTTCGTTCTGATTTTCCTGTTGTCAGGCGTTACCTGTGCTCATGCGGATGCGCCGATCGTGACTTGGCCAGATGGCTGGGAAGTCGAAGCGACCCCGCCAGATCAGGCCACGCCTCAGGTGTCCCGGCAACGCGCGGTGAAAAACGATCAGGGCGGTGCGCCGTTGATGGTCATGGAGTTGACCATGACGACAGTGGAAAGCGGTCATCAGGTCAATCTGCAAGGTGTGCTGCTGGAAATGCGCAAGTCCGTGCAGAAGGACTTCTTTCAGGGCGGTTATCAAAGCGTGTGCAACAAAATCCATCCGGCAACGTTGAGCCGTCTGGCGGCACTGGAAACTACCTGCACCATTACGCAGAACGGACGCCACGTGCTTTCGCAAACATTGGTCGCGGCGGTGGATGCCGATAAGGCTTATGTTCTTTCGTACGCAGGGCAGGCAGAGGCTTACAAGGCAAGCCTGGGTGAAATAGAGGCTGCTCGTAACAGCTTGAAACTTTAGATAACGGTTTGCACGGTCGTGCATTTCGCAATGTTTAGATACCCAAAGGGATTAAGCACAAAGTTAGTCGATATGTAGCGAATTGATCGATTTCAATCGTTGCATTTAACAGGTATCCATAAAAAAAGCCCTGCTTGATGCAGGGCTTTTTTTGTCACCGCGAGTGCTTAGCCGCGAAGCCAGGAGTCAACGGTGGAAGCACCGTATTGTTCCTTCCAGGCTTTCAGGCCGCGGTGGTTGCCGCCCTTGGTTTCAATCAGTTCACCGGTGTGCGGATTCTGATAAACCTTGACCACGCGAGCGCGGCGGGTTTTAGGCGCGGCGGCCTGCTGCAGACCGGATTTTGCCGGGTTCGGATCGAGAATGGCGATGATGTCGCGCAAGCTCTTGCCGTAGGTTTTCATCAGCCCCTGGAGCTTTTCTTCGAATTCGATTTCTTTCTTGAGCCCGGCATCGTTCTTCAGGGATTCCAGCTGCTTGAGCTGCTCTTGAAGGGCCTTTTCAGCTGCACGAAATTCAGCGAGTCTGGACAATATCTTTACTCCAATAGTGTGTTTGGCTGATACCAACCGCAAACAAAGCTATAAGCCAAGAGCCTTGTAGCGACTCGGTGATAGTGGCTCACCTGCCAATTTATAGCAGGCATGAAAAATTGTAGTAGTTAATGAGCAAAGAGTAAATCCTGACTTTTTCTTCATGTAACGAGAGTAGTCTTTTGATTCAATTTGGTGCGCATCGCCGTTGTCTCGTCGCTTAATGCCATTAGTTAATGGTGACTTAATGCCTTAATGAAGTCTTCACCGGGCATCGGCCTGCCGAACAGATATCCTTGCAGAAAGTTCACGCCATGGGCGGTGAGGTAGTCACTTTGCTCTTCGGTTTCCACGCCTTCGGCGACGATGCCCAGATCGAGCTTGGCCGAGAGTTCGATGATGGTGTCCAGAATGTGCCGGGAGAGGGCGTCGGCGCCGATCAGGGCGACAAAGCTCTGGTCGATTTTCAGGAAGTCGACATTGAACTGGCGCAGATAACCCAGGCTTGAATGACCGGTGCCAAAGTCGTCGATGGCGATCATCACGCCCAGCGCATGAAGTTGCTCGAACAACTGCAACGTGATGGCGGTGGGCTCGATCAGTTCGCGCTCGGTCAGCTCCAGTACCAGGTGAATGGACCCCGGCGCAAAGTTGCCCAGGAATGTCCGGCAATCTTCGACCAGTTCCAGGTTCTTGCAGTGGCTGGCAGTGATGTTGATGCCCACGTGAAACGGGCTTTCGAATGAGGTCGACAGGGGCGCCAGCAATGCGGCGGTTTGCTGCATTAAAGAACGGGTCATGGGCACGATAAGCCCGGAGTGCTCGGCGAACGGAATAAACAGATCGGGACGAACCAGCCCTTCCTTCGGGTGCTTCCAGCGCATCAGCACCTCGGTGCCAGACCACTTTTTGCTGTCGCCATGAACCACCGGCTGAAAGTACGGAACGAACTCCGCCGCTTCCAGTGCTCGCTGTAGTTCATGGCTCGGCGACGAAGAGCGCTTCTGCACAAAGTGCCCGATGGAACCTGACACCACGCCGAAGAAGATCAGCAAGCTGAACAGCGGCGGATATTCGCTACTCATGTAGCGCCACGTTTCGCCTTCGGGAAATCCGGCTGTTACAGAGAACGCGTAGCGCGAGGAGCCGAGTCTGGTTTGCGCCACGGGCAAAGTGGGGAGGGGGTCTTGATGGAACTGGCCATCGGCGGTCAGCCAATGGGGGCCGACTTGCAGCATCAGTATTGTCGAGCGGCCGATCATGCGCAGTACGTTGCTCAAGTGATAACCGTCCAGCGTGCTCAGCGCGCCCTTTTTTCCTTCGCCGATGCGATACACCAACACTGCGGAATCGGGCGTGACCAGATTGCCTTTCATCAGTTGCAACGTGCCGTTGCTGTAGTCGCCTGCCTCGATTTTTTCGCGGAAGTCGCCGAACAAAGAACTGCAGTAATTGGTGTCGTCCCACACCAGATTGGTCGAGCGCACAAACGGACGGCGGGTGACTTGCTCGCGCAAGGCCAGATTGACGTCAATACAACTTTTCCCGGCCAGCGGCAGCAATTCGCGTGCGGCCTGCGCGGTGTTGTCGAGCATCAGTTCGAATTGGCGGATGGCTTCTTCGGCGGTCAGTCGGGTGCTTTGCTCAAGCGCGCGCTCAGCTTGCAGGTAAAGAATGGCGAACCCGAGCAACATCGGGAGCAAACCACTCAGTACGGTGACAATAATCCGTCTGCCGCGTTGGCGGCGGGTTTTTACAGTCAGTGGCATTTGCGAAACCTGTAGCGATGAAATAGGGCTCTCAAATGCAGGCAGGACAACGGCACGCCTCCCCAAAAGAGTTCGGTCAGAGGCCATGATAGTTGGCCTTTGTGGCTTATGCCGCTCAACGGTAGGCCAGGCTTGTGGCCAGTTTGATAAAGGCCAGTGCCGCCGGTGAACTCTGGCGTTGGTCGAGCACGGCCAGGCCGACCTGGCGTGCGATCGCTGGCGATAGCGGTTTTTTCAGGTAGCGGTCGTCGTGATGCGTGGGCAGCGAGCCTTCGGCGACCACGGTCAAGGCATCGCCCCGGCCAACGGTATCCAGCGTGCTGAGCAACTGCGAGCAGCGATAACGAATGTTCGGCGTCAACCGCGCGGCACTGAACAAGCGGGACACCAGCTCCGAAGAGCCGGCCTCGGTCAGCACGAACGGGTCGTGACACAAATCGCCCAGGGTCAGGCTGGCATGAGCCGCCAGCGGATGATGGGCGGGCAGCAACGCGACCATCTGGTCCTCGAACAACGCAAAGGTGTCGAAGCGCTCCTCGGGCAACACCACGAAGCCGATGTCGATGCGTCGCTCTTCCAGCCACTGGATCACCTGGCGGTCGGGGCCTTCATCAATGTGCACCTCGATGCCGGGGTGAGCGGCGCGGTAGTGCTGCAGAATCGTCGGCAGCAACTTGATCGATGAGGTCGGGCCAAACGAGCCGATGCGCAATGTGCCGCGCTTCATGCCGCGGGCATCCGCTGCTTCCTGGCGCAAGGTATTGGCCAGCCCGAGCATTGCCCGGGCGCGCAACAGCAGCTGTTGGCCGATGTCACTGAGTTCGACCTGAGACTGATGCCGCCGCAACAGTTCGACGCCCAGTTCCTGTTCCAGCGACTTGAGGGCGTGAGACACCGCGGATTGAGAAATGCCCAGACGATTGGCCGCCGCCGTAAAGCCGTGAAGTTCGGCAACGAGCGAGAAGATCTCCAGCTGAGTGAGGGTCATGAGCTTTTACTCATTTTACGATGATCGAATATTAGCGAAATGATACGTCATCGAATCGATCTGTCGTTCTGGAGACTTATGACTGCATGTGAGCAAAGCCTGTCGGAGCCTTCCGATGTCGCGGTTTATTTCAAACTCGCGGCGGTCACCATGATTTGGGGCGGCACCTTTGTCGCGGGACGGTTTCTGGCGGACAGCCTCAGCCCGTTGTTCGCCGCCAGCCTGCGTTTTTTGCTGGCCAGCGTGGCGCTGCTGCTGTTTCTGCTGCTCGCGCGCATTCCACTGGCCCGACCGAGTCCTCGGCAATGGTTGCAACTGGCGCTGTTGGGTTTTTTCGGAATTTTTTTCTACAACCTGTGCTTCTTCTATGGCCTGCACTACATCAATGCCTCGCGGGCGTCATTGATCGTGGCGCTGAACCCCGCCGTGATCGGACTGGCCTCGTGGCTGTTGTTCAAGGAGCGCTTGAGTCGAGCGAAAGTCAGCGGCATCGCGATCTGCATTGCCGGGGCAAGCCTGGTGATTGTCAGTCGTCATCCGCAGTTGCTGACCGGTCAGGCGGATGCCTGGTTCGGCGATCTGTTGATTTTCGGCTGCGTGCTCGGTTGGGGCATTTACTCACTGTTCTCCAAGGATCTGAATCAAACCCTGGGGCCGGTGCAAACGGTGACGTATTCGATTTTGCTGGGCACGGTGATGCTCTGGGTGGCCAGTGCCGTCAGGGGCGAGGTGAGTGTTGCGGCGCTGGTCAGCCTTGACCCGGCGCAATGGTTGAGCCTGATGTATCTGGGCGTGTTGGGCTCGGCGCTGGCGTATATTGGCTATTACGACGGCCTGCGTAAAATCGGCGCGACCCGTTCCGGGGTGTTCATCGCCTTGAATCCGCTGACCGCTGTCATCCTGGGTGCGTTGCTGCTCGGCGAGCAATTGACCCTGACGATGTGTCTGGGCGGCGGGCTGATTCTGGCGGGGATTTTCCTCTGCAACAAACCCCTTGCGCGAGCAGGGAAAAAGGGGATTTGATACAGAAGGCGGACAAATCTATTTACGCTGTGTAGAATCCGGTTACGCATATAAGAATAAATGGCTTCTGGCAGCAGAAGCCTCGCCCGTAATAGCCTTGGGTCGACAATGAAGAGTTTTGGGTTTCAATTGATCTACGGTGACTTCCTCGCGCGCAGCGTGCGGGGCATCTCCTGCGCGCCACCCGCCGGTCTCAGCATTGCCAGCAACTAACGATTCGTTAATTGACCAGAAAATGATGAGGCGCCGACCATGGCAGATTTATACGAAAACCCGATGGGCCTGATGGGCTTTGAATTCATTGAATTCGCATCGCCAACCCCGAACACGCTGGAGCCGATCTTCAAGATCATGGGCTTCACCAAAGTCGCGACCCACCGTTCCAAAGACGTGCACCTGTATCGCCAGGGCGCGATCAACCTGATCCTCAACAACGAACCCCACAGCGTCGCTTCGTACTTCGCGGCCGAGCACGGCCCGTCGGTGTGCGGCATGGCGTTCCGCGTCAAGGATTCGCAAAAGGCCTACAAGCGTGCGCTGGAACTCGGCGCGCAGCCGATCCACATCGAAACCGGCCCGATGGAACTGCACCTGCCGGCGATCAAAGGCATCGGCGGCGCGCCGCTGTACCTGATCGACCGTTTCGGTGAAGGCAGCTCGATCTACGACATCGACTTCGTGTTCATCGAAGGCGTTGACCGCAACCCGGTCGGTGCCGGCCTGAAGATCATCGATCACCTGACTCACAACGTGTATCGCGGCCGCATGGCGTACTGGGCGAACTTCTACGAGAAGCTGTTCAACTTCCGTGAAATCCGCTACTTCGACATCAAGGGCGAATACACCGGCCTGACCTCCAAGGCGATGACCGCGCCGGACGGCATGATCCGCATCCCGTTGAATGAAGAGTCCTCCAAGGGCGCCGGGCAGATCGAAGAGTTCCTGATGCAGTTCAACGGCGAGGGCATCCAGCACGTGGCGTTCCTCAGCGATGATCTGATCAAGACCTGGGATCACCTGAAAAGCATCGGCATGCGCTTCATGACGGCGCCACCGGAAACCTATTACGAAATGCTTGAAGGCCGCTTGCCGAACCACGGCGAACCGGTTGATCAACTGCAAGCGCGAGGCATCCTGCTGGACGGTTCGTCCGAGTCGGGCGACAAGCGTCTGTTGTTGCAGATCTTCTCGGAAACCCTGATGGGCCCGGTGTTCTTTGAGTTCATCCAGCGTAAAGGTGACGACGGGTTCGGCGAGGGTAACTTCAAGGCTCTGTTCGAATCGATCGAGCGCGACCAGGTTCGTCGTGGTGTGCTCTCCACCGACTAAGCGCTTTAGATCCTTGTAGGAGCGAGCGGTGCGGCGATCCGACTTGCCCGCGAAGCTTCTGGCGTTTTCGAAGACGCCTTCGCGAGCAAGCTTCGCTCCTACATGGAACCGCGTCTCTGTCGCATCATGTGCTTGAACCCTTCGAACATCAGCACCAGCACCGCCATCCAGATCGGGATGTAGGTTAGCCATTCCCCGGTCTTGATGCTTTCCCCGAGCAACAACGCAACGCCAAGCAACAGCACCGGCTCGACGTAGCTCAACAGCCCGAACAGGCTGAAGGGCAACAGCCGGCTGGCGATGATGTAGATCACCAGCGCCGACGCACTGATCACGCCGAGTAGCGGGATCAACAGTGACAGCCACGGATGCTGATCAAACACATTGAAACCTTGCTCGCCGGTCTGTACGAACCAGAAGGCCACCGGCAGCGTCAACGCCATGTCCAGCCACAAGCCGCCGAGGTTGTCCGTCGCCAGTCGCTTGCGCAGGATGAAATACGTTGGATAACCGATGCATACCAGCAACGTCGCCCAGGAAAAACCACCGACCTGATACACCTCGTTGATCACACCGAGGCAGGCAAAAAACACGGCAATTTTCTGTAGATAGGAGAGGCGCTCACCGTAGGCGAGCCGTCCGGTCAGGACCATGGTCAGTGGCAACAGGAAATAGCCCAGCGACACATCAAGGCTGTAGCCGTTGAGCGGCGCCCACATGAACAGCCAGAGTTGCACGCCCAGCAGGGCCGAAGAGGCGATCAGGGCGGCAATCAGTTTCGGCTGGGCGATGGCTCGGCGAACGAGCTCGACCACACGCTTCCATTCGCGGGACACCACCATGAACACGGTCATGCACGGCACTGTCAGCAGCATGCGCCAGCCAAAAATTTCCACACCGCTCAACGGGTTGAGCAGTGAGGTGTAGTAATACATGACGGCAAACAGCACAGAGGCCGAAACCGATAGAGCGATACCTTTAGACAAACTGTCCTCGCGAAGTTGAACGTGAAACGGGGTGCGGAGGATACGTGGTTTTTGTGCTGAATATTGTCCGGATGATCAATATTTACAACACCCGACACCCTGTGGGAGCGAGCAGGCTCACTCCTACAGTAGTCTTGTGTTGATTCAGGCGTTGCGCGGTTTACGGCCCGACACGAAATGGCTCACGTCATTGAACCCTGGCGTGGACGCATGCCCCGGTGTCACCAGCGAGTCGATAAACGCTTCATCCTGCGCCGTGATCTTCACCGCCTGCGCCTTAGTGTAGGCGTCCCATTGCTCTTCGGTACGCGGCCCGACAATGGCCGAGGTGACGGCACTGTTGTTCAGCACCCAGGCAATCGCGAATTCGACGATACCGACGCCGCGATCTTGCGTGTACTGCTGGATCTGCTGGGCGATGCGCAGGGATTCGACGCGCCATTCGGTTTCCAGAATACGTTTGTCGGCGCGCCCGGCGCGGCTGTTGGCATCCGGTTTTACATCCGGCGCATATTTGCCGCTGAGCACGCCGCGGGCCAAAGGGCTGTAAGGCACAACGCCCAAGCCGTAATTCTGCGCGGCGGTGATCTGTTCGGTTTCGGCCTGGCGATTGACGATGTTGTACAGCGGCTGGCTGATGACAGGGCGGTCGACACCCAGCTGGTCGGCCACGCGAATGACCTCGGCGATGCGCCAGCCACGGTAGTTCGACAACCCCCAGTTGCGGATTTTGCCCTGGCGAATCAGGTCGCCGATGGCCGACACCGTCACTTCCAGCGGCGTGTTGTGGTCTTCGCGGTGTAGGTAATAGAGGTCGACGTAGTCGGTGCCCAGGCGCGTGAGGCTGGCATCGATGCCATTGAAAATGTGCTTGCGGCTCAGGCCGCTGCGGTTCGGCACACCGTCCACCGGGCCGAAACCGACTTTGGTGGCGAGCACCCATTCGTGGCGGTTGCCGGCGATCGCTTCGCCGACGATCTCTTCAGAGCGACCGTTGGTGTAGACGTCGGCGGTGTCGATGAAATTGATGCCCTGGTCCCAGGCCTTGTCGATGATCCGCAGGGAATCTTCGGTGCTGGTCTGTTCGCCGAACATCATGGTCCCCAGGGTCAGGGTGGACACCTGCAATCCCGAGTGACCCAGCGTGCGGTAGCTCATGACGAAATCCTTTTACCAGTGGGAAAGGCTCAATCAAATACCAGAACAACCGCATGGGGCAAACACAATTATTGACCCCCCCACAATCAAATGTGGGAGCGAGCCTGCTCGCGATTGCGGTTCAACATTCAACAGCTATGTTGACTGACACTCCGCTATCGCGAGCAGGCTCGCTCCCACAGGGGACAGGTGTCAGACGCGCAGGGTGCGGGTCATGCGCAACGCCAGCAGGCTGCCGCAGACAATCACGCCCGCCAGCAAGTACAACGCGGCATCGGTCGAGCCAGTAGTGTCCTTGACCCAACCGACCAGGTACGGGCTGAGGAAGCCGGCCATCTGGCCCATCGAGTTGATCAACGCCAGACCACCGGCAGCCGCGCCGGCGCTCAGCAGTGCGGTCGGCACCGGCCAGAACATCGGCAGGCCGGTGAGGGCGCCCATGGTGGCGATCGTCAGGCCAAGGATGGCGATGGCAGGCGTGGTCGCGAAGTTCACGGCAATCAGCAGGCCCACTGCGCCCATCAACATGGGCACCACCAAATGCCAGCGACGTTCTTTGCGCAAGTCCGCCGAGCGGCCGACCATCAACATGAACACGGCCGCCAGCAGGTACGGGATCGCACTCAACCAGCCGATCACCAGGTTATCGTTGAAACCCAGGTTCTTGATGATCGACGGCAGCCAGAAGTTGATCGCGTAGACCCCGCTCTGGATGCAGAAGTAAATCAAACCGAACGCCCAGATCGCCGGGTTCTTGAACACCGCCAGCAGCGAGTCGGTGGTGGTTTTCGGCTTGTTGGCCAGGTCTTCAGCGTGGTCGGCTTCCAGCACCGAGCGCTCGAACGGCGTGAGCCATTTGGCGTTGGCGTAACTGTCGCTCAGCAGGAAGTAGGCGAGGGCGCCGAGGATCACGGTCGGGATGCCTTGCAGCAGGAACATCCACTGCCAGCCGGCCAGGCCACCCTGGCCCGCAGCGAAGTGGTTGAGGATCCAGCCAGAGAACGGGCTGCCGAGCAGGCCGGACACCGGGATCGCCGACATGAACAGCGCCATGATGCGGCCACGGCGGAAGGTCGGGAACCACTGCGAGAGGTACAACACCACGCCCGGGAAGAACCCGGCTTCGGCCGCGCCGGTGAACAGGCGCAAGGTGTAGAACTCGGTCGGGGTGGTGACGAACAGCAGGCAGGTCGACAGCGTGCCCCAGGTGATCATCATCAGCGCGATCCAGCGGCGCGGGCCGAATTTGGTCAGCGCCAGGTTGCTCGGTACGCCGCACAGCACGTAGCCGATAAAGAAGATCCCGGCGCCGAGGCCGTACACGGTTTCACTGAATTTCAGCGCGTCGAGCATCTGCAGCTTGGCAAATCCAACGTTCACCCGGTCGAGGTAGTTGAACAGGTAGCAGATGAAGATGAAGGGGATCAAACGCAGGGTAATGCGTTTGTAGACGGCATTTTTTTCGTCAACGATGGCCTGGGTAGCGGCGGCGCTCTGTGACATGGCGGGCTCTCTCTTTATTATGATTTTTTGCGATGCAAAGGGTAACGTTGATCGCCCTGAGAGTCTCGACCACCCTCAGGGCTGCTGTCTTTGTGCCTGAGCACAGGGTTTGCAACCAAGCCCTGTGCGGGTGAACAACCGCGCTTTGAAGGACCACCACAATGTTCGAACTCGATCACGACCTGGCCCAGGACATCGTCGACCGGGCGATGGCCATCCTGCCTTACAACGTCAACGTCATGGACAGCCAGGGGTTGATTCTCGGCAGTGGTGAACCGGAGCGGGTCAACACCCGGCACGAAGGCGCGCAACTGGTACTGGCCAACGGGCGGGTGGTGGAAATCGATGCGCAAACCGCTATCCACCTCAAGGGCGTACAACCGGGTATCAACCTGCCGCTGTTGCTCGATCAACGGCTGATTGGCGTGCTCGGCATCACCGGCGAACCCGAACAATTGCGCACCTACGCCGAACTGGTGCGCATGACCGCCGAGATGCTGGTGGGCCAGCGCAATCAGCAGGCCGAGCAGCAATGGCGGCGCCAGCGTTGCGATGATTTGCTGGCGTTGCTGCTCAGCGAGGCAGGGGATTCGCCGCGCTTGATCGATGAGGCGCAACAGCTAGGGCTCAAGCCGCAACTGACGCGGGTGCCGTATTTGTTCGAGCTGGGAATGGAGCACGGTCCGGGGCAAACCGTCGACGCACTGAGCGCCTGGCTGACCTCGCGTTACCCGGACAGTTGGTGCGTAAGCTCGGCCAAGTCGTCGTTGCTGTGGTGCCGGCCGGCCAACCAGGCGATCGAGAACGACCGCTTGCTGGAGAAGCTCGACGGCCTCGGCTGGAATATCTTGCGCATCGCCGTGGGCGGGCAGGCCGATGGCTTGTCGGGTTTGCGCCGTTGCTATCGGCGGGTCGGCGACTTGCTGGCCTATGGGCGCGATGTACTGCCGCATTCTCGTCTGTTGACGCTGACCCGTTATCGATTGCCGGTGATGCTCTGGCGCCATCGCAACGATGATGCGCTGGACGAATTGCTCAAGCCCTTGCGCAAAGTCATCGCCAAGGACGGCAACGGCCAATTGCTGGCGACGCTGCGCAGTTGGTGCGATCACGATGGCCAGAGCCAGGCCTGCGCCGATGCGCTGGGCATTCACCGCAACAGCCTGCGTTACCGGATGGAGCGGATTGCCGAGCTCAGCGGCGTCGACCCGTTGCGCCTCGATGGCATGCTGGCGCTGTACCTCGGCGTGCAGCTACTCCCACAAACCGAAACAACACCGCCCCTGTAGGAGCCGGCTTGCTGGCGATCGATTCAACGCGGTGTTCCTGATTCACCGCGTCGCACGCATCGCCAGCAAGCCGGCTCCTACAGGGGGATGCGTAAACCTGTCGTTTTGTGAAAATGAACAATAATCCTCCGTGCCACTTGTGCAGCGGACCGGCGTTATTGTTCAGGCCGGCTGGCAGCATGGGGGCATTGGAACTGGAGAATTCGCATGAAAATCGTCATCGCCCCCGATTCGTTCAAGGACAGCCTCAGCGCACAAGGCGTGGCCGATGCCATTGCCCTTGGTCTGGTTGAAGTCTGGCCGGACGCGCAACTGGTCAAATGCCCAATGGCTGATGGTGGCGAAGGCACGGTCGAGTCGATTCTGGCTGCCTGCGAAGGTCAACTGCGTCGCACCCGCGTCAAAGGGCCGCTGGGCACAACGGTCGACGCCGCGTGGGGCTGGTTGCCCCAGAGCCTCACCGCCATCATCGAGATGGCCGAGGCCAGCGGCCTGCAACTCGTTCCGCCGGGGCAGCGCGATGCGTGCATCAGCAGCACCTTCGGCACCGGTGAGTTGATCCGCGCGGCACTCGACGCCGGGGCGCAACGGGTGATCCTGGCGATTGGCGGCAGCGCCACCAACGACGGCGGCGCGGGGGCGATGCAAGCGCTGGGCGTGAAACTGCTCGATGCACAAGGCCAAACCCTGGCGCCCGGCGGATTGGCACTGGCGCAACTGGCGCGCATCGATCTCAGTGACATCGATCCGCGTCTGACCGACGTGCGCTTCGACATCGCCGCCGACGTCAACAATCCACTGTGCGGCCCCCACGGAGCCTCTGCGATTTTCGGCCCGCAAAAAGGCGCAACGGCAGCGCAGGTCGAGCAGCTGGATCGCGCCCTCGGGCACTTCGCCGGGCTTTGCGCCCAGGTTCTCGGCAATGACGTGCGTGACGAGCCGGGCAGCGGCGCGGCGGGTGGCCTGGGGTTTGCCGCCAAGGCCTTCCTGGGCGCGCAGTTCAAGGCCGGGGTTGAAGTGGTCGCCGAATTGGTCGGACTGGCCGATGCGGTCAAGGGCGCCGACCTGGTGATCACCGGCGAAGGCCGCTTCGATGCGCAAACCCTGCGCGGCAAGACACCGTTTGGTGTCGCACGCATCGCCGGGCAACACGGCGTACCGGTCATCGTCATCGCCGGCACCTTGGGCGAGGGTTATCAGGCCCTGTACGCGCATGGCATCGACGCCGCGTTTGCCTTGGCTAGCGGGCCGATGACCCTGGAGCAGGCGTGCACCGAGGCGCCACGGTTGTTGCGTGAGCGCGCGAGCGACATCGCCCGGGTCTGGCGTATCGCCAAACGCAAAACCTGAATACCCCACGGCCATTGTAGGAGCGAAGCTTGCTCGCGAAGAACGTGAGGGCAACGCGTTCATCCAGGCAACCTGCGTCATCGTTGACGACCTTCGCGAGCAAGCTTCGCTCCTACAGGGGGACGCGGCGAACCAAAGATCAGTGTTTCACGGATGAAACACTCGTAATCCCTTGAAATATATTTCGCAAATCCCCGCAAAAATCCTCAACCCCAGCCGATACAGATATCAGGCGCACACAAACCTATTACAACAGTGGCGCCAGCCTGAGCGGTGCGCCTCAATGCCCGCCCGCCAGTGATCACGGCAAGGACGCTCGAAGACTCAATCACCCGAGTATCGTCCTATGTCCCTGCGTAATCTGAACATCGCGCCTCGAGCTTTCCTGGGTTTTGCCTTCATTGCCTTGCTGGTCATCGTGCTGGGTGTATTTGCCGTGAGCCGCATGACGACCATTCGCCAGGCCTCGGTCGATATGGAGACGACGCAACTGCCCAGCATCGGGTTTTTGGGCAACATGACGGAAAACGTCCTGCGCATGCGCATCCTCTCGTTCCGGGTGTTGGTCAACCGCGAACCCGCCGCATTGCAAGAAGCCCAGACTCGCATCGGCGTCCTCACCGACAAGCTGCGCAGCGCCCAGGCCAGCTACGCAGCCTTGCCCGCCCCGCCGGAAGAAGCCGCGCTATACAAGACGTTCACCGCCACCCTCGACACCTATATGCAAGCGCAGAACCAGATGATGGAACTGTCGCGGCAGAACAAGCTGGATGAGATGCGCACCCTGATCAATACGCGGATCAAGGACGGCACCGACCAGATGGGCGAGCAGCTCAATAAACTGGTGGCACTCAACACCAGCGACGCCAAGACCGCATCGGCCGAAGCGGGCGAACACTACAGCAACGCCATCACCGGCATCGTGGTCGTTGCGGTGATCGCCGCACTGATGACCGTGTTGCTGGCCTGGCTGTTGACCCGCAGCATCGTCACCCCGCTGAACCGTGCATTGCAGGCTGCTGAAACCATCGCGGGCGGCAACCTGCGCAACGTCATTGAAGTCGATGGCAAGGATGAACCGGCCCGTTTGCTCGGCGCCTTGTCCACCATGCAGGCCAGTTTGCGCAAAACCATCGAGCAGATCGCCGGTTCAGCCACGCAACTGGGCGCCGCCGCCGAAGAGCTGAGCACGGTCACGCAAGAAGCGTCCCGCGGTCTGCAACAGCAAAACAATGAAATCGAACAAGCCGCCACCGCTGTCAACGAAATGACCGCTGCCGTGGAAGAAGTGGCGCGCAACGCCGTGTCGACTTCCGAAGCCTCGAACCAGTCGACCCAGGCTGCTCGTGAAGGTCGCGACCGCGTGGTGGAAACCGTCGATGCGATCCAGACCATGACCCACGACGTGCAGAACACCTCGCTGATGATCGAAGGCCTGGCCGCTCAGGGCCGGGACATCGGCAAGGTGCTGGACGTGATTCGCGCCATTGCCGAACAGACCAACCTGCTGGCACTGAACGCCGCGATTGAAGCGGCCCGTGCCGGTGAAGCCGGGCGTGGTTTTGCGGTGGTGGCGGACGAGGTGCGGGCGTTGGCGCATCGCACGGCGCAATCGACTCAGGAAATCGAGAAGATGGTCGCCGGCATCCAGAACGGTACGGGGGAGGCGGTGTCGTCGATGCAGCAAAGCAATCAGCGCACCCACAGCACCCTGGAAATGGCCCGAGCCGCCGGTGTCGCGCTGGAGCAGATCACCCAGTCGATCCATCTGATCAACGAACGCAACCTGGTAATTGCCAGCGCGTCCGAAGAGCAGGCGCAGGTGTCCCGCGAAGTTGACCGCAACCTGGTGAACATCCGCGACCTGGCGACCCAGTCCGCTGCCGGGGCCAACCAGACCAGCGCTGCCACCCACGAACTGTCGCGCCTGGCTGTTGATTTGAATGCCATGGTGGCGCGTTTCGTGATTTGAGATAGGGTTGAGACTAGGAACACGCGCGATTGGAGAAATACATGCGCTATTCAGCCTTGACCCAACGAATTGCCGGAGACGGCGCTGCGGCCTGGCAGATTCATTACCGAGCATTGGAATTACGAGAGCAGGGCGTCGATGTGTTGCTGTTGTCGGTGGGTGATCCGGACTTCGATACGCCGCGTCCCATCGTCCAGGCATGCATTGACAGCCTGTTGGCTGGCGACACGCATTACTCGCAAGTGCGCGGCAGTCGCGGGCTACGCGACAGCATCGTCAACCGTCACCGGCGTTGCAGCGGTCAGGAGGTCGATGCGGATCAGGTGATTGTGACGCCCGGCGCCCAGTGCGGGGTGTATTCGGTCGTGCAATGCCTGCTTGATCCGGGCGATGAAGTGATCGTCGCCGAACCGATGTACGTGACTTATGAAGGCGTGTTCGGTGCCTGCGGGGCGAAAGCGGTGCCGGTGGCGGTGCGTCCGGAGAACGGCTTTCGCGTTGATCCGACGGATGTCGCGGCGCTGATCACGCCGAAAACCCGCGCGCTTTTGCTCAACAGTCCGAACAACCCTTCCGGTGCCAGTCTGTCGCTGAAGATCTGGCAGGAACTGGCATCGCTGTGCATTCGGCACAACCTGTGGCTGATCAGTGACGAGGTTTACAGCGATCTGTTGTACGAGGGCGAGCACATCAGCCCGGCGAGCCTGCCCGGCATGGCCGAGCGCACCGCGACGCTCAACAGCCTGTCGAAATCCCACGCCATGAGCGGCTGGCGGGTCGGTTGGGTGATCGGGCCCAAACCCTTGATTGACCATCTGGAACATCTGTCGTTGTGCATGCTGTTCGGCATTCCGGACTTTGTGCAGAAGGCGGCGCAGGTTGCGCTGGAGGGTGATCTGCCGGAAGTGGCGATGATGCGCGAAGAATACCGTCAACGCCGTGACCTGGTGTGCGCGAGCCTGAGTGCGTGCCCGGGGGTGCGGGCGGTACGGCCGGATGGCGGGATGTTTGTGATGGTTGATGTGCGCCAGACCGGGTTGTCTGCCCAGCACTTCGCCGAGCGGCTACTGGAGGGCTATGGCGTTTCGGTGCTGGCCGGCGAAGCGTTCGGGCCGAGCGCGGCGGGGCACATCCGGATCGGGTTGGTGGTGGATCAACGGAAACTGGCGGATGCGTGTCGACGGATTGCGTTGTGTGCGGCGGATCTTTTGGAAGCTCGGCGCGCCTGAGGGCCTCTTCGCGGGCAAGCCTCGCTCCTACCGGGGCATCGCGAACTACTGTAGGAGCGAGGCTTGCCCGCGAAGACTGACTTGCAGGCGCCGAATCTCTTAATCCTTCCACGCCCGGGTATTCACCAGATTCTTCGGCCGCTCACCCGTCAACGCTGCCAGCAGATTGTCCACCGCACACGTCGCCATCGCTTCGCGCGTTTCATGGGTCGCCGAGCCAATGTGCGGCGTCGCCACCACGTTGTTCAGTTGCAACAACGGCGAGTCCGGGTTCAGCGGTTCGCGTTCGAACACATCCAGCCCCGCCGCGCGAATCTGCCCGGAACGCAACGCTTCGATCAGCGCCGTTTCGTCCACCACTTTGCCCCGTGAAATGTTGATGAAGATCGTCTCTGGACGCATCAGCGCAAACTGTTCAGCACCGATCAGCCCCTCGGTTTCCACTGTCAGCGGCAATGTCAGGCAAACGAAATCGGCCTGCTGCAACAGCTCCGGCAGGCTGCGGTATTGCGCATTGAAGCGCTGTTCCACCGCCGGTTTCGGCGAGTGGCTGTGATAGATCACCGGCATGCCGAAACCGAAATGCCCGCGTTGGGCCAACGCTTCGCCGATCCGCCCCATGCCAATGATGCCCAGGGTTTTACCGTGCACATCGCTGCCGAAATGCACGGGGCCGATGTTGCGGTTCCACTGGCCGGCACGAACCATGTTCGCCAGTTCCACCACGCGCCGGGCCGTCGCGAGGATCAGCGCAAAACCGGTGTCGGCGGTGGTTTCGGTGAGCACGTCCGGGGTGTTGCTGAGCAGGATTCGCCGCTCGGTCAGGTAGTCGATGTCGTAGTTGTCGACGCCCACCGAAACGCTGGCAATGGCGCGTAGATTCGGCGCCAGATCCAGCAGGCCCGCGTCCAGTTTCAGACTGGCACCGAGCAACCCGTGAGCGCGGGGCAGGGCCTCGCGCAGTTGCGCCAGGCCATCGGCGTCGAGGTTGTCGATCAGCGTCACGTCGGTCTGCTCATGCAGGCGAGCCATCAGCAACGGTGAGAGTTTCTTGTACAGCACGACCTGCTTTTTCATCGTATTCATCTCTGCATCAATTCAAGGATGGGCGGCGGTCGGGCGTGTTTGCGCAACCGCAGGACGTTCCCGGTCGCTGGCGCCGGGCTTGAGGAGAATCGTCAGCACCACCGAAAACATCAGCGCGCCGCTCATCAGCAGGTAAGACGCGCCCGGCGAACCGGTGGAGCTGTTCAGGTAACCGACCAGATAAGAGCCGCCAAACGAGCCGAGCGCGCCCATGCTGTTGATCAACGCCATGGCGCCACCGGCGACGTTGGCCGGGAGGATTTCCGGGATGATCGCGAAGAACGGTCCGTAAGGCGCGTACATGCAGGCCCCGGCAATCACCAGCAGGGTGTACGACCACCAGAAATGTTCGGCGCCCAGCGCGTACGATCCGTAGAACGCAATCGAGGCGATCAGCAGCGGCGGCCAGACAAAGCGTTTGCGCTTTTGCAGTTTGTCCGAGCCCCAGGACACCAGCAGCATCCCGATCACCGCCGCCAGATACGGCAGCGCCGACAGCCAGCCGGCTTCGACCATGTCCATTTGCGCGCCGGCCTTGAGGATCGACGGCAGCCACAGCACGAAGCCGTAGACGCCGATGCTCCAGCAGAAAAATTGCAGGGCCAGGATGATCACTTTCGGCGAGCGGAAGGCTTCGGCGTAGTTCTTCACCGCCTTGATGCCCACCTGTTCGGCGGCGAGGGCGCTTTCCAGATCGTGCTTTTCGGCGTCGCTGAGCCACTTGGCCTGGGCCGGACGATCATCCGCCAGGCGCCACCAGATAAACGCCCAGAGCACTGCCGGCAAACCTTCGATGATAAACATCCAGCGCCAGCTGTAATGCTGCACCAGATAGCCCGACACCACCGACATCCAGAGCATGGTCACCGGGTTGCCGAGGATCAGGAAAGTGTTGGCCCGCGAGCGTTCGGCACGGGTGAACCAGTGGCACAGGTAGATCAGCATCGCTGGCATCACCGCGGCTTCGACCACGCCGAGCATGAAGCGAATGACGATCAGCCAGTAGGCGTTGGAGACGATCCCTGTGAGCGTCGCCAGGCTGCCCCAGAGGATCAGGCTGACGAAAATCAGCTTCTTCACACTGTGTTTTTGCGCGTAGATCGCGCCGGGCACCTGGAAGAAAAAGTAGCCGAGGAAGAACAGTGCGCCGAGCATCGACGACAGGCCAGGCGTGATCATCAGGTCTGCGGCCATCCCGGAGGCGGCGGCGAATCCGTAGTTGGCGCGGTCCAGGTACGCCAGGCTGTAGGTGATGAACACGATGGGCATGATGTACCACCAGCGGCGGGTGGCGAGCGTTGCGGTTTTCATGAGTGGTGCTCCTGAGCTTGTTGTTTTTGTCGCAGCAGGTAACGGGTCAGATCAAGCTTTTGCAGTGGTAGTGATGGCCTCTTCGCGAGCAAGCTTCGCTCCTACAGGTTCGCGCTAAACCTGTAGGAGCGAGGCTTGCCCGCGAACAGCGGTCTCGAATTCGATGGACATCTCGGATCGGGTCGGCAACCCCTCCATATCTCCACGACTCTGTACCGCACGGCTGCCAATCCAGTTGGCGCGTTTCACGGCGTCGGCAACGCTGTGGTTTTCCAGCAGCGCGCTGATCATGCCGACGGCAAACCCGTCACCGGCACCGACCGTGTCGACCACCGTTTCCACGGGCACACCCGCCACGAAACCGTCATCCAGACGCGTGCGGTAATACGCGCCGTGCGGGCCGAGCTTGATCGCCACCGCTTCGGCGCCCTGGTCGAGGTAAAACGCGGCGATGTCAGCCGGGTCTTCATAGCCGGTCAGCAAACGACCTTCACTCAAACCCGGCAGCACCCAGTCGGCGAGGGCGGCGAGGCGGTTGATTTCGCTGATCATCTGTTGCGTGCTGGCCCACAGGCTCGGGCGCAGGTTCGGGTCGAAGGACACGCTGCGCCCGGCTTCGCGCATGCGCGTCATCAGTTCGAAAGACATCTGTCGCGCCGTTTCGGACAGCGCCGGAGGAATGCCGGTGGCGTGCAAGTGCCGCGCCTTGAGCAGTTCGGGGATGATCGACTGCGGCGACAAATGACTCGCCGCCGAACCGCGCCGAAAGTACTCGACCCTGGGATCGTCGCCATCGTCGGTACGTGACTTGAGCTGAAACCCGGTCGGGTGTGCGGCATCGAGGGCAACGTTACTGCAATCCAGGCCTTCCTTTTTCAAGGTGTCGATTACGAAGCGGCCCAGAGAGTCGTCACCGACCCGGCTCAGCCACGTCACCTTGAACCCCAGTCGCGATAAGCCGATGGCGACGTTGCTGTCGGCCCCGGCAATGCGTTTGTGAAAGTGGTCGACGTTGGCGAGGTCGCCATTTTGATCGGCGACAAACATCGCCATGGTTTCGCCGAACGACAGGATATCGATCTCAGACATGAGCGCTCTCCAGGCGTGCTTGCCCCAAGTGGGCGAGGGCGGCGACATGCTCGGTGGTGAGCTGCACCAGGTCATCGGCTTGCAGCGGATATTCCGCGGCCCGCATCACGCCTTGGGCCATGTGCCGCAGCAGTTGTTCCCACGAATGCAGGTCGCCGGCAGCAGGCGGCATGGCAACCAGTTTGCCATCGGCCCGGCGTGACACGGCTTTGCAGTGCACGTAGCCGACGTGACGCCCGAGCAGGCGCGCGGCGCTGCTGGCGGACTGGTCCTGCCAGTGCCAGTTGCCGATGTCGAAGGTCATTTTGATCGGCATATTGTGTTGCTCGACCGCTGCGAAAAAACGCTGGAACGGTTCGATGCGACCACCGTGCAGGGTCTGATCGTTTTCCACCAGCAGTTGCACGGCGCTTTTGCCCAGGATCCGGGCGAGGGTTTGCAGGTCGCTGGTGTCGGTGAAGTAACCGAGGGACACCTTCAGCCATTTGGCGCCGAAGGCCTGGGCGCGTTGCAGGGCGGTGATCAGTTGCGGATTGGGTTTCGACTGGCCGGCCAGCCACAATTCCATCGGCGAGGAGTACACGCTTTCGAGGCCTTGCGCCTGGGTGGCATCGGCCAGTTGGGCGGGGTCTTCAACGGTCAGCAATTCTTCGCGCCATTCGATGTGGCTGGCGCCCGCAGCTGCGAGGATATCGATGAAATGGCCTTGACCGCGCTGGCGGACGAGGTCGGCGCCGTAGCTGGAGAGGCTGATGGAAACGGGTGGTTTATGCATTGTCATGGACCTCTGAAACCGGTTTCATTTTTGTTCAAAAAAAAGGATGAGGTTTTGTGGTGGTCTTTCGGGCCCTTTCGCGGGCAAGCCTCGCTCCTACGGGTTGTCGGTGTCCTGTAGGAGCGAGGCTTGCCCGCGAAGGGGCCGAAACATTCACCGAGAATTTCCCAGGGTCGACCCACGCACAATCAACCGCGCCGAAAAATCCATCGTCCGCACCGGCCCGCCATCCCCGCGCAAGCGCTTGAGCAAGCATTCAAACGCACTCGCGCCCATCTCGGTCGTCGGTTGGGCGAGGGCGGTGATGCCGCTGCCCACCAGCGGGTACCAATCCAGATCATCGAGGGCGATCAAGCCGACATCCTCGAACAACGTGCACTGCAATTCGCGCAACGCATGGGTCGCGGCCAGCGCCGCAATCCCGTTCGCGCAGAACAGCGCCTTCGGGCCGGGGCCGGGTGTATCGAGAAAGGTTTTGAGGTTTGCGGTGAGGTCACTGCCGGTTTCGATCATCGTTCCGCGCAGCGCCGAACGCCGGGCAATCTGTGCCTTGAAACTGCTGACCCGTTCTATCCGCGAACTGGTGCCGTCAAACGGTTCGGTGACCAGCAGCACATCGCGGTAACCGCGTTCTTCAAGGTGGGCGATGGCGATCTCGACCGCTGCCGGGTTGTCCAGCCCGACCATGTCACTTTCGAGGTGCTCGACCTTGCGGTCCACCAGCACCAGCGGCATCTCGCGGTGCAGTTCCTGCAATTCGTCGCGGTGGTGGCCGAGGGTGTTCACGATCAGCCCTTCGATGTTGTACGAGCGGAGCAGGGCCAGGTGCTGGCATTCCTGCTCGTCATCGCGGTCGGTGTTGCACACCACCAGGCTGTAGCCGTGTTGACGGCAGGCGGTTTCCACCCCGTGCATCACGGCAATCGAATAAGGGTTGCGGATGTCGGCGACCAGCATACCGATCAGGCGGGTTCGTCCACGTTTCAGACCGCGAGCCATCTGGTTCGGGCGATAGCCCAGTTCGGCAATCGACTGTTCGATGCGCAACGCAATCGCATCGGATAGCAAGGCGCGATCCTCGCCGATGAACCGCGACACGCTGGCCTTGGAGACCTTGGCATGTTCGGCGACATCAAGCATGGTCACGCGGCTGCGCTGGGCGGCGGAGAAATCGTTCACGGTCTGAAACCTTCTTATTGGAGTTATAAGGTCCGTGCGTTTGAGATCGCACTGAAACCGGTTTCAGAAGACACCAAAAGCAAATACGCCGTCAAGCCCCGCATCGTCGATTGTCCGACAATGGCCGACGAATGGGATTCAGGCCCAAAGACTCAACCAGGCCGATCCCAACAGCAACAGGGCCATGCTGCGATTGAAGCGTTGCATTGAGCGAGGTGAGCGCAACCAGCGCGTGGAGCCCGCGCCGAGCAATGCCCAGACCCCAAGGCAGGGCAGGGAAATCAGAAAGAACGCCAGCGACAACACCATCACATGGGTCAGGCGCTGTTCACCGCCGCCGGCAAATACACTGACAACCGCCAGCGCCATCATCCAGGTTTTCGGGTTGATCAGTTGCAGGCCGGCAGCGCCCAAAAGACCGAGCCGGGCGTCGGCATTTTGCGTGGTGACGGCCTCTGCCGGGGCGTTGAAAATCTGCCAGGCGAGGTAACTCAGCCAGGCGACGCCGATCCACTGCATCGCGGTTTGCACGAAGGGCCAAGCGGTCAACGACGCCCCGGCACCGCTGCCGACCAACAACACAATTGTCGCGGCGCTGGCACAGGCGCCGAAGATGATCGGCACGGCGGCCACCAAGCCGTATCGGGCACTGTTGCTCAACACCAGAATGTTGGTCGGGCCGGGCGTGATCGACGCCACGAACGCAAACAACAGGAAGGGCAGTAACGTCGGGAAAGTGGACAGCATCGCGGGCAAACTCCGGTGAAGATCATTGAAGTCGATCTTCACAATCCCACGGTCAACTGTCTGGAAGATTTGAGCAGCGCTTGCGATACAACGCGGGTGTCAGGCCGTAAGCCCGCACGAACCAGCGGCCCAGATGACTCTGGTCAGCGAACCCCAGCGTCATGGCCACCGTGGCCGGTTGTTCGCCTCGGGCGAGCATTCTGCGGGCCGTGGCCAGGCGCAATTGCACCAGATAGGCGTGCGGGGCGATGCCGTAAGCAGCCTTGAAGGCGCGGGTCAGGCGAAAGCGATCGACGCCCGTTGCGGCGGCCAGTTGGTCGAGGCCGATGTCCTCGTGGGCATGGGCGTGCAGATACTCCCGAGCCTTCTGCGCCACCAACGGCAATCGCGGGTCTTCGCCATAACGGGCACGCCAGTGCAGGTGAGTGGTGAGGCGTTCGAGCAGGCTGTCGAGGGCCGTCTGGCGGACGATTTTCAGCTCGCCGTTGTGCAGCGCCTGAAACGCCAGGCTGGTGGCGTGGGCCAGGCGCACGTCGGTGGCCAGGGTATTGGCGAAGCTCAATTGACTGTTGTCCGGCGCGTTGTCGAACACGGCACTGAGCTCGCGCTTCAACCACTGCGGGTCGAGGTACAGCATGCGGTAGGTGAAACCATCGACCGTCGGTGCTTCGCCGTCGTGGATGTCACCCGGTTCGAGCAAAAACACTTTGCCCGGCGTGCTCTGGTGCCTGGCCCGCCGGCAGTTGAATTGCTGCACCCCTTGCTCGGTGACGCCCACCAGATAGCTGTCATGCCAGTGCGGATCGTAGGCGTGGCCCTCGAAATGCGCGCGCAGCGTCTCGATGCCGGTGTCGGCGTCCTGGGCCAGGTCGATCCAGTTGTGAGTGGTCATGCTGCACCTGCGAGACGGATTGCCGGGTTATTTAACGCTCGTGGCGCGGGCGATGCCTAGAACGTTTGTGCACGGCTCAGTTGAACAGGCCCGCAGCGATGTTGATCGAGAACCCGAGAATCGCGGTGTTGAACAGAAAACCGATCAGCGACTGCGCGAGCACAATCTTGCGCAATTCCCGAGTGGCCACGCCGACATCGGAGGTCTGCACCGCCGCGCTGATGGTGAACGAGAAATACAGGAAGTCCCAATAATTGGGGGTGGTCAGCCCTTCAGCGAAGCGCAGCGCCGGGTCTTTGCCGGCCCAGGTGTAGAACAGACGGGCGTAATGCACGCTGAAAATCACCCCGATCAACAGCCATGAACCGATGACGGTCAGTGCGGTAAACCCGTAATGCAACAGCTTGCGGGTGGTTTCCAGGTCCTTGCTGCCGACCAGTTCGAAGGTGATGGTCGCCAGGCTGGCGATGGCGGCGATGCACACCACGAACAGCACCAGCCCGGCGTTCTCGTCTTCGACTTCGGCAATGCGTTTCACATCCGGCGCTTTGGCGCGGGCGGCGAGCCAGAGCATCAGCACCAGATACGACCAGACCCCGGCGTTCCAGCCGAAGAGGATTTTGCTGATGATCGAATCGGCCGGAGCCAGAATGCCCACCGCGACGCCGAGGGTCGCAGCGGCGGACAGGCGAGGGTGGGTGCGGGCGAGGAAGGGCATGTGAACTCGATGGGCCAGGGTATGCAAACACCTTAGCCCAGCGTGGCCCGTCGGGCCCACACAATTCCCTGTAGGAGCGTGCGGTGCGGCGATCCGACTTGCCCGCGAAGGCGGTGTGTCAGTCGAGTTAATTATTGACTGTTACAACGCCTTCGCGGGCAAGCCTCGCTCCTACAAGGGGGATGTGTGCGGTCAGGTTTTCTTGTGGCGTTTGCGCACCAGTTTCATCACCACCACAAAAAACACCGGCACAAACACCACCGCCAGTGTCGCGGTGATCATCCCGCCAATCACCCCGGTGCCGATGGCTTGCTGGCTTGCCGAGCTCGCGCCAGTGGCGATCGCCAGCGGCACGACGCCGAGGATGAACGCCAGGGACGTCATGACGATTGGCCGCAGGCGCAGGCGCGCAGCTTGCAGGGTGGCGTCGATCAGGTCGTGGCCTTCGTCGTACAGGCTCTTGGCGAACTCGATGATCAGGATCGCGTTCTTCGCCGACAGGCCGATGATGGTGATCAGCCCGACCTTGAAGAACACGTCGTTGGGCATCCCGCGCAAGGTCACGGCCAACACCGCGCCGAGCACACCGAGCGGCACCACCAGCAGCACCGAAGTCGGAATCGACCAGCTCTCATACAACGCCGCCAGGCACAGGAACACGATCAACAGCGACAACCCGAGCAGGATCGGCGCCTGGCTGCCGGACAGCCGTTCCTGCAGCGATAACCCGGTCCATTCCTGGCCCAGGCCCGCTGGCCCTTGCGCGACCAGTCGCTCGATTTCCGCCATGGCTTCACCGGTGCTGTGACCCGGTTTTGGCTCGCCGGAAATACTGATCGCCGGATAGCCGTTGTAACGGGTCAATTGGGCCGGGCCCTGAGTCCATTTGGCCTGGACGAAGGCGGACAGCGGCACCATTTTCCCGCTGCTGTTGCGCACGTGGATCTTCAGCAGGTCGGCGACCTGACTGCGTTGATCGCCTTCAGCCTGGACCACCACCCGCTGCATCCGCCCCTGATTGGGGAAGTCGTTGATGTAAGCCGAACCGACAGCGGTGGACAGCACGCTGCCGATGTCGGTAAACGAAACCCCCAGCGCATTCGCCTGTTTACGGTCGACGATCAGTTGCACCTGCGGCGCTTCGGCCAGCGCGCTTTCGCGCACGTTCATCAGGATCGGACTTTTCTCGGCGGCCGCCAGCAACGCGGTACGCGCCTGCATCAGCGTGGCATGGCCGAGGCCGCCACGGTCCTGCAAGCGGAACTCGAAACCGCTGGAGGTGCCGAGGCCGTCCACCGGCGGCGGCAGGACCGAGAACGCCATGGCGTCCTTGATCTGGCTCAGCGCGATGTTGGCGCGGTCGGCAATCGAACTCGCCGAGTCGTCGCTGCCGCGATCCGACCAGTCTTTCAACGTGGTAAACGCCAGCGCCGCGTTTTGCCCGCTGCCGGAGAAGCTGAAGCCGAGAATCACCGTGCTGTCGCCGACGCCCGGTTCGGTGGCGTTGTGCGCTTCGATCTGCTCGACCACCTGCACCGTGCGATTTTTGCTCGCGCCGGGTGGCAGTTGAATGTCAGTGATGGTGTAACCCTGATCCTCCACCGGCAGGAACGAAGAGGGCAGACGGCTGAAGCACAGCCCCAGACCAATCAGCAGCACGCCGTAGATCAGCAGGTAACGACCACTGCGTTTCAGCGCATAAGCGACCCAGCCCTGATAGCGCTCGGTCAGTTGCTCGAAGCGTCGGTTGAACCAGCCGAAGAAGCCGCCCTTGGCGTGATGCTCGCCCTTGGCAATCGGCTTGAGCAGCGTTGCGCAGAGCGCCGGGGTCAAGGTCAGGGCGAGGAAGGCCGAAAACAGAATCGAGGTGGCCATCGACAGCGAGAATTGCCGGTAGATCACCCCGACCGAACCCTGCATGAACGCCATTGGAATAAACACGGCGACCAGCACCAGAGTGATGCCGATGATCGCCCCGGTGATCTGCTTCATCGCTTTGCGCGTCGCCTCTTTGGGCGACAGGCCTTCGGTGGCCATGATCCGTTCGACGTTTTCCACCACCACGATGGCGTCGTCCACCAGAATGCCGATGGCCAGCACCATGCCGAACATGGTCAGTACGTTGATCGAGAACCCCAGCGCGAGCATGGTCGCAAAGGTGCCCATCAGCGCCACTGGCACCACGAGGGTCGGAATCAGCGTGTAGCGGAAGTTTTGCAGGAACAGGAACATCACCGCGAACACCAGCACCATCGCTTCGATTAGGGTGTAAACCACTTTGGTGATCGAGACTTTGACGAAAGGCGAGGTGTCGTACGGGATCTTGTATTCCACATTCGCCGGGAAGTAGCGCGCCAGTTCATCCATCTTCGCCCGCACCAGCGTCGCAGTGCTGAGGGCGTTGGCGCCGGGGGACAATTGCACGCCGACAGCGGTGGACGGCTTGCCGTTCAGACGCGTGCCAAACTGGTATTCCTGGCTGCCGATCTCGACCCGCGCCACATCACCGATGCGCACGGTGGAACCGTCCGGATTGGCCTTGAGCACGATGTCGGCGAATTCTTCCGGGGTCGACAGCTGGCCTTTGACCAGAACGGTTGCGGTGATTTCCTGGGTGGTGCGGGTCGGCAGGTCGCCGATGCTGCCGGCCGAAACCTGGGCGTTCTGCGCAACGATGGCGGCGTTGACGTCGGCCGGTGTCAGGTTGAAACCGATCAGTTTCTGCGGGTCGATCCAGATCCGCATCGCCCGCTCGGCGCCATACAGCTGCGCCTTGCCGACACCGTCCAGGCGCTTGATCTCGTTCATCACGTTGCGCGCCAGGTAATCGCTGAGCGCCACGTCGTCGAGTTTGCCGTCAGTGGAGGTCAGGGTGATCAGCAGCAGGAAACCGGCGGAGACTTTCTCCACCTGCAAACCTTGCTGATTGACCGCTTGCGGCAGGCGCGACTCGATGACTTTCAGGCGGTTCTGCACATCGACCTGGGCCATTTCCGGGTTGGTGCCCGGTTGAAAAGTCGCCTTGATCGTGGCGCTGCCGAGGCTGCTTTGCGATTCGAAATACAACAGGTGATCGGCGCCGTTGAGCTCTTCCTCGATCAGGCTGACCACGCTTTCGTCCACGGTTTGCGCCGAGGCGCCCGGGTACACGGCGTAGATTTCGATCTGCGGTGGCGCGACATCGGGGTACTGCGCCACCGGCAACTGCGGAATGGACAGGGCACCGGCCAGCAGGATGAACAGGGCAACCACCCAGGCGAACACCGGGCGGTCGATAAAGAACTGCGGCATAGAAAAGCGTCCTGCTTACTGACCAGAAACCTGGGCAAGTGGAAGAGGGGAGTCGTCGATCTGTACTTTCTCGCCGGGCTTGGCGTGTTGCAGGCCTTCGATGACGATGCGGTCGCCAGACTTGAGGCCTGCGGTGACGATCCAGCGATCGTTTTGCACGGCGCCCAGCTCTACGGTTTGCTGGCCGACGCGCAGTTCCGCATCGAGCACCAGCACCTGCGCAACACCCGCGCTGTCGCGTTGAATGGCGCGTTGCGGCACGCTGATGCCTTGCTGGTTCACCGCTTGTTCCAGGCGCACCCGCACGAAGCTGCCCGGCAGCAAGTCGAGGTCCGGGTTGGGAAACTCGCTGCGCAGGATGATCTGGCCGGTGCCCGGGTCGACGGTGATGTCGGTGAACAGCAGCTTGCCCGGCAGCGGATAGAGGCTACCGTCATCCTGAATCAGCGTGGCTTTGGCCTGACCCTGACCCACTTCCTGCAACTGGCCGGAACGGAAGGCGCGGCGCAGGTCGTTGAGTTCGCGGGTCGACTGGGTGAGGTCGGCATGAATCGGGTTCAACTGCTGGATCAATGCCAGCGGCGTGGTTTCGTTCTGCCCGACCAATGCGCCTTCGGTGACCAGTGCGCGGCCGATGCGCCCGGAAATGGGGGCGGTGACGGTGGCGTACCCGAGATTCAGTTTCGCTCGATCCACGGCGGCTTTATTGGCCGCGACTTCAGCGGCGGTTTGCCGTACAGCGGCCCGGGCGTTGTCGTAATCCTGGCCGCTGATGGCATTGCCTTCGATCAACTGGGCGTAGCGCTGTTCTTGCAGCCTGGCCTGGAAGGCGTTGGCCTCGGCCTTGCGCAGCGAGGCTTCGGCGCTGTCCAGGTCAGCCTTGAACGGTGCCGGATCGATGCGGAACAGCACGTCGCCTTTTTTCACGTCGCTGCCTTCGTGGAAGGCGCGTTGCAACACCACGCCGGCGACCCGGGCGCGCACTTCGGCAATCCGTGGCGCGGCGATCCGTCCGCTCAATTCGCTGGTGATCGACAGGGGCCGCGGTTTGATGGTCTCGATGCGCACGGTGGCCAACGGCGCCTGCTCTTCAGCGCTCGTGGATTTGTCACACGCGCTCAGCGTCAACGCCAGGGCAAGCAGGCTGAGCTTGGCAAGCAGGTTCTTCGACATGTAAATACCCCAATAATGAACTCCCGCATCCTACGGGGAGGCGACGAGGGTAGCGGTGAAGCTTTGTTGGTGCTGTGTGAAATTGTGTAATGGTTTTGCTCAGGCACGGGTGAGGGCGTATATCCTTCACGGCTTGAAATTTATTGCGCCTGTCAGGCCGCCTTCGCGGGCAAGCCTCGCTCCTACAGGATTTGTGTCGTCCGCGAAATCCATGACCGACAACAATCCCTGTAGGAGCGAGGCTTGCCCGCGAAGAGGCCTGAACAGCCGCCACTGCACTCTCTGGAAACACCCATGCCCAACATCCTCCTGGTCGAAGACGACACCGCGCTCTCCGAGTTGATTTCCAGCTATCTGGAACGCAACGGCTACTCCGTCAGCGTGATCAGCCGCGGCGACCACGTGCGCGAGCGCGCGCGGGTCAATCCGCCGGACCTGGTGATCCTCGACCTGATGTTGCCGGGGCTCGACGGCCTGCAAGTCTGTCGCTTGTTGCGCGCGGATTCGGCCACGCTGCCGATCCTGATGCTCACTGCCCGTGACGACAGCCACGATCAGGTGCTGGGCCTGGAAATGGGCGCCGATGACTACGTCACCAAACCCTGCGAACCCCGCGTGTTGCTGGCCCGCGTTCGTACACTGTTGCGCCGCAGCAGCCTCAGCGAACCGCAGACGGCCAATGACCGCATCCTCATGGGCAATTTGTGCATCGACCTGTCCGAACGCACCGTGACCTGGCGTGAACAACTGGTCGAGCTGTCCAGCGGCGAATACAACTTGCTGGTGGTGCTGGCCCGGCATGCCGGCGAAGTGTTGAGCCGCGACCAGATTCTGCAACGCCTGCGCGGCATCGAATTCAACGGCACCGACCGCTCGGTGGACGTGGCGATTTCCAAACTGCGACGCAAATTCGACGACCACGCCGGCGAGGCGCGCAAGATCAAGACCGTGTGGGGCAAGGGTTACCTGTTCAGCCGTTCCGAGTGGGAATGCTGAGGCGATGTTCAGAATCCTCTTTCGCCTGTACCTGGTGACGATCATTTCGTACAGCGCGGCGATCTACCTGGTACCGGACGTGGTGATCAAGGTCTTCCAGGAGCGCTTTGTCACCTACAACCTCGATTACTCGCGCGGGTTGCAGTCGCTGATCGTCAAGCAGTTTCACGCCGTGCCCGAAACGCAGTGGCCAGCGTTGGCGGCCGAGATGGACAAGGAATTCAACCCGCTGCACATCGTCCTCAGCCGCAATGACGATGACGGCCTGACCCTGGCGGAACAGAAACGTTTGCAGCGTGGCGAGAATGTCGTGCGCATCGGCGACTGGGGCTGGCGCACGCTGGCGGTGGCACCGTTGAACTCGCAAACCGTCGTGCAAATGGTCGTGCCGCCGGACCCGCTGGACGTGAATTTGCTGTACTGGAGCATCAACGTGCTGATCGGCGCGACCATGCTCGCGTGCCTGTTGCTGTGGCTGCGCCCGCACTGGCGCGACCTGGAGCGGCTCAAAGGCACGGCTGAGCGCTTCGGCAAGGGGCATTTGAGCGAGCGCACCCAGATCCCCACCCACTCCAACATCGGCAGCCTGGCCAACGTTTTCGACACCATGGCCGGCGATATCGAAAACCTGCTGAACCAGCAGCGGGATTTGCTCAACGCGGTTTCTCACGAGTTGCGCACACCGCTGACCCGCCTGGATTTTGGCCTCGCGCTGGCACTGTCCGACGATTTGCCGGCTGCCAGTCGGGAGCGCCTGCAAGGGCTGGTCGCGCACATTCGTGAACTGGATGAGTTGGTGCTGGAGCTGCTGTCCTATAGCCGCTTGCAAAATCCGGCCCGGCTACCGGAACAGGTGGAAGTGTCGCTGGATGAGTTCATCGACAGCATTCTGGGCAGTGTCGATGAGGAGCTGGAATCCCCTGAAATCGTGATCGACGTGCTGCTTCACGGCCAGCTCGAACGCTTCACACTCGACCCTCGGCTGACTGCCCGGGCGATTCAGAACCTGCTGCGCAACGCGATGCGCTATTGCGAGAAGCGTATTCAGATCGGGGTTCAGGTCTGTGCCAAGGGGTGTGAAATCTGGGTCGATGACGATGGGATCGGCATTCCCGATGACGAACGCGAGCGGATTTTCGAGCCGTTTTATCGACTGGATCGCAGTCGCGATCGGGCGACTGGCGGCTTTGGCCTGGGATTGGCGATCAGTCGGCGGGCGCTGGAGGCACAGGGCGGTACGCTCACCGTCGAACCGTCTCCGCTGGGCGGCGCACGGTTCCGTTTGTGGTTACCGATCCCGGCCTGATGACCGCCGAAAAACCTGTGTAGGAGCCGGCTTGCCGGCGATGGCGTCCTTGAATTCAACGCAATGTCTGATGGCCCCATCGCCAGCAAGCCGGCTCCTACAGGTCACGCGCTTAGCCGACTGCGCAACACCTTCGCCATCTCCTCCAGCTCCGACGCCGGGTTGTGCCCGATCAGCATCCACGCATGTTCCATGTCCGCCCAATACACCACGTTCATTCCGTGCCGACGCTCGTGGGCGAAGTGGCGACTGCCACTGTTTGAGCGGGTGACGCACAACGCCATGGGGCCGTGCGCCGGGTCCAGATACGTAATCTGGGCGATGGGCATGCCGTCGTATTCGAGGATTTGTGCGCGTTTGAGCTCAACGCGTGGCAGGCTCAGTTGAGCCGGCAAAAGGCGCAGCCCCAGGCGTGCGTCGATGGTGTGCAATTGCGCGCGCTGAGTGGCTTCGTCGCTGGGCAAGTGTTCCAGGGTTTGCGGCACGTACATCGACATGTAGTCCGCCACCAGCCCTCGCCAGCTGGATTTGTGCTGGCTCGCCTGCCAGCCAAGGAACAACCGGTCCGCGAGCACGCCGCTCAACACCAGGCCGGCTGCCGCCGCGAGGAACCTGCGCCGATTTATCGCGGGCCGGGCAGGCGAGGGCAAGGTGTCGAGCATCGCTTGCAGGCGGTCCACGGGCGCCTGTTGCGCCAGTTCGTCGTAGGCGGCCTTGAACGGCAGGCTGCTGCGGGCCAGCCATTGAAGGCGCAGGTTGAGCATCGAGTCTTCGGCGATGACTGCGTCGATGCGGCTGCGCTGATCGCTATCGAGTTGGTCGTCGAGGTAGGCCACCAGTTGCTCGTCCGTAGGCATCGTGTGATCGTTCATCGACGTTCTCCTGTGGAAGGGTTCGACACCGCGTGCAAGGGCGGGTACTCGGCCAGTTTCGCCCGCGCCGCGGCCAGGCGGCTCATGACCGTGCCGATGGGCACGTCCAGGACTTCGGCGACTTCGCGATAGGACAGGCCCTCCACGTAGGCCAGAAATACCGTTTCGCGTTGCGCTTCAGGTAGCGCATCGACGCGCCGAATCACCTGCGTGGCGAGCACGTGAGTTTGCGCGGCGTATTCACCGTCGAACGACAAGGCGTTGTCGGCATCCACCAGCCCCTGGCCCTGACGCACCCGGCGCGAGCGCACTTCGTTGAGCCAGATCGAATGCAGAATGCTCAGCAGCCAGCGGTCCAGGCGGCTGCCGGGGGCAAATTGCCCGGCACACTCAAGCGCCCGCACGCAGGTGGCCTGCACCAGGTCTTCGGCGACATGCCGCTGCCGGGACAGCAGCAGGCCGTAGCGCCATAACCGCGCCAGGTGCTGACCCAGCTCTGCCCGTATTGCCTGATCGCTGGCGATGGCGACCTCCGTCCTGTCAGGTTTTCGATGAATCGTTGATGGCTTCAGCCAGGTCCCGGTACTCCTCGCAGGTGCTGCCGCAGATCGATTTTATCTGCTGCAACTGCTCCTGGGCGAGATCCAGCCGACCCTTGATCACATACGCCTCGCCGAGGTACTCGCGGACTTGCGCGTACTGCGGGTCGAGTTTGACCGATTGCAGGTAGTAACCGATGCCCTCGTCGGTGCGCCCCAGTTTACGCGTAGCGTAGCCGCGATAGTTGAGCGCCTTGGCGGTGTCGGGTTCTTTCAGCGTGTCGAGCAGTGCCAGGGCTTCCTCGTAGCGACCGTCCTTTGCCAACCGATAGGCGTAATCGGTGCGGTCGGCATCGGATACCTCGCCGCTGGTCTGCCTCACGCATTTTTGCGACCTGGAGTCGAAGACCTGGCCTTTCGGGCAGTTGGGCCTGGCCGGTGCGTCATCTTCACCATTGGCCAATGCAAGGGTAGCGGACAACGCAAAGGCGAGCAGTAGCTGAACGGTAAAAACAGTAAGACGGGTATTCATGGATGATCTCCACTGGTTTATTCGTTTCAGTTCAACCACGCCCCGGCAACATGCACGCAAGGTGTTATCCCGCAGGCCGAAATGATGAGTCTTCGCTGTCATGAACACCGCAGGGTGAACAATTATTCATTTCTTTCTGGCGGTCTTTTCGAGGCACGCGCGCACAGGTTCGTGGTGGATCTGGGTGTCCACTAGTTTTGTCGCGGCTTTATCCGCGCAGGAGCGGGTGAAGGTGGATGGGCAAATTCGCGGGCTGATCGCCGCAGAGCCCGAATTGCGGGGCAAGGATGTGGTGACGGTGCCTTATGTGACGGCGGCGTTTGTCGCGGTGAGGGCCAGTTAGATTTGTAGTGCGTTCATCGCCGGTTGGCCGGCGATGAACGATGACCGGGTATCAGCTGAGCAACCGGATCGGCTCTCCAGCTGACCAGGCCTGAATGTCCTCGATCATTTGCGAAAAGAACTGATGGTAGTTCTGCTGGCTGACGTACCCGACATGCGGCGTCGCCAGCACATTCTCCAGCGTCCTGAACGGGTGATGAGCCGGCAAGGGTTCCTGCTCGAACACGTCCAGTGCCGCACCGGCCAGCCGTCGTTTTTGCAACGCCTTGATCAGCGCCGCCTCATCGACAATCGGCCCGCGAGCCGTGTTGACCAGCAGTGCGGTGGGTTTCATCCAGTCCAGCGCTTGCGCGTCGACCAAGCCGCGACTGCGGTCGCTGAGCACCAGATGCACCGACAACACGTCGGCCTGTTCGAACAACGCCTGCTTGCTGACGTAGGTCACGCCCACTTCGGCGGCGCGTTCGGCTGTGAGGTTTTCGCTCCAGGCGATCACCCGCATGCCGAACACCTGGCCGAACTGGGCGACTCGCTGGCCAATGCTGCCCAAACCGAGAATCGCCAGGGTCTTGCCGTGCAGGTCGCCACCCAGCCCTTGTTGCCATTTACCTGCACGCAGGGCGTTGGCTTCCACGACCAGGTTGCGGGTGGCAGCCATGATCAGCGCCCAGGTCAGTTCCGGCGCGGCGTGTTTGTAACTGTCGGTGCCGCTGACCTGAATGCCAAGCGCGGCAGCGGCTTTCAGGTCGAGGGCAGCGTTGCGCATGCCGCCGGTGACCAGCAGTTTGAGGGTCGGTAGCCGACGCAACAGGTCTTCATCGAACCGTGTGCGCTCGCGCATTACGCAGATCACTTCAAACCCGGCCAGCCGTGCTGCCAGCGTTTCGTTATCCGCCGGGTAGTCATGGATGAAACTCACCTGGCCGATGGCGTCCAGTGCCGACCAGTCAACCACCTGCCGCGCCACATCCTGCCAGTCATCGAGTACCGCAATCTGCACAGCCATCCGCCTTACCTCATCAATGAACGGGGTTGGAATTGTTCAGCCAGGCGAGCAGGGCCTGGTGGAATTTTGCCGGTTCTTCCATTTGCGGCGCGTGGCCCATGCCGGGGAATTCAACCAGCGTCGAGTGAGGAATCAGTTTCGCCACCTGTTTGCCGAGTACGTCGTAGTGACCGATTTTCGCTTTGACCTCGGGTGAGGCGATGTCCTTGTTGATGGCCGTGGAGTCGGCAGTGCCGATCAGCAACAGCGTCGGCACCTTCAGGTCCTTGAATTCGTAGTACACCGGCTGGGTGAAGATCATGTCGTAAATCAGTGCCGAGTTCCACGCCACCCGGGTTTTGCCCGGGCCTTTGGCCATACCTGCGTACATGTCTACCCAGCGGTCGAATTCGGGTTTCCAGCGGCCGTCGTAATAAGTGTTGCGCTGATAGTCGTGAATGCCTTGCGCCGTCACCTTGAGCTCACGCTCGTACCATTGATCCACCGTGCGATACGGCACGCCGAGGGCTTTCCAGTCTTCAAGACCGATTGGGTTGACCATCGCCAGTTGTTCGACCTGCTCGGGATATTGCAGCGCATAGCGGGTGGCGAGCATGCCGCCCGTGGAATGCCCGAGCAGGCTGGCTTTCTGGATGCCGAGTGCTTTGAGCAGTTGTTGGGTGTTGGCCGCCAGTTGCTGGAAGCTGTACTGATAATTGTCCGGTTTGCTGGAGGTGCAGAAACCGATCTGGTCCGGCGCGATGACCCGGTAACCGGCGTCGCTCAAGGCCTTGATCGACGTGTCCCAGGTTGCGCCGCAGAAATTCTTGCCATGCATCAGCACGATGCTGCGCCCGTTCGCCTTGCCGTGCGCGGCGACGTCCATGTAGCCCATTTGCAGGGACTGGCCCTGGGACTCAAAGGCGAAATGCTTGAGCGTATAGGGGTATTCGAAGCCTTGCAGTTCGGGGCCATATTCCGGACCTTCGGCCGCGATGGCCGGCAGTGCGGCGGTCAGCAGCAGGCTCGGTAGCCAGCGGGAGCGTGCGAGGGGCATGGGTGGACTCCAGAGGAAATCGGCGATGCTGGATCGGCATGATTAGGGCGGCATTAAGCACAGGCAATCGCGGCGGGTGATGGTTCAACCGATCCAGCCCAAAGTCGCCAGGGCCAGCACGCCGTAACGGGCGCCTTTGGCGAGCGTCACGATCAGCAGGAAGCGCCCCAGCGGTTCGCGCATGACGCCGGCGACCAGCGTCAGTGGGTCACCGATGACAGGCACCCAACTCAACAGCAACGACCAATGACCGTAGCGCTGATAATGAATGCGGGCCTTGTCCAGATGGCGTGGGCTGACCGGAAACCAGCGCCGCTCGCGAAACCGCTCGATACCGCGACCCAACCACCAGTTCAGCAGCGAGCCGAGCACGTTGCCCAGCGTCGCAACTGCCAGCAGCGACCAGAGCCAGTACTGCTCGCTGAGCAACAGCCCCACCAGGACCGCTTCGGACTGCAACGGCAGCAGGGTCGCCGCACCGAATGCGGCGAAAAACAGCCCGATGTACGCTGCAGACATCAATGGGCGGCGGGGTAGTCCGCCACCACCACGTCAGCGCCGTCCTTTTTCAGGCCGATCACCTGATAGGCGTCGCTCATGCCGTCCATTTCCATGCCGGGCGAACCCATCGGCATGCCGGGCGCGGCCACGCCCAATAGATCGTCACGCTTGGTCAAGGCCAGCACCTGATCGGCCGGGACATGGCCTTCGACGAATTTGCCGTTGATCAAACCGGTGTGGCAGGACGCCAGGCGTGGCGGCACGCCGTGTTGTTGCTTGAATTCGCTCATGTTGGCTTCGACGTGATCCTCGACCTTGAAGCCATTGGCCTCCAGGTGGCTGATCCACTTTTTGCAGCAGCCGCAGTTGGCGTCGCGGTGGACCTCGATGGGGATGAGGTCGGCGGCCTGGGCCAGGGACGAAATGAACAGGGCGCTCAGGGCGACCAGACGCAGATGGATTCGCATGGAGGGATCTCGACTCGGATGGCGGTCAAAAAAAGAGGCATTTTGACTACTTTAGCCGGTAAAGAGCGGCGAGATTGTTTCGAATTAATGCTGGGGTTGTGGGGGATTCTGGGTTGCACGGGCTTTGGCTGGTGTACATATCCATTGGTTTGGTGATGGCGGATATGGGTTTCGCCCTTACGGCGAGTCACTTGGAGAAGCGCCAAGTAACCAAGCGCTTTTGCCCCTTTCGTTCGGTGCCTCGCTAATGCTCGG